>CADAGC010000031.1:20040-43018 GCA_902787365.1 uncultured Ruminococcus sp. | reverse complement strand
CCTCCTTTCGGCATATATGTACACAATTCTACACTATTAATCTATCGTATCTTTTATTATATCACAAAGAGCAAAATAATGCAACAAAAAAACTATACAATCTTACCGTCTTTTTAAGGCCTTTGATAGTCATTTTTGCTTACCCTGCGGCAGGGGCATCTAAAAGCGTCAGAAAGCCGCAGTTTAGTGAGGATCCTCCCCTCACGAAGTCACAAAAAAGTATGTCAGCGTCAGCCACTCTCTGACCCAATAGGTGGGCAGAAAGCGAAGCTCTGTCTCGGCAGCAAGGCCGAAAGCGTCTATACCCTCTTTTTTAGCGATAAGCCCTGCACGGTAGATATGGTAGCCATCAGACACAAAGCAGATATTGCCCGTGATGCCGTGCTCTTTAAGTATAGCGTAGGAAAAATCCATATTCTCCTGAGTAGAGGTAGACTCGCCCTCCTCGATTATACGGCTCTCGTCTATGCCCTTTTCCACAAGATAATTCTTCATTACCTCGGCTTCGGTATAGTCCTCGTCCCAGCCTTTTCCGCCTGAGACAATACACAGGCATTCTTCATTCTCTTCAAGGTACTCGCAGGCCTTATCGAGCCTATAGGCGAGCATTCTCGACGGGCGGTCGCCCCTTATCTGGCAGCCGAGAACGATGACGGCGTCGGCTTTTTTATTCTCGCCGTTCTTTATAGCCTTTGCCATAAGCACAGAAAGTGTGGCGCAGTAGACTATGCCCGCAGCCACAACAAGGGCTATAAGCACAAGCATCACCTTGCCCACGCCCGTGCCCCAAATCCTGCTGACAAGGGCTTTGAACTTATCAAAAAGCAGCGTTACAACGAGCAGCAGAGAGCTTACGGTAATACCTGCGATATTGCCCGCACACACCACGGGCAGCGCCCGCAGAAAGCTCCACAGCAGCACCGATTCAAGCACCGCAAACACAAATCTTATCACCATTTTTGTAAGATCGACTTCCTTTTCCAATTGCTATGATCTCCTATTCTATTATGACGGCGTGGCTCCCCTGCTCCTTAAAGCGCTTTTCAAAGAGCTTTGCGTCATATTTCTGCGGCTGCGTCTCTCGTTTTGAGGGGTCGGCGCAGTAGACTATCTTTTTCTTTTCATCATACCCCACCAGCACAAGACAATGCTCGTTATAGAGCCAGGTTATCTCCTTACCCTCGGTAGTTACCCAGCTATCGGTCTTTTTTGAAGCCTTAAGGCCGTTTGTTGCCCAGACCACGATGGGGGTGCCGTTATTGACATATTTATAAAGGGCGCTCAGTTTTTTGCCCGTAAGGTCTTTTGCACGAAGCGCAGTTTCCTGCGTTTCGAGGTACTTATTGGCGGCATCAACAAGGGGTTTTGCGTAGCAGCCGTAGCTATTCTCATCCTGCGGGTCGCCCGGGAAAGCTTCATTCGGGTCGGCGCCGTATAGCACGGTTTCACCCTTTTTGCCCTTGACCTTTTTCGAGACAAAGGGTATCTTTTTGAGATACTTTGAAGCTATCTCGTTCTTAGTCACGCCAAAGCCGCAATGCTTAAGCAGCGTAGTTAATGCGGCGCACTCACACCCTGTAGGCAAAGCAGGCTGTGAATACTGGCAGACGCTCTGCACGGTGAGCAGGACACTCTCACGCATAGTGGTCAGTCTTATCTCCCGTGACTGTGCGATATAGCGGCGGCTATCGCCTATACTTTTATAGGCTTTAAGGGTGAAGAAGGCGCACTCGCCGTTTTTGCGGTCTGTCAGGGTATAGCTATTCTTATCGGGAGTCAGGTCGTAGCTTTCTTCATTACCGCCCTCGGCAGGGCGAAGCGTCAGCTCATAGCCGTCAGCCCCCTCGGCAGCCGACCATTTGAGCTTAAATGATGTTTTATCAGAAGAGCCCTTAAAGCCCTTTATCTCGGGGAGGACTACTTCGGGCTCTTTGGTTTCGGTAGTAGCCGACGTCTGCGATGATGATGTTTCGCTGACAGCTGCGGAAACAGCGCTGCTGCTATCGTTAGTGCTGCTGCCTGTTTTCACGGTACACGAGCACAGCAGCAGCGACAGGAGGGCTGCCGATATTCGTTTTGATCTATTGTTTATATCGGCCACCTCCTTTAAGTGGTTAGCGGTTGGGGAAACTCCTCCGTCTTCTTCACAACCTCCCCTGAGGGGAGGTTGGTATCGCCTGACGGCGGCGCCCCAAACCCTGCAAGGACTCTGTCCTTGACCTGCAAACTTTTTTTGAGGAAAAAAGTTTGACAAAAAACCTTTTTGTGATTTTGTTTCTTACAAACTTTGAAAAAACTCCCTGACTTCAAGCAAGTCTTTAAACTGCTTCTCCGCCAGCTTCTTTACCTCATCAGTATTCTCCACCAGATCGGGAACGAGAATGGGGCGCATTCCTGCACGGGCGGCGGAAATGATACCGTTATTTGAATCCTCCACCGCAAAGCAATCCTGCGGGGCTTCGCCCAGGGCGGCGCAGGCTTTTAAATATATCTCGGGGTCGGGCTTTGAGTTTTCAACTGTATCGCCGCCGAAAACCACCGAGAAATAGCTTTCAAGCCCTGCCTTTTTAAGGTTTGAGAGCACGCCATGCTTATCGGTCGATGAAGCAACGGCGGTCTTTACATTATTCTCTTTAAGCCACGAAAGAAGCTCTGTTACGCCCTTTTTGAGCTTAAGCCCCTCGGCGGCGATTATTCTTTTAAACTCATCAACGCACTCTGTGAGCATCGAGGGTATATCCGCATCGGGGTAGGCGCTCTGGAAGATAGCTATAGTATCCTTAGTGCTGCGGCCGACGCACTTGAAAGCCACAGGCTCGATACCCGTATAGCCGTGGCGCTCGCCGACGGTTATCCAGCTTTTAAGGGCGACTGTCTCGGTATCGAACAGCACGCCGTCCATATCAAAAACTACTGAAAAGCTCACAGTTCTACCCCCTTGACATCATCAATAGTAAGTGTCATAAGCTGCTCGTCACTAAGGTCGGTAACATCTGCGAGCCTGTCGGCCTGGTTGGAGAGAGCCTTTTCAAAGAAATTCCTCGCATCACGGCCGTTAGCAAAATACTCGGGCTTATGGGCTATTCTATCAACAAAGAACTCCTCGACATACTCTGTCACGCCCTCGCCTGCCTTAAGAGAATACTGCTTAAGATACAGCTCGAACATCTGCCGAAGCTCCTCGGCGGTATAATCTGCGAACTCGATAAAGCGGTTAAAGCGTGAGCGCAGGCCGGGGTTGGAGTTCAAAAACTCCTCCATAAGGTCGGTATAGCCTGCACAGATAACGACGATATCTCCCCTGTTATCCTCCATGAATTTGAGCAGGGTGTTTACGGCCTCGATGCCGTAGTCGTTCTGGCCTGTTTTATTGGTAAGGGCGTAGGCTTCGTCTATAAACAGCACGCCGCCGAGAGCGCTCTCGCAGACCTCACGGGTCTTTATTGCGGTATGGCCGATATAGTTGCTCACAAGGCCTGAGCGGTCAACCTCGACAAAGGTATCTTCCCTGACTGCGCCGAGACGGTGATATATCTTTGCCAAAAGCCTTGCAACGGTGGTCTTGCCGGTGCCGGGGTTGCCCGTGAAAACAAGGTGCAGCGACATTTCGGGCTGCTTGAAGCCACGCTCTTCACGCAGTTTTCTTACCTTGATGAGGTTTGCAAGGCTGTAGACCTCCTGCTTTACGCTCATAAGCCCGATAAGCGCATCAAGCTTTTCCATTAACTGTTCAAGGGTAAGCTCTTCCTCGTCCTTTTTCTTTGGCTGTGCTTTAGCAGGCTTATCTGCCTTGGCAGCTGTGGGAGCAGGGGCAAGCTTTTTAAGGGGCTTTGTGCTTAAGCCGCCCGAATTCTGTATACCCTTGACATAGCTCTCACCGAAAACACGCAGCCTATAAACAAGGCGGCTTAGGAATTTAGTTTCTCTGTCGTCTGCCGAGCCGTCTGCCGCCATAAAGCCCACACCCAGGTCATTTACAAAGGCGTTGAGTTTTTTATAGTCAGTCTTTTCGCCGTCGCTCTCGGCGTCAATGAACACCTTGCATATCCTTTGCAGGCTGTCTGTCACCGAGTCGGGGGTTATCATTTTCTTAAGGCGCTCAAGTTCATAGGGGTTGCTTGTAAGCGCCACGCCGAGGGTGGTTGTTATAAAATCGCTCTCGGCCTTTGACATTTTATCATCCTGCGTGCTGATACAAATAAGCATTTTCATAAGGGATATTTTAAGGTATTCTTCAATGCTGCCCTTATCCCTTATCTCATAGCCTGCCTTATCAAGCCCAGCACAGTCGGCTTTCAGTTCAAGGTATGCCTTATTTAGTTCGGTTGACATTTTATCCTCCCCTTTTCTCTTTTTAAGCACGGTGCATTATTTAAAGTACATATACAGATTGCACTTTATCATTCCGTTATAGAGCTTACGCTTTTTATCGGCCTTTTTGCCGAAGAATTTCTCGAACTCCTCGTGGGGCGTGATGATAAAGCAGGGGCTTTCCTTATCGGGGGAAAGCTTTTCGCCCAGCACCTTATAAAGCTCCTCGGCCTGTCTTATATCGAGAAGTCTTTCGCCGTAGGGCGGATTGCATATAGTCACAGCACCCTTCTGGGGCTTGAAGCCTCTTATATCCTGCTCGCAGACAGAAAGCTTTGAGCCGACGCCTGCCTTACGGGCGTTTTCGATAGTTAAGTCAACAGCGTGGGGGTCGATATCAAAGCCCAGCGCCTTGAATTCCTTAGTGCGGTTGATAGCTTCGACTGCGGCGGCACGCTCGGCCTGCCACACGGCGGGGTCGCTCTGCTGCCATTTCTCACAGGCAAAGCTTCTCCTCAGCCCAGGGGCGATGTTAAGTGCCTTATATGCGCCCTCGACCACGAAAGTTCCCGAGCCGCACATAGGGTCAACAAGCTTATCAAAAAGCCGCACCTTGGCAAGGTCGATAATTCCTGCCGCAAGGGTCTCCTTGATAGGGGCGGCGTTTGAATTGCGGCGGTAGCCACGCTTATGCAGGCCTGCGCCCGATGTATCGAGGTATATGCTCACCTCGTCCTTGATGATATTGAAGATAAGCTGGTGAACAGCGCCCGTTTCCTCAAACCAGTCGGTATGATAGTTGTTTTTAAGGCGCTCGACGGCGGCCTTTTTGATGATACTCTGGCAGTCGGGTATACTATGAAGCTGCGAGTTTATCGAGTGACCCTTGACGGGGAAGGCATCGTCTTTGTCGATGAATTCTTCAAGGGGCAGCGCCATTACGTTATCAAACAGCTCGGCAAAGCTTAATGCCTTAAAGCTGCCAAGCTCGATAAGCACACGCTCGGCAGTAGAAAGGCGGAGATTTGCCCTTGCTATCATTTCTTTTCCGCCCTCGAAGGTCACACGGCCGTCGGTAGTGGTGACGTTCTCACCGCCCATACGCCTTACCTCGCCCGAAAGCACACTTTCCAGCCCGAAAATACACGGGGCAGCGAGTTTAAATTTTGTCATAAGTTTATTCTCCATTCCTAATGGGGGGGGAGCCCCCATACACCTGAGCCGACCCGCTCGGCGCCTGAACCAGCTTTGGAAATTTGGAAAGGCCGTAAAGACCTTTCCAAATTTCCAAAAATTCACCTCGGGGTCGTCTCTGAGTTCAACTGAAAAATTATCCCCCCGTTGGTGCGGAGGGATATAAAATTTATCTTTAGTACCCTAAGCCGCAGTATTCGGGCATAGCGCTTTCTTTATAGTAGCCTGTTTCGGTGCTCTTGCAGGAGCTTGTAGCCAGCAGGCCTGAGCTCTTGCAGTATTTAGCCTCAACAACGCCCTCAGGTATCTCAAAGGTATGATGCGGCTCGTTTTCGGCTATATCGCCGAAGATATTATGCCATATCCTCGAAGAATCCTGATACTCGCTTGTAGGTATGGTGTGGGGGTCATCTGAGAAGCCTATCCACACGCCGCTGATATAGTCGGGGGTGCAGCCCACGAAGAGCAAGTCTTTCCAGTCCTCGGAAGTACCCGTCTTGCCCACAAGCTCGGTGTTCTGGAGCTTGGCAGCCTGACCTGTACCGCTGTCAACGACCTTCTTCATCATTCTGTTCATTACATAAGCGCTCGACGGGTCGATAGCCTGTGTATAGGAATCGGAATGCTCATAGATAACAGTTCCTTCCTTATCCTCGATAAGGGATATCCATGTCATTTCATACTTCTTGCCGCCGTTGCCGAATATCTGATAAGCCTCTACCAGCTCGGAAAGGTGCAGACCGTTACTTGTTGCACCGATAGAAAGCGGTGCGTAGTCGGCATCATCGAGGGTAAGGGTGGTGATATCGAGCTTTTGCTGTAAGAAATTATAAGAATAGGTAGGTGTGAGCATCTCTATCAGCTGTGCTGATGCGGTGTTGGTTGAGTTCTGGAGCATCGTCCACAGCGGGAAGTCATTATACGTCCAGTTCTCGGCCTTGGTGTCAGAGTAGTTGACAGGCCATTTCTTAGTCTCGGTATCGCTTATCTTGATCTCGATAGGCGCATCCTTAAGTATAGTCGAATAGTAAACTATACCCTGGTCAATAGCAGGGCCGTAGGCCGCTATAGGCTTGATAGTCGAACCGGGAGAAATCTTACCCATTGTAGCGATAGAGAATGTTCTTGATTCCTTTTTCTTTTTACGGTTGCCCACGACTGCCTTTACCTGGCCGTAGTAGTCACAGCAGAAGAATGCGGAGTCGAGCTTATCCTTTTCAAGCTCATAGGCCTGGAAATTGGTCTTATCACGCATTTTCTTTTCAAGCTCTTTCTGCATATTGATATCTACGGTAGTATAGATAGTATAGCCGCCCGAATAGAGCTTTTCGCTGGCTTCAACAGCGGTTATGCCGTAGTAATCCATAAGGATCTCCTCGGCCTGGGTTATAGCATCGTCCATAAACCACGAGGTCGGGCCCTGATCCTTGGTCTCGTCTTCAAACTTAGTAACGCTCGAATAGGTGATATCACCCGTTGTTTTGAGGTTATCAAGGTCTTC
Organism: uncultured Ruminococcus sp.; assembly: GCA_902787365.1. Lineage (GTDB taxonomy): Bacteria > Bacillota > Clostridia > Oscillospirales > Ruminococcaceae > NK3A76. Next base: position 36,012 of record CADAGC010000031.1, on the reverse strand, counting down.
AAGCGCCTTGTCCCACTCCTCGGTGGATATCATACCGATATCGTTCATCTTTCTAAGAACGTACTGGGCTCTTTCCTTATTGGTCTTTCTATCCTCGATAGGGTTGATACGTGCAGGCTCTTTTATCATAGCGGCGATAGATGCACACTCGGCGAGGTTTAGCTGTGAAACGTCCTTACCGAAGTAGTAGTTAGCCGCCGCCTGAACGCCCTTGATATCATAATCCCAGGTTGCGAATGATATGATATTGAGGTAACATTCAAGGATATCCTCCTTGGAATATGTTCTCTCAACGTTTATAGCACGGAATATCTCACGGATCTTTCTTTCAGCACCGCCGTTTGCAAGGTCTCTTGCATCATCGCCGGTGACGTTCTTGATTGTCTGCTGGGTTATAGTCGAACCACCCTGCGTATCGCCTATGAAAACGCCTAAGAATGCACGGAGTGTACGCTTGAAGTCAACACCGTCGTGGGAGAGGAATCTCTCGTCCTCGGCGGCAACGACTGCGTTGGAGAGATTGAGCGGAATGCTCTGATAATCAGTCCAGACTGCGTGCTGGTTGGTGTTTTTAAGCGCATAGTAGAGCTTATACTCATCGCCTTTTTTGCTATCGTCATTATAATCGGGGTTTTCATAGAGAAAACGTGAGGTATAGCTGGCGGTGATGTTTTCAAGGCTTACGGTAGTTGTTGTATCTGCATAGTTGAGTATATAGATAGTCAAGGCGGTAGCAAATATCGACCCTGTTATCACCAGCACAAGAATAACAGACAGCAAAAACGTACCAAGCACCTTCATAAACCCTGCAAAGACCTTAAAGCCCGTGCTCTTATGTTTTTTATGCGAGCGCTTTTTCTTTTTTGATGTGCTTGCTTTTGTTCTTTGTTCACTCATAATTTTTAGTCCTTTTTATACAAAACCAAATTTTATGCTTTATCTTTTTCAATATAAACGGGGACGATCTCTCGCCCCCGAAAAATCTTACTGACTAAGTATCAGCTTATATTATTCCTCGTCCTCGGGAGCCTCGGTATCAGCTGCCTCGGCCTCTTCCTCTTCACCCTCGGGGAGAAGCGCACGGATAGAAAGGCTGATCCTGTTTGCCTCATCATTTATCTCAATGATCTTAGCCTGCACCTGATCGCCTACCTTGAGGATATCAGCCACGTTATCAACTCTCTTGTTAGCTATCTGAGAGATATGGATAAGGCCGTCAACATTCTCGATGATCTGTGCAAAAGCGCCGAATGAGGTGATAGAAACTATCTTAGCATCAACTACCTGACCCTCTTCATACTTGCTCTTGAATACGTTCCAGGGGTTATCGCTGTCCTTCTTCATAGTGAGGGAAACCTTACCTGTTTCCTTATCAATATCCTTGATAGTAACCTCTACCTTATCGCCAACTGCAACAACGTCGGAGGGGTGCTTGATCCTGTTCCATGTGAGGTCTGCTCTTCTTACGAGGCCGTCGATACCGCCGAGGTCAACAAATGCGCCGTAGTCGGTAACGCTCTTAACAACGCCCTCGATAACCTGGCCTGCCTCAGCCTTCTCAAAGAACTCTGCCTGTGCAGCAGCTCTCTGCTCCTTAAGGAGTGCTCTGATAGAGCCGACTGCTCTCTGCTTGCCCTCGTTAACTTCGAGTATCTTGAAATCAACTGTCTTCTTAAGAAGCTCGTTAAGATCGTCATCTCTTCTTGCAGTTGCCTGAGAAGCGGGGATGAACACCTTAACGCCGTTAGCTGTAACAAGAACGCCGCCCTTGATAACGTTTGTAACAACGCCTGTGAGAGCTGTATCATTCTCCTTAGCCTCGATTATCTTCTCGAAGCCCTTAGCAGCGTCAACCTTCTTCTTGGAAAGTGTAACGATACCGTCTGTGTCGCTTGTTGTGAGAACTATAAGCTCAACTGTATCGCCGGGCTTAACAATGTCCTCAGGCTTAAGTGTAGGATCATCTGTAAGCTCGCCTGCGGGGATATAGCCGGTATGCTTTGTGCCGATATCTACCTTTACCTCGCCGTTAGCGTCAATACCGATGATGTAGCCTTCGACCCTCTGTCCTTTATGTATTTTTTTGAGAGTTTTCTCTAACTCCTCTTCAAAGTTAAATACTTCCTCTTCAGTAGTTTTTGTCATTTCACTCATGGTTTGTTGTACCTCCTTGATTATATAAGCCGGTGTCGATGCGCCGGCGGAAATCCCGATTTTCTGTGCGCCCTCAAAGTCTGCAAAGTCAAGTTCGACAGCCGTTTCAACAAGAACTGTCTTGCAAAACTCTCTGCAAACGTCGCAAAGCTTCAGGGTATTTGAGCTATGCCTGCCGCCGACGATTATCATCACGTCGGAGTCTTTTGCAAGCTCTCTTGCCTCCTGCTGTCTTTTCGCAGTTGCATTACATATAGTATCACATATCTCGGCTTTTGGCAAAAGCTTATGTGCAAGGCTCTGGCACCTTTCAAAGACGCCCTTATTGAAAGTCGTCTGCGAGACTATCAGCACTTCCCTGTCGGAAAGTCTGTTTGCTCTTATGGTGCTTTCAAGCTCACCCTCGCTGCCAAAGGTATACACATCGCCCTCGCAGTGACCCATTATGCCCTCCACCTCGGGGTGGCTGGGGTCACCCGCTATGAGCACGGCACCGCCCTTGCGGGAATGCTCACTCACAAGCTTATGTATACGTGACACGAAAGGACAGGTAGCATCAACTATCTGCGCACCCGCCGCTTCAAGCTCATCATAAACAGCCCTGCCCACCCCGTGAGAACGGATAATGACAGTCTGCCCCTTCTGAGCCTGCGTGATATCTATAGCCTTAACGCCCTTTTGCTCAAGATCGGCCACCACATTTGGGTTATGGATTATCGGCCCCAGGGTCGCAACATTATGTCGGCTATTTAATTTATTATACACTATTTTGATCGCATTGTCTACACCAAAACAGAATCCTGCGGTTTTTGCAACAGAAATTTTACATTTAGTTAACATTTTGCTCCACCAGATTGGTTATCTCTTCCATTATTTTAAGCTTAAGCTTCTTAAGCGAGCGTGGGTCAGTACCCGAAACGCCGATATCAGCAGGCATAAGGGGTGTGCCGTAGCGCACTGTGACCTTACGTCTGAATTTAAGCTTGCCCTCAAAGATTATACCCACGGGGACAATCTTAGTCTGCGCAACAGCGGCGATAAGTGCAACGCCGGTCTTACCCGGGCCTACCTTACCGTCCTTAGAGCGTGTGCCCTCGGGGAAGATAACAAGATTCCTGCCCTTTTCGAGCTTCTCGATAGATGTATCAATTACCGCCGTATCGCCCTTACCCCTTGACACGGGGAAAGCGCCGAAGAACTTAATAAGCCCTGTAAAGAGTATATTCTGCTGAAAAAGCTCCTCCTTAGCCATATAGGAAAGGGGCGTGCGAGTATGCAGGGCTATAAAGACGGGGTCCTGATAGCTGCGGTGGTTTGACGCAAAGACGTTGCCGCCGTCCTTTGGCACATTCTGCGTGCCCTCAAAGTGTATATCATAGAAGATATGGTAAAGCCCCAGCACTATTACTCTGAGTAGAGTATAGAAAACAAGCTTTACGGGGCTGTACTTATGCGCCTTTGTTATAGGGCGCACGGGCATTAGCTCTCGGGGCTTACGTTCTTTTTTTTTTGCTGTTTTTTCGGTTATTACCTTTACTATCTCCTCAGCCGTCTGCTCTAAAGTAAGAGCCGACGAGTCAACGAGCACGGCGTCGTCTGCCTGCTTAAGCGGTGCGATATCTCTATGGGTATCGTTATAGTCACGCTGATTGATATCGGCAAGGACTTCCTCATAGGTCGAGGGGTCGCCTTTTTCCTGAAGCTCCTTAAAGCGTCTGTTAGCCCTCTCCTCTGCTGATGCGGTAAGGAATATCTTCACCTGCGCATCGGGCAGAACTACCGTGCCTATATCACGGCCGTCCATTATAATATCGTTTGTGGCGGCGATATCTTTCTGAAGCCCGAGCAGGAAAGCCCTTACTTCGGGGATAGCCGACACCTTTGAAGCGCCCATTGATATCTCGGGCGTTCTGATAAGGTCGGATACATTATCGCCGTTTAAGAATACCTGCTGTGTGCCTTCGTTTTTAAGCTCTATCTTTATGTCGGAAAGGGCAGCCTTTACAGCCTCGGGGTCATCGACACCTATTCCCTCTTTGATAACATAGTAGGCGATAGTACGGTACATAGCCCCCGTATCTACATAAACAAAGCCAAGCCTTGCCGCCGCCATTTTGGCGATAGTTGATTTTCCTGCCCCCGAAGGGCCGTCAAGTGCAACGTTGATACTCATTATAAAACCTCCCTGTTTTTAATGCATAATGCTTAATGCATAATGCATAATTAAGGTGTCCTGCTTCGCAGGACGGATATTAACAGCGGCTTCGCCGCAGAATTATCAATTTACAATTGCCGCCGCAAGGCGCACACCACAATTATGCATTATGAATAGCGTTTTCCGCTGAATGTGGATAATGCGTGCATTTATGAATTACTCTGTGGCATGATGATTCTCATCAAGCTGTTCCCTTGCAAGGTACTCATCAAGGCGCTTCATATCGTCGCCGGGGTAGGCCATAGCGGCGCTAATCGACATAGCGACAGAGTGCATCTTGACACCGTCAACCACCTTTTTTGCAAGCTCGTTCTGCTTGCCCGGCTCGACTATGCTCGTTATGCGGTTACGCTTAAGATAGACCTCATACTCCTCGCCCTCACGAAACTTCTTATACATCGAAAGGTTACAGTAAAGGCTTCTTAGTTTTTTCTTCCTGCCCAAGCGCACGTCCACGATATACTCCTTACAGCTGGTGGATTCGGGGCGGGTGTTATGCTTGCTGGCACGGTGTTTAAGGCGCTTGTTTACTACTGTCATCTTTCTCTTGCCGTCAACGAAGAACAGCAGAACGAAATTGATGAACATTCCGCCCGGAAGCCAGAATATAACGAATGTTCTCACGGCTTTGACTTTATTCATACAGCGCCTCCTTTTCGAGTTAACAAGTAACAGTTTATAGTTAACAGTTATGGTATCGGCGCAGAGCACCGATGATATGCCCATTCGGGCGAGTTAATAATTTGCTGCACAGCCGCTTTTTAAATCAGTCCTGCGAAGCAGGACACAACAACTGTTAACTGTTAACTGTTAACTGTTAACTGACAATGTCGTGTGCTGCGCTTACAGCACTTGCAAAGGCGAGCTGTAGGTTAAAGCCGCCCGTATATGCGTCTATATCGAGCACCTCGCCGATGAAGTAGAGGTTGTCTGTCTTTTTAGAGCGCATAGTCTTTGGGTCTATCTCACGCACATCGACGCCGCCACGGGTGATTATCGCCTCATCTATGGGGCGAAGTGCCGATATATCGAGCCTGAACTCTTTTATCTCGCTTATAAGCTTTTCACGCTCGGCCTTGGTTATCTGGTTTACCTTTTTGGCGCCGTCAATGCCCGTGCGCCTTATGATAACGGGGATAAGCTTTGCGGGAAGCAGTCTGCCGAGGGAGTTTGAGAAATCTCTGTTCTTTGAGTCCTCAAAATCACGGAGTATGCGCTTATCAAGCTTATCGTTATCGAGTGCGGGTTTTAAGTCTATTAGAATATGGTACTTGCCGTTTTTAAAGTCTTTTATATGGGCTGATGCCGAGAGCACCAGCGGGCCCGAAACGCCGAAATGGGTGAAAAGCATCTCGCCAAGCTCGGAGTAGAGCGGCTTATCTTTGCCCTTTTCACAGAGGGAGAGGGTTACGTTACGAAGTGAAAGCCCCATCATCTCGGCACACTCGGCCTTTTGCGCTGTCACCATAGGAACTAACGAGGGGGTTATCTCGGTGACGTTATGGCCTGCGGCCTTTGCAAAGGCGTAGCCGTCGCCCGTCGAGCCTGTTTTGGGGTAGCTCTTTCCGCCCGTGGCGACTACTATATTATTGCCGAAAAAGGTGTCATTATCGCACCTTACCCCCACGGCTTTGCCCTCTTCAAAGAGAATCTCTTTAGCATTCTCACGAACTATCTTAACGCCTGCCTGCTTTGCTGTGTTTATAAGGCAGTCGGCTATATCGTTTGCATTATCGGAAACGGGGAAAACACGGTTGCCACGCTCGGTCTTGAGCTCCACACCAAGCATTTCAAAAAACGCCATAGTATCCTCAGGGGAAAAGCCGCTAAGTGAGGAATACATAAATCTTGGGTTTGACACGGTGTTATCAAGGACTGTTTTGGCGTCACAGTTATTGGTGACGTTGCACCTGCCCTTGCCCGTTATGCGAAGCTTTTTGGCGACAACACGCTCGTGCTCGATAACAAGCACCTCACCGCCGCCCCAGGCAGTCTGCACGGCGCACATAAGGCCTGCCGCACCGCCGCCTATTATCACGGCATCAAAAGGCTTCATCTTCATCGTCCTCGCCTTTTTCGTAGACATCATAGTCTGCCCATATCTTTTCAAGCCGCTCAAAGCTCTTGGAAACTGTTTCCTTATTATTTACCGAAACCGCCACAATAAGGGCGTTTATAAGGCTAAGTGGTGCAACAAGCGAGTCAACGAATGACGCCATATCGCTTCTTGCGCACAGCAGGTCGTCGGAATACTGGGCTATGGGCGACTTGTCGCTGTCGGTTATGGCGATGACGTGTGCGCCGCTTTCGTGGGCGTATTTGAGCGCCTTGACCGTCTGCTTTGAATAGCGTGGGAATGATATGCCTATCATTACGTCATTCTCATCAATTCTCAGTATCTGCTCAAACATCTCGCTTGTGGTGGTAGAGCGCACAAGCTTTACCTGCGGGTAGATAAGGTTTAGATAGTAGTTGAGAAATGATGCCAGAGATGCGGCACTACGGGTGCCTAAAATATATATAGTCTTTGCGCTGATAATGCTCTGCACGGCACTTGAAAAGGCCTCACGGGAGGTCTGCTCCAGCGTGCGGCGGAGCTTGTCTATATCAAGATTTATAACTCTGTCTAAAATATCAGCCTGGCCTATACGGTCGGAAGTCACCTCTATACGCTGAATAGCGGTAAGGCGGTTGCGCATAAGCTCTTGCAGGCTTCTTTGCAGGTCGGGGTAGCCGTCAAAGCCCAGGTCGGAGGCAAATCTTACCACCGTGCTTTCCGACACGCCGACTGCGGCGCCGAGCTTCTGTGCGGTCATAAATGCCGCCTTATCGTAATGCTCGAGAATATAGGCCGCTATCGCCCTATGACCCTTTGACATTTTAGGTGTTTTTTCTTTAAGCTGTGAAAACAGATCGTTCTCCATTATAAAGACCTCCGGTCGATTCAGTTAACAGTTAACAGTTAACAGTTATGGTATCGGCGCTATGCGCCGATGATATCAATTATGTTGATACCCTCCATATTAAGCAAGTATATTACAATTGAAAATTCAGCGCCGCAGGCGCACTCCTTAATTATGCATTATGAATTATGCATTATTAAATAGTTCATTTTCGAGTGCCTGTATGCGCTCACGGCGGCGGGCTGTTTCCTGCTCGTCATATATGAACTTGCCTGCTTCAAGGCGGTAGACCTGCCCTGCCTGCACATCTCCCTCAAAGTGAAAGCGCCGCAGTTCCTTTGTATCGCCGTCATCATCACAGAGCATTACGTATTCATCATCTGCCCTGTCAACCGAGTAAAACATATTCAGCTCCCCTTCTGCGTTTTTACCGACAGCCCCTTGCCGTCGGAGACAAACACCACCGTGCCGTCTTTATCGGTGCGGTAGATAAAGTCTGCGTACTTTTCGAGCCGTGACACCGTCACATCATGCGGGTGGCCGTAGCTGTTGCCCTCGCCGCAGGATATCACCGCATACCTCGGCAGTATCTTGTCGAGCATATCTGCGCCGCTGCCTGTCGAGCTGCCGTGGTGGGCGACTTCCAGGACTTTGGCGCTCAGGTTGGCGCCCTTGTCTATCAGCAGCGCTTCTTCCTCATTCTCGCAGTCGCCTGTGATGAGGAAAGAATTTGCGCCGTTTTCGGCTCTGACTATCACCGAGTTATTATTGAGATTCTCGCCCTTATAGGGTGAGGTGTATATATCTATCACCGTCTTGCCGAGGGTGAAGCTTTCATCTCTCGCCTCGTCAATTGTGAGGTCTGCCTTTTTGACAGCCTTAAGGAAATTCTCATATGTGGGCGTTGTGGGAGTATACTGCGAATCAACTCTCGGCATTATGATACGTGAAGCGCCCACCTTTTTTATGATATCAGCCATACCGCCCATATGGTCGGTGTGGGGGTGGGTGATGACTATACAGTCAAGCTTTTTTATGCCCTTGCGTTTGAGATATTTTATTACCGTAGAGCTGTACTGCGCCTCGCCGCAGTCTATGAGCATACTCTTGCCGTCAGAAAGCAGCAGCGTGCAGTCGCCCTGCCCCACGTCTATAAAGTGGACGGAAAGCTCCTCGCCCTCGGCAGGCATATCACGCAGGCCGAGCTTGACTAAAATATCTATCCTGCCCGTATATTCCAAAAAGCCCACCGCAAAGCAGGCTATCGCCCCAAGGGCAATAAGCGCATATCTCACACGGCGTTTTATCTGCGCCGCTGTCAGCTTCTTTTTCTTTTTTGCGGTTTTCCTTTTCTGGGGGCGGCGTTTTGCTTTTGCCATTTATTGTTTCCTTTTGCTCCTTTTGCGGGCTTTGCGGCCTGCCTGTTTCTTTTATATTCAACATACTCCCTGTCGGGCGGAACGAGCTTGTCCTTGCCCTGCCCGATAAGGTCTTCCCTGCCCGCTTTGATGAGGGCGTCTATTATCATACGTCTGTTTTCGGGGCGGTAATACTGCAAGAGCGCCCTTTGTGCGGCCTTATCCTCACGCTTTTTTGCAACGAACACAGGCTCCATTGTATAGGGGTCAAGCTCGCTGTAGAACATCGCCGTAGAGATAGTTCCCGGTGTGGGGTAATAATCCTGCACCTGCTCGGGGTGTATGCCGTTTTCCTTTAGGAACATCGCAAGCTCGATAGCGTCTCTTATAGTCGAGCCGGGGTGCGATGACATAAGGTAGGGTATAAGATACTGCTCCTTGCCCTTTTTGCCTGTTATCTGATAGAACTTACGCTGAAAGCGCTTATAGGCTTCGATATGGGGCTTGCCCATTTTATCGAGCACCTCCGCCGAACAATGCTCGGGGGCGACTTTGAGCTGGCCGCTGATATGGTGCTCTATAAGCTCGTTCATAAACTCGTCGCTCTTATCCTCTATCAGATAATCATAGCGTATGCCCGAGCGGATAAAGACTTTTTTGACCTTGTCGATCCCACGCAGTTTACGAAGCAGGTCAAGATATTCGGTATGGTCAACCTGCAAATTCTTACAGGGCTGCGGGGCAAGGCACTTTCTGCCTTTACACAGGCCGTGTTCTAACTGTTTCTGGCAGCTCGGCAGCCTGAAATTGGCGGTAGGACCGCCCACGTCGTGTATATAGCCCTTGAAATCGGGCAGAGTGGTCAGATATTTTGCTTCCTTTATGACGCTTTCTTCGCTTCGCACGCTTATCTTGCGCCCCTGATGAAGCGCTATAGAGCAGAAGTTACAAAAGCCGAAGCACCCTCTGTTATGGGTTATCGAAAAGCGCACCTCCAATATAGACGGCACGCCGCCCTCGCTCTCATACATAGGGTGGTATGTGCGCTCATAGGGCAGAGAGTAGACCCAGTCCATTTCTTCGGTGGTAAGGCTCTTGGCGGGCGGGTTTTGGACTAACATCTTATCGCCCTGCCTTTGTATTATCATACGCCCATAGACCTCGTCCTGCTCGTCATACTGCTGACGGGTGGCCTTGGCGTAGAGCTTTTTATCGCGCTTTACCTCATCAAACGAGGGGCATTGAACTGCGCCGTAGGGGGTGTCTTTAGGGTCGCAGAGGTAGCAGGTACCTCTGATATCGGTCATTGACTTAACGTCCTCGCCGCTGTTTAATCTATCGGCAAGCTCGAGCATTGCGTGCTCGCCCATACCGAACATAAGTATATCAGCCCCGCAGTCACAAAGCACCGAGGGCATCACGGTATCTTTCCAGTAATCATAGTGCGCAAAGCGCCTTAGCGACGCTTCAAGGCCGCCGCATAAAATAGGCTTATCGGGGCAGGCCTTTCTTATCAGCTTACAGTAGACGGTGAGTGCCCTGTCGGGGCGCTTGCCGCCTATGCCGCCTGCCGAGTAGAGGTCGTCTTTCCTCGGCTTTTTAGCAACGGTATAGTGCGACACCATCGAGTCGATATTGCCCGCCGTCACAAGGAACGCCAGTCTCGGCACGCCGAGGGCGAGCATACTCTCAGGGTCTTTATAATCGGGCTGGGCGATAATGCCCACGGTATAGCCCTTTGCTTCGAGTATGCGTGAGATTATAGACACGCCGAAGCTCGGGTGGTCAACATAGGCATCACCCGTTATATACACAAAGTCAAGGGTATCTATCCCCCGTTGTTTCATATCTTCTTTTGACACGGGCATGAATGACATATGAGCACCACCTTTTTAATGCATAATGCATAATGCATAATGCATAATTGAGGTATCCTGCTTCGCAGGATGAATTTTAATAATTATTAATTGACAATTAGCAGCCGCAGGCGGCTGCCCGAATGGGCATCTGTCGCCTGTAAGGGCGACACAATAATTATGCATAATGCATTATTTCCGTGCTTCCCTCTCCAGCCATTGTTCACGGGTTATGCGCACTTCACGGCCTTTGGCGCCGTTGGCGGGGCCTACGAAGCCCATATCTTCAAGCTCGTCCATTATCCTGCCTGCACGGGCATAGCCGAGTTTGAGCTTTCTTTGCAGGTATGAGGTCGAAGCGGTCTGAGTTTCTGCGATTATCTGTATAGCCTGCTCGATAATGCTGTCATCATCATTGAGCACGATATCGTCACCGCCATCGCCGCCGTTACGGTCTTCTTTGGGGCGTGGGGTGTTCTGCTCGACTTTCTCCATGACTTCGGCGGAATATTCGGCTTTGCCGCTGTTTTTAAGGAACTCGACAAGCTCCATTATCTCACTATCGGTGCAGAAGCCCGACTGGACACGCAGAGTATTTCTCGCCCCCTGCGGCTTAAAGAGCAGGTCGCCGTTGCCAAGCAGTTTTTCAGCGCCGACTTCGTCTAAGATTATACGGCTCTCAGTATTATTTGAAACAGAAAGCGCCGTTCTTGAGGGGATATTTGCCTTGATGACGCCTGTGATTATATCAGCTCTCGGCGACTGGGTTGCGATTATAAGGTGCATACCTGCCGCACGGGCAAGCTGTGCAAGACGCTGAACCGAGCTCTCAGCCTCGTTCTTGGCGGCCATCATAAGGTCTGCAAACTCATCGACTATGATAACGACCTTAGGCTTCTTGGGAAGTTTCTTCTCGGGGTGAGCGTCACGGTAGGCGTTATAGCCCTCTAAGTTCTTGACACCGTTTGCCTCGAAGAGGTTATATCTCATCATCATCTCATTGACCGCCCAGCCCAGAGCGCCGACTGCCTTATCAGCCTCAGTGACAACGGGTATGAGCAGGTGAGGTATGCCGTTATAAACGGGGAACTCGACCTTTTTGGGGTCGATAAGCACCAGCTTCACATCATCGGGGGAAGCGTGGTAGAGGATATTTATGATGATAGAGTTTGTGAAAACAGACTTACCTGAGCCTGTAGTACCTGCTATGAGCATATGTGGCATCTTGGATATATCGCCCACGACTATCTTGCCCTCGATATCCTTACCTACGGCAAACATAAGCTCATGCTTCATATTACGGTATTCTTCCGAGTCGATAAGCTCACGCAGAGAAACGGTATCTCTTGTGGTGTTAGGCACCTCGATACCCACGGCGTTCTTGCCGATAATGGGGGCTTCTATTCGCACACCGCCATTAGCCGCAAGGCAGAGGGCTATATCCTTATCAAGGTTTGTTATCTTGCTTATCTTGACGCCCGCATCGGGCTTAAGCTCATATCTCGTTACTGATGGGCCTCTGAATATGCCCGAAATTGTTGTATGCACGCCGAAATCGGTCAGCGTCTTTACAAGCGCATCAGACTTTGAGAGCATCTCCTGCTTAGCCTGCTCGGTGGGGATATTGTTTTTAGCGTATTTGAGGATATCTATCGGGGGCGGCGTCCATACGGTCTTTTTCTCGTCCTCTATCATAGAGGTCTGGCCGCTTGCCTCGACGTGAAGTGTCTGATAGCCGCCCTTATCGTCGTGGGAGGCGTTTTTCTGCGCCCTTGCGACTGCCTCGGCCGCTATACGGTCAAGCTCTGAGTCGGGGGCATCTATGATATCCTCCTCGGGAAAGTCTATCTCAGGCTCGGGCATATCCTCGGGCGGGAAAAGGTCTTCCTCAAAGCCGTATTCCGGCTGTGTATCGGGAACATCTCTCTCATCGGGGATACTGCCGCTTATATTCATCTCAAAAGGCGGCTCGTCATCGAGCGAAAGGGGCTTTTGCTCGGTATACAAAACGCTGTCGGCGCTGTTCATATCAAGAGCAAGTGTAAAGTCGGGTATCTTCTTGCCGATATCAGACTCCCTCATTTCCTCGGGTATAAAGGGAACATAGTCGCTGGGGTCTTCGTAGGTCTTTTCGGGGGGCTTCTTTTTATTGGGGTCGTATTTTATATCTACACGCTTTTTGCTTCTTGCTTCTTCCTTGGCCTTGCGCTCGGCCTCTTCCTTTTCACGCTGAGCCTTAAGTTCCTCGTGGCGCTTTCTGCGCTCCTCGGCACGCTCTGCGGCCTTTATCTTATCTTCATTCACCGCACGGTAGATAGCCTTAAAGAAGCCAGAGAACGAGCCTGCTATCTGCGGTATGGTGAGATTTGTGAGCATAAGCAGGAAAAGAAGTGTGAGCAGAACGATTATTATCTTAGAGCCGACTGATTTGAAAAGCGCCAGCAGCGTCCAGCCTATTACTGCGCCGAAAAGGCCGCCGCCACGCACGCCGGGGTTTACGCCGTCGGAATAGAGCCCGCCGAGCTTTTTAAAGAAAGTAGCGCCCTCTACCCTGCCCTGAGCAAAGATAAGCCACATTCCGCACACGAGCAGCAGCACGATAAGTCCCTGCACAAGCTTTGCGATTATGGCGTTTTTATCGCACTTATCCTTTGAGATAAAGACGCCTAAATATATGAGCATAGGGGCGAGCAGGTAAACGCCGTCGCCGAAAAGCCCACGCTGGAAGTTATAAAGCCCCGTCCACAGGCCGCCGTCGCCCTTTATGTAGGTCAAAAAGCCCGTGAGCGCACCGAACAGCACGAGCAGTATTGATATGAGTCTTCTTCTCTCCTGCATTTGCGTTTCATTCGCCTTAGCGCTTTTCTTAGCAGGCGTCTTTGCCTTGGAAGAAGTCTTTTTTGTGCTGTTTGCAGCTGCCAACGAGTTCACCACGCTTTCAATGCAAAAATGCACGCATTATCCGCTTTCAGCGGAAAAAGCTATGCATAATGCATAATTGAGGTGTCCTGCTACGCAGGACGGATTTTTAATAATTGTCAATTGATAATTTGCCGCCGCAGGCGGCTGCCCGAATGGGCATCTATCGCCCGCAAGGGCGACACAATAATTATGAATTAAAACTGTATTGCCGTTCCCCTTACAAGCTCGATTATAGCTATGAAGATGACTATTACGCCGAGAACGCCTGTATAGATAGAGAATATCTTGAATTTATCGGACTTTACGAGCCATTCGACCATTTTGATAGCGCATATGCCCACAAGTGCTGCGACAACAAAGCCTATAGCGCAGCTTGAAAGGCTCACGGTCGTTTCGTGCTCCTTGACTGCGTCAACTATTTCGAGCAGGCAGCCGCCGAGAATTGCGGGGATACCAAGCACGAAAGAATAAGCCACGGCAGTCGAACGGTCAAAGCCGCAGAAAAGCCCCGAGGATATAGTAGACCCCGAACGGGAAACCCCCGGCAGGAGTGCCACGCCCTGGAAAAAGCCCACGGTAGCTGCGTCCTTGACGGTTATATCGCCCTTGGTCTTTTTGCCCTTGGTGCATTTATCGGAGAGGAAAAGGATAGCCGCCGTATAGAGGAAGCAAAGACCCTCTGCCATAATAGACGTATCCTGCGCTATGCCCTCAAACCAGCTCTTGAAGAACATAAAGGGTATGAGCATGAAGGTCGATACGATTATCATTATTATCATTCGGCGCTCGGGGTTCATTTCCTCCCAGATGAATTTCTTATGCACGATATCGCTGCACATTCTGAAAAACTCAAAGATAAGGTCGATGATGAGTTTTCTGAATGCCAAGAACACCGCCACCAGCGTGCCCAGATGAAGCACTGCCGAGAACATCAGAGCGCCCTCGCCGCTATTGCCTGTAAAGTGCTGATACAAAGACAGATGCCCCGAGCTTGACACGGGCAAAAACTCAGTAAGCCCCTGTATCGCCGCCTGTATTATTGTTTCTAATATACTCATATTATTGCTGCCCCTTTTTGGTCTTTATTTCTATTGAAGGATTTTATGCATTTCAAGCTAAAATATGCAGTCTGTTTACTGCAACTATATATTATAGCACATTTTGTCTTACTTTTCAAGTGGAAGTGTGTTAATTCTCACCTGCAAAAGCCTTATTTTTCCTGCTCCTCATTCTCCTCGGGGATATCATACTCACGGCTGACTGTATTATCCACCCAGCGCACGAGGTCACCGAAGCAGCGCTTATCTACCTTTACGCTGATATAATACTGCGAGCCGTCACGCACACCCTGCGAGATAAGCTTGCCCGACGAATAGAGGGTGACGATATAATTATCCTCGCCGTAAAGACTGAAATCGAAGGAGATAAAGTCGTCTTCCCTTGTATCGGTATTATCATCATCAAAGTGTGCAAAGCTGTCGATTAGAGTCTTGGCCTCGATATTATCCTCATAGCTCATTATATAGCAGCTTCCCGCCTTGCCCGCTATGCTCACATCTATCTTGGCATATGTGCCCTCATAGATAGTGTAGTTATAAAACTCATCAAAGGTGAGTATATAATACGCCCCGTCCTTAGTGACGGTATAGGCCTTTTTAGCGTTTATGCCGGCAGGCAGCTCGGACACGTCCTTTTGCGTGACGGTATCATAGCCCGTCTGCCCCACGGTATTATCGTTTGCCACGATATAGAGCAGCACTCTGTCGCTCTCCTCCTGCCGCCGCTCAGAGACTTTGATATTTGAGGACTTGAAAGAATAATCCTCGATTATCTTAGGCTCGCTCTTATCGGATATATCGGCATAGACGAAATTGCTGCCGTCAAAGTCATAGAGATACATTCTGAGCAAGGTAGGCGACACAAACTCGGCCTTAGCGAAAGTATCTGCGGCGACAATAGGCTCGCCCTCCTTATCGCACACGCCGAAAAAGCCGCCCTGCTTATAGATATAATTACCCATACAGGACACAAGGCACTCCTTACCCTCAAAGGGCTGCGTGCTCACCTCGGTGACGAGCGACTCGTCAAAGCTTTTATAGCTGATATTTGAAAGAGTGTCGGTAGTATCTATCTTGGTGAGAAACTCGGGGAAGCTATAGGAGGGAACATTCGGGTTAAAGCTCTGCCCGCCGTTATCGACCACCGCAAGACCCACGCCGTCGTCCTCGCTGCTGCCCGAGCCCGAGCATGAGCAAAGGCTCATAACCGTCGCCAATGCCAGTATGCCGATCCTGCTTATCTTCAAGTCCTCTCACCTCCCTGTATGAAACAATACTTATTTATATTATATACCTATTTGCGAAATTTTGCAAGGGGGTTTTTTGGACTGAAAGGCAGAAGAGAGGGGGCGGAGGGGCGAATTTAGTGCGTGTTAACGAAAAGTTTACAAAATAAGACCTCTCCCCTAAGACGGGTACGGGTATAGAATATTTATGACGATCACTGGGGAAAACCTTTCTGAAGAAAGGTTCTTCCCCAGACCCCTTTCCAAAGACTTTTATCTT
>CADAGC010000031.1:0-20035 GCA_902787365.1 uncultured Ruminococcus sp. | reverse complement strand
AAACAGAAGTTTTAGGAAGGGAGTTTGAGGGATAACCCTTTTTCAAAAGGGTTTCCCTCAATCATCATTATAGTTATTCTGTATCAGTACCCGTCTTATCGGGAAAGGTCTTTTTCGTTTATTCAGGTTTCTCTGCCCTGCCGAAGCGCTTGAAGTTTGCTTTAGCTTCGCTAAGCGTCACGGCGTTTGCGCCGATGTCGTCGGGGTCTTCACGCTGGGACTTGTCATCCTCCCAGCCGCAGAAAGGGCAAATATCGTGTGGCTGGGATATGGTGTATGCACCGCAGCAGTCGCATTTTCTAAGCTTCTCCATAGGCTCACCTCATTGTTTGTTATAGTATTCAATGCCCTTGTTGGGCTTGAAATAGGTGCGTATATAGCCGTCGGTCGAGAGGAAAAGTATCTCGTTATTGACTGTGTCATAGAATATATAGTCGCCGTCCTCGGCCTCGGTCTTGTGGAGTATAGTGTCGCTGTCGTTATTTATCAGGTCATTGGCCTTTTGCAGATACTGCTCCTTGGTGATGTCGCCGAACTCCTTGCCGTGCTTTTCAAAATGCCCCTCGAACTGCTTCTTGGTGCGAAAGCTGTAGGTCACATACTCCTTGGCGGCGGCGGTCGTTGTCGTAGTGGTAGCAGCTGCCGTGGTCGTGGTGTCGGGCTGTGAGCTTTCGGTCTGTGAGGCGGCGGTGGTAGTGGTCACGACTGCGCTTTCGGCAGATGATGACGAGTCGCCGTCCTTTGGTATCTGAAAATAGCGGATAAGTATCATCAGGCCGATGATAAACATAGCTATAAACACCGCTATCGTTATGCTTATCATGGTTTTCATTGACTTTTCATACATATTAAGTCACCTCTTTGGTGACATTATAGCACATAGGCGCAGGGCTGTCAAGGCGGCGGCTTTTTCAATGCATAATTAAGGTGCGCCCTTACGGGCGGAATATGGCCTGTTACTTAATTTCAACCTCAAACCTCATACTCTCATAAAGTTCGCCGAGATTGTTGCGGTACTGTGAAAAAAGCGTGGGATTATTCAGGCGAAGCTGCTCAAAAAGGCGTGCGGGGTCTTTGCGGGAACAGCTTTCAAGCAGCTTTAAAAGCTCTGCCGAAAGGGGCTGTGAAAGGCGCTCTAAATCCTGCCCGTTCCCCTGCGGAGTGAGGGTAAGGGCGATATGGCAGACAAGCCCCTCACGCTGCTCAAAGTTTATACTGCGGCTGACCCGTGAGAGGTGAAGCTGCGTGCCGTCTATCGTAACTGTTCTTGGGGCAAAGCTTTCGCAAAGAAGTGTGAGCAGCGAGCAATTCTTCGCCGTTAATATATCATCATAAAAGCCCTGTCTGCCGAGGATTCTGCTGCCCGTGACTTCAAGGCAGCGGCTTTCCTTACTGCCGCTCAGTTCAAGATAAGGCATAGCAAGCGAGCCGCAGACGGAAAGGCAGTTATCTACATCTATTAGCCTTGCCGTGAAGCTTTGACCGCCTGCGGCGGCGTTTTCTATTATGCGGCGGTAGTTCTCGGCGGTGACGGCGTTTTCTTTTATTGGGAACGAGACTATATCCCTTGCATTTTCAGCGCAGGCAAGGTAAAGCCCGGGGTAGATGCTCTTATCATCACGCAGCGGCGAAACGAGGTCGCCGATATCCGAAAACCTCACCCCCTCGCCTATCACCAGAAGCTGCATATGCCCCAAAAACAGCTCGCCGCCTGCCTTGCCGGTCAGCTTATGCAGGCAGTCGGCCATATCTTTTCCCTCGGCGGTGAGGGTCTTGAAATTAGCCTTGCTGATATCAACAGGGGTGTCTGCCCCCGCCGCCTCGGGCTTGAATATCTGCAAGGTCACGCTCATACCCTCGCCGCCTTTGTCAACGCCTATTGCGTGGACTATGCTCTTATCGGTGATGCCGGGCGTGCGCCCGTTTGACAGTATAACGACCGCCGCAAAAACGAGCAGCAGGATAACATCAAGCCTTTTCATAGCTGACCCCTTTCCTTGATAATATAGCACCTATGCAGAGCCTTACGGCGTTAAGGCAAACTGCCGCCAAAACCGCCGTGCTGATACAGAGAATGAGCACATAAAGGCCGTTAAAGCGCTCGATGATAATGCTGTTTGAAAAGGCGGCAAGGTCATAGGCAGGCATTTTAGAATAGCGAATATGCTCACCGAGCACGTATATCACAGGCAGGGTGAAAACAAGCAGGATAATGCTCTTGACAGCAAGATAGCGCAAGACCCTCACCCGACCAAAGCCGCCTATCAGGAAAAGAGTGAGATAATAAGCGACAGGCAGAGCGGCAAAAGCCCCTGCGGTAAGGCCTGCTGATATATCTTGGGTAGGGGCGGAAGATGAGATGTGGAGATTTGCGGTGCTGCCGTTTTTGAGCGCCATAAGCGCTGTAACGCCGTAAAGCCCGAGGACTGTCATCAAAACGGCTGTGCAGAGTCTGCGCTGCGCTCCCTGCGAAAGTGAAGCTATATACACCGCCGACAGCACAAGGGGCAGGGTGATGAGCAGAGGGCTTATCCTGTACTGCGAGAGAAAGCCGCTTATATCTGCAAAGCGGCAGACGGCGGCTGTGCCTGCTGCAAGGAAAAACAGAGCGAGTGCTGCAAGCAGGGGCTTGACAAAGAGCGTATGGGGCTGTTTGCGCCGCAGGGCGTTTATTACCGCAAGCAGCACCCCCTCGGGCAGCATAGAGAGCAGCACCCCGAGTGCAAACAGCAGGTAATTATCAGCCCTGTTGCCAAGCAGGAACATAGCAGGCAGCAGGCTTATGGCGAGCATAGGGGCGAGGGGGGAGATTTTTTGAATGTTTTGCATAGGCGTTCCTTTCGTTAATTGTCTGCCGCCTTATCCCCTTGCTTTTGCCAGAGAACAGCGGAGAAACGCTTTTTATCAAAGGGTATCAGCGGGGCGGTATAGCACACGCTCAGTTCATCAACAGCGCAGATGTTTGCAAGCATCAGTATCAATGCGCAGGCAAGGCCGTACATTCCCGCAAGAGTGCCTGCGAGAATGAAAACTATCCGCATAACAGAGGTCTGCTGCGAAAGCTCGGGAATAACGAATGACGAGGTGGCTGTAAGCCCCACAAGTATCAGCAGCGGGGCGGAGATTATGCCGCACTTGACGGCGGCGTCGCCTATTATCAGCCCGCCGACTATCGAAACGGCGCTGCCCACGGCCTTTGGCAGGCGTATACCCGCTTCACGCAGTATTTCAAGCAGCAGGGTTATTATTATCACCTCGACGCCGAGGGGGAACTGGGAGGATTCCTCGGCGGAATAGAGGTTTAAGAGCAGCTTGAAAGCAAAGCTCTCCGGCTCGAAAACTGCCGCCGCATACAGCCCGGGGAAAAGCGTTGCAAGAAAGAACGCAAGATACTTTAGCCAGCGAATGAACGACACGTAAAGTGGCTTGCCTGCCATATCGTCGGGGGTGGTGAAGCTTTCGGCAAACCTTGCAGGAAGAATCAGCGCAAAAGGCGTGCCGTCCGTGAGAACGGCTATCTTGCCCTCGGCGAGTGCGGCGGCTGTAGTATCGGGGCGCTCGGTAAGGCGTGAGGGCGAGAAAAGCGTGCGGGTATAGCCCTTTTCAAGATAGGGGCGAATATAGCCGCCCGACAGCACGGTATCAAGCTTTATACTGTTTATGCGCTTTCGCACATCTGAAAGGGCGCTGTTATCTGCACGCCCCTTGACATAAGCTATACAGACATCAGTTTTTGAAAGGCCGCCTGCCGTCAGCATCTCAAAGCGCAGGTCGGGGGTCTTCAGCCTGCGGCGCACCTGGGATATGCTCACTCTGACATTTTCGGTAAAGGCCTCCTGCGAGCCGTAGACCGTCTGGTCTGATATGGGGGCTGAAACGCTCCTTGCGCCGAACATCTGCGTGCCGAAAGCTATCACACGGGAGCTGCCGTCAACTATTATCAGCGAATAGCCCGAAAAGAGCCGTATAAGCGCATCATCTGTAAGGGTAACTATCGTCTTATCGGGAGATACAAGCAGGCTGCCAAAGAGCATATCCACAAGCTTTTCGCCGTTTTTCGGGGCGTGGTTTTCCGCCTGCGCAAAGGCTTCGGCGAGCATTTCGTTTTGCACAAGCGCCCCTGCAAGCCCCTCCTCGGAGACAACTGCCGCCTCGATGCCCGAAATATAATAACAAGCGCAGTTCAGCTCACAGGTATTGCCCGTGATATCCTTTATCATATCGACCGCCGACTTAACCGACGGCGGGAAAGATTTCTCGGTATTCATAGTTTGCTCCTTTGTTTTATGCTGTGTATATTTTGAGCAAATGGGGAGATATTATTCTTGCACAG
This sequence comes from uncultured Ruminococcus sp., assembly GCA_902787365.1. Classification (GTDB taxonomy): domain Bacteria; phylum Bacillota; class Clostridia; order Oscillospirales; family Ruminococcaceae; genus NK3A76. The sequence goes on along the minus strand of CADAGC010000031.1, from coordinate 15,702 downwards.
TGGGAAATTGGGGGATTTTTTTGAATGGAGAAATTGGGGGGCGGAAGAACCCTCGGCGGTGCAAGCCCCCACACCCCCGATTTACCAAAACAATTCAAGGCGGTGGCGTTATGCTCATAGTATTTATACGCTCTGTGATACTTTATCTGATGATTATATTCTCGGTAAGGCTAATGGGCAAGCGGCAGATAGGCGAATTACAGCCGAGCGAGCTGGTCGTCACCATACTTGTATCAAACATAGCCACGCTGCCGATAGAGGATATATCTATTCCAATGTCAATGGGCATTGTGCCGATACTTACGCTTGTGAGCCTTGATGTGATAATGTCAGCCGTCACCCTCAAAAGCAGCCGTGTGCGCAGGATAGTCTCGGGCTCGCCGAAGATAATAATAGAAAACGGCAGGCTGAAGCCCGAGCTGCTCAAACAGCTGCGGTTTTCTGCTGACGATCTGCTCGAAGCGCTGCGGGCGCAAGGGGTGTTTGACATATCGCAGGTCGAGCAGGCGGTGGTGGAGACTACAGGCTCGGTCTCGGTCTGTCTGAAAAAAGCCCACGAGCCGCCCACGGCGCAGGACTTAGGGCTTGACGCAGAAGATGAAGCGCCGCCCCTGCTGATAGTCGAGTGCGGCAGGCCGTGTGCTGCGTCGCTCAAATACCTCGGCTTTAACGAGGAGTGGCTGATAAACACGCTCAAAAAAGAGGGCGTCACCCTTGCCGAGGTCTTTCTTATGACGGCAGACAGGCAGGGAAAGTGCTATATAGCAAGGTTTCAAAAGGAGTGATAGCTTGAAACGAGTATATTTTTGCATATTTATCCTTATGGCGGTGGTAGCGGTGGCGTTTTTCTCGCTGGTAAGGGTCAGCCGTGGCAGCGAGCGGCTCAAAACAGGCATTGACGGTGCAGTTGGCGAATACCGCCGCACGGGAGAGTTCCCCGAAGCGCTTGTGACCGACCTGAATGACGAATGGGAGGGCTTTTACAAGAGCATATCCTACGCCGAGAACACCGACGAGCTGGGCGGCATATCGGGGCTTTTCACAGAGCTGAGGGTCGCAAAGGACTATGATGACTTCAAAAGGGCAGGCGAGCTTATCAAAACTGCCCTCACGCTTATGCGGGAAAACGAAACGCCTTATCTTTATTCGCTGATGTAGGAGATATCATACATCCATTGTTAATACTATTAAAATAATCTGTAGCAAAGTGCGTAATTTCGTGCATTTGGGTCATTGACAAAATATTGATACCATATTATAATATAAATGTGTTTAATTTTTAAATTTAAACAAGTTTTATTATGGAGGTATTTTTAAATGGCACAAAGATATTGTCAGGCTTGCGGAAACGCACTCGGGGATAACGAGGCATTCTGCGCAGCCTGCGGTGCTCCCAATGATGTACCCGCAGCCGCTGCCGCAGCACCCTCAGCAGCTCCTCAGGCCGTACCCACAGCCAAGAAGAGCGGCGGCGCAGCAGCTCTTGCAGGAAAGAAGAACATCATAATAATAGCAGGTGCGGCTCTCGTAGTTATCATAGTGGCTATAGTTGTGATACTCAACCTTACAAAGTATCAGACGATAGACGCTAAGGAACTCGTAAGAGTAGAGTTCAAGGGTATGGACGGCAAGGGCACGGCAACAGCAGTACTCAACACCGACCACAAGGAATACAACGAAGAGACCGACAAGACCGAGACAGTAAAGGGCAGCGACTTCCTCGTTCAGAGCGAAGACGACGACTACAAGGACAGGCTCTTAGAAGCATACTCCAAGGCAGGCAGCAAGAAGGAAGCCAAGGAGATGCAGGAAGTCATCATCGACACCAAGAAGGACGGCGAGCTGAGAAACATCAGCTTTGAGCTTTCTGACGAGAAGGATCTTAAGAACGGCGACACAGTAACAGTTACCGTTGAGTTCGATGAGGACGAGTTCAAGAACGCAGGCATCAAGCTCGAGAATACAGAGTTCGAGATCGAGGTCGAAGGTCTTAACGATGTAAAGAGCATCGACGTATTTGATTACTGCGAAGTTAAGTTTGACGGCTTTGACGGCTTCGGCAGCTACTCTGTAGAGACAAAGGCTGATATGCCCGACGAGCTTAAGGATTATGTATCCTTCGGCAGAGCAGACTACAACAACAACCTCAAGAACGGCGACAAGGTAAAAGTAGAGGCTTACGTTTACGGCAACTACACAGCTGACGAAGACGGCGAAGAGGTTTACTTAAAGACCAAGGAAAACAACTACTACGACTACGGCTACAAGAAGGGCGAGAACCTCACCAAGGAATTTGAGGTATCGGGTCTTAAGGAGCTTGCAGAGTACGATCCTATGGCTGATGTCAAGGTTGAGTTCTCGGGCGTAGGTCCTTACAAGATCAACAAGATCAACAAGGATGCTGTAACAGCAGAGATCGCAGATCAGCTCTCATTCGACTATGAGTGGAGCAAGGAATACAACGTAGGCGATTCCGTTCAGATCAAGGTTTACCCCTACAGCGGCCTTAAGGATCTCGGCTACAAGCTCAAGGGCTCGGCTGACAGCGACGGCTACTATATATACACTATCACTCTCACAGAGGATATGGTTCCCGTTCTCATCACAAAGAAAGAGGACGTAGGCGACCTCAACGCAGCAAGCGAGAAGTACTTCACAGACAAGCTCGACGAAATAAAGAAGGACAACACAAGATACATCGGTGATGTTACACTTGCAGAGGATCCCAAGAGCTGGAGCGACTTTGAGCTTGAAAAGACATACCTTGTAGTAAATAATGATATATCCAGCAACGACTATGACGAGAACGTCAAGCTTGCAAGAGTATACAAGGCAACTGTTACAGACAAGAAGAACAAGAAGTATGAAGTACACGTACTGCTTTACGGCTACAATCTTATCAAGTCAAACGGCGAGCTCTCGCTCACAAGAGACTATGTAACATATGCTACAGCAAGAAAGAAGCTCGGTGACTTCAACAAATACTTCGAGGATGATTACCACTTCAAGAAAGACACCTACAAAATGATAGCTGTAGGCTGATAACAATCACAAAGACCGCAGGGTGAAAGCCCTGCGGTCTTTAATTTAGCGCTTTGGCGCTAAACTGTTAACCGGGACAAATCTTCGATTTGTCCCATACCTACCTTGACAACTTAACAAAAAAGTGATAAAATAATATTGACAAAAAATTATCATTCTATCGCACTACATTTCAGTTATGAGGTGAAGTATATGTACAAAAACGGCGAAGTTTCGGCTTCGGTCATAAAAAGGCTGCCCCGTTATTACAGATTCCTGGGCGAGCTTATAAAGCAAAAGGTCGAGCGCATATCGTCAAGAGAACTGGCAGCGCTTATGAAGCTCACAGCATCGCAGATAAGGCAGGATCTTAACTGCTTCGGCGGCTTCGGTCAGCAGGGCTACGGCTACAATGTCAAGGATCTTCACGAGCAGATAGGAAAGATACTCGGCGTTGACCAGAAGTTGGGAACTATACTTATCGGCGCAGGCAACTTAGGCCGTGCGATAGCCTCACACATAAACTTTGAAACAAGGGGCTGCGAGCTGATAGGCATATTTGATTCCGACAAGGCCGTTGCAGGCAAGGTCGTGGCGCAGACCACGGTGCGGCACACAGACGAGCTGGAGTTTTTCTGCCGCACATACAAGCCCGAGGTTGCGGTGCTTTGCATACCCAAGGCGACAACACAGTCGGTTGCAGATCTGCTGGTAAACTTAGGCGTAAAGGCTTTCTGGAACTTCTCGCACTATGACTTAAGCATTGATTACGAGAATATCGTGGTGGAGAATGTGCATTTAGGCGACTCGCTGCTCACACTCACATACGGCGTTACTCACCTTTTGAGCGAAAGCGAAGATAAGAAAAACAGCGAAGACAAGTAAAAGATAACCCCCGACGATTAGGTCGGTACTAATATAGAAGTTTTAGGGCAACTATTATGTAAAGACCTATACAGCGGGCTATAACAACAAAAGACAGATACTTCCATTGTGAGAGGTATCTGTCTTTTTGGTACTGACTATCTTGAATAATGAACTGAATTATGGTATAATTATAATATAACTCTTAAATCAGGAGATGATTGTATGCATGATTATTTTCAAAGAGAAAATATCGAATATCTAAAGAAATCTTATGGGCAAGAACAGTGGATACAAGTAGCTGGAGAACGCTCTCTCAATAATGCAAAGGCAAGCTTTTGGTGTTGTTTGTTTTTAGTTGATCATTTAAAAGAAGTAATGTCTTCTCCTGAATGGGATTCATCGAATACAGATTGCTTTCCAGGATTCATTTGTTCTGGTGATAGTACACATTATTATAGGTATTCATCTCTTTGCGATTATATTGAACCATTGTTATTTTATAGAGAGTTTTATGGCGTTAGGAAAAACTACGTTGAAGTAAGCGAAGAATTTCGTCTGTTGAATAATATGTATTATGATACTAATGACAATACATTCTACGCCGTTTTAGAAAGTGGCAACTGTGATGAAGCTGTTCGGATTAAAGACAATGAGAATGTCTTTATAAACATAAAATACCTAAAACGCTATGCGGCAGCAAAACAGATGGGAATACTCTTGTTTTTTGACATACGATATGAAACATCTGGTGGGTTAGCCGAAAACACTCTGTCGAGTCTTAATGAAGAATATACAGATGAATCTTTGATATATGGTTTATTTGGAGATGAAGAAAAATCTTTTAGTCGTTACGCCTTTAGCAGGTTGCTCGGTAAGAAAGTAATACTGCCCCAACCTGTTTCTGAATGTGGTTATTTCCCATATGAGAAGAAACGAGATTATGTTGAATACATCATTGGATACGATGAAAACGGCAACGATTTAACATATACTTCAAATCCTGATAAGTTAGCTAATTATTTTGGAGCTAATCCAGGTGCGCCTCATTACTTAACACCTGTTTTTTTTAAACGTGAGGTGCTTGATAAGTATATAAAGCGTCCTGAACTTTATGAAGTTACCGATGGAAGACTATCTTGTGGGTATCTGTGGAGTATGGAGATTGATAATGATCATAAATCGTATGTTGCTGCATATTTAGGAGATTTGGGACGTGACTTGCCTGAAGATGAACAACTTCATTGGAAAAGCTATAACATTTTATGTGATGAAAAGCCGAGTAAAACTGCAATTATGAGGGATATCTGTAACATTCCCGCAGAACCAACTGTAATTGATTTGAAATTCAAAAGAGATTATAACGCCTTACAGAAAAAGTGGAAGGGTAAATACAACTGGTGTATTTTCAAGGAGTTGACTTCTAAGGATAAGTACAATCTCGATAATATTAGGATTCCTTCAACAAATGGTCAGGAAGAATTCGATACTCTTGTTCTATCACTTGTTAAATGCATTATTGATTCACTTAATGAAGAAATGCTTATCATTGCCACTCCCGAGGACAATAATGGAAATACAATTCGTGGAATAAGTAAACTACAAACTTGGCTGTCTGAAAACGGTGCAAGTGACTATGAAAAACATATTACTTTTCTTAGGAATCTACAAGAATTGCGTTCTTCAGGAACAGGGCATAGAAAAGGAAAGAAATATGATAAGATTAGTAAGCAGTTCAATATTGATGAAAAGTCATTAATTGATGTGTATGAACAAATACTATTTCAAGCTGATGAGTTTATTATGTTTTTAACTGAATTTATTAAATGATAATTTGAATCGATATATAATAACAAAAGACAGATACTTCATTTGAGTGTGAGGCATCTGTCTTTTTGCGCTATATATCGAGCTTTATCTGAAAATACTATCCAACTTCGCTTCCAACGTCCCATCCTTAGCCAACGGCAGTGCATCGCACTGGCGCAGATGGTGTTTCTCGATCAGCTCACCGCCGTCAAAGCCGAGAATGAAGTGCAGGGCGATCTGATAGATGATCTCAGTCGGTGCCAGTCCGTACACCTGATTCTCAAAGATGTGCTGTAAACGCTGTTTTTCGTCAGGAAATGCCTGTTTCATGCCGTCGCTGTTGAAAAGTCGCTTCACGATCTCAGCAATGTAAAGACCGGACTTCATATACAGGTCAGCAAAGGTCTTGCTCGGATCATCGAAACAGCCGGGGTTCTCCTGTTCCAGCATATCGACCATCTGTTTCACGATACGCTTTGGCGTGAAGATCTGATTGGTCTTCTGAGGCGGGATATAGTCGAAAATATCCTCAGTATGGGTTTCATCAAAGTAATTGCCCAGCCGTGTACGCAGTGACAGAAACTCCTTGATAGAATCATCGAATACCACAGGGTCAAAGAGCTTTCCGGGATAGCGCTTTTCTTCGCCCGTCACTGCATCCGTGTAAGAACCGCCGTCACGCAGGAAGCGGAACTGATCAAGCGTGATACTGGTCACTTCATAGAACACATCATCGGGGATGATCATATCGAAAGTGGAAAGCGTGGTCTCCTCGTCGCCGTATGCCATCAGGAAAGACGGGATCGTCCTTGCAAAGCCACGGAGGTGGTCACGGACTGCCTCCTCGATGGTCTCCTTGGTACGCTCACGCTTCTTGGTCTCGACAGTCTTTACGACTTCCTCGCACAAAGTTGGTACAGTCTCCTCCAGAACGTTGCTGACACGTTCCTTGAAAGCATCGGTCGCCTCCTGCACCAGCGTATCGAACTGTTCGTTGACCTCAGCAGCGGTCTGTCCTGTTTCACTCAGATGTGAAAGTGCGTCCTGCCGCTGTGCTTCCAGCGTTTTCTTCTGAATGGAATAATCGCCGTATTCCTGTGTAACAAGCCTGTCCGCTTTCTGTTCAAGTTGCTTTTGGAGCTTCTGTGCATCGCGCTTTTTCAGGTCGGCACCATAGGTGTCGTTCGTAACCTGCATCACAGGTGCAACAAGCTCCTTGCGGAATACGTCCTGCAAATGGGATATCTGCTGATCTTCTGTCGATTCAGGGGCTGCAAGTATCTCCTCGGTCTTGCGCTCCAGCGTTTCGGAAATATCGCTGTAGATCTTATCACCGAACACGTCCTGTGCCGTGCCGATAACAAATTCGTCTGACAGCTCCACTTCACCGTCCTCATTGACAGACAGGTCTTCCCTTGTTTCAGGCGATACGTCTACAAGGTCGCCCTCCGGTGCATTCGGCAGTGAGCTGATAATATCAATGACCTCCGGCGGTGCGTTGAAGATATTGGCGATATTCTGGAACAGGAAATTCGACATGAAACCACGGCGGACAACTTCCAGAGAGCGAATCTTTCGCGGAATAGACAGCACCTTTTCAGCGTCCAGCTCGATCATCTCGCCGTTTTCGTCCTCTCCGATGACCGGGAAGAAATTGAGCAGTTCACGGACATTCTGCTTGCGCTGGTCGCTGTCGCCCTTACCGCCGGAAGTGCCGCTGGAGAGATCATTCGCAAATTCCTCGAAGATGATCAGCGTTCTTGCCGGATCAAAATCAAATACATAGGCGTTTTTCTTCACATGAAGTGTGCCGTTCTCCTGATAACGCCACGGGTTCTGACTGCGGAACGCCGCCTGCATATACAGCGCCGGAGATTTGATATTGGAGAGCATCAGCACAGCCGTCCATTCGGGAACGGTGATACCTGTGGTCAACTGTCCGACTGACAGTGTGATCGTCTTATCGTTGCGGTCGATGGAATCACGCACCTTGTCGTATGCCTTTTTGGTCTCCTCTTCCTCGGAGAGTTTGCCGTCACCGGCGGCAAGCACGATCTCATATTCTCCGAAAATCGGATGTGCCTTTAGTTTTTTCGCCAGAGCCTTTGCGCTGTCTACACGGTTCAGGAGCCAGAAGGTATGTTTCAGTTCTGCACGGAGTTCGGGTGTGGAGAACGGAAATTTCTCCTGCGTGGTCAGTGCTTCCAGAAAGCGGTCAACCGACTCCTCATACACAAAATCACCGTTCGCCTTGACGGAGAAAAACAGATTCAGGTCAAAAGCATACTCCTCCGTCTCACCCTCGATCTCAACGCCCTGCTGCAACTCCTCACGGATGATCTCGGACATCTGATAGGTGAATAGATTGAGCTGCGGCAGGTTCTCATAAGGGTTATTGCACTCCGCATCGTTCCAGCCTGCCTTTGCTTTCTGCTCGTCAGCGTATGTCCAGTTATAGATCGCATCGGACGGGAATTTATCATTTGCCAGGGCTTTGAACGGCGTACCCGACAGGTGCAGCGTGTGACTACGCTTGATCTGATGAAACGCCACATCGGTCTTGGAAGTATCAACGCCCTCATGCGCTTCGTCAATGACCAGCAGTTCCCACTGCATATTGACAAGCTCTTTCAGCTTGTCATGCTGACCGCCGAAATACAGAGAACCTTTCAGGTCTTGCAGGCTGACAAATTCGATGCAGTCGGCAAGTTCTTTCGTCAGACTGTCGGTGTATTCCTCACGGGACATGACAAACGGCTTTCCTTTCAGGGCGGAGACCTCGCTCACGAAGCGGAACCCCGACTCCGTGCCGATGAACTTGACAAAATCCTCATACCACGAATTTGCGATAGCGGGGCGGTTCGTCACGATCAGGATATTGCAGGCATAGTCGCCCTTGGTCGCTTGCAAACGCTTGCAGAGGTCATAGGTCGCCAGCGTCTTGCCGAAACGGGGCTTTGCATTCCAGAGAAATTCGCCCTTTTCGTGGCTCTGGAAATAGTCAAAGGTCTGTGAGACCGCCTGCTCCTGCTCGGCACGGAGTTCATAGGCGATCGTTCCGACCGTATCCATAACGCCCTTGGTACGGCGGAATTTGGAGTACAGCGCAAAAGACTCATCGCCGCTGATGCGGAACCACTCAGGCTGTTTCTTGTCGCCGTTCATCGGCTTCATGCGCTCAACGCCCTGCTTTTTGAGATAGGCGTGGAAATCGCTGTCACGGAAATACGTCCTGCCGTCGGCAAAAACAGCAACATCGCTCCATTCGGTGTGGTGTGGGATATGGGCGGTCTGTAACTGCTGACGAATGCGGTCTTCCACATCGTCCTGCTCGGTGTAGCCGATCTTCACCCAGCCGTCATGGTCGGAGATCGTGGGAGTGGTATAGCAATAACAGCGCGGCATAGCCGTTTTGGTGGTCTGAATGTTGATATTAGCCACTTATTCCATCTCCTTTACATGGGTTTCGATGAACTTGATCTCATCGGGTGTCAAGCCGTATTTTTTGTAGAGCTGTTGGTCAATGTCGGCAACGGGCTTGCTCCAGTCGATGTCGCTGGTTGGAGTGAAGTCTTGGAGGGGGACAAACGGAAGTGTTATTTTTGATAAACCAAATCCACTTATGCAAACCAACATCAAAGAGCGAACAAACTGTGTTTTCATGTATTTTACGCAGTTTTCAGCTTCTGTTTTATTATTCCAGTTTCCGATTACAAAATAAGAATGTGTGCATACTTCGTTAGGACTAATTACACGCATAGATGAAGGAATTACTCTAAATCGTCCGTCTCTACCTGGTTCTCCAGCGTGTTCTGCACTTGTTTTGCTAATCATAACACGATATGTATTGACTGTATCATTCCCCTTTGTTATCATATTCTTAGGAATATAAGTAGTATCATTACTTGAATACAGTTTTAATAATCCATCAGCAGGCTCTTTTTGTCCTCTAACATTGGTATTTAGACCATACGGCATAAGCGAGCTTGCAATACTATCCAAAAATGAATCACAATGCGCTTGCACCTTATGAACTAATGAAACCGCACTATTATACCGAATAAATGTATCGAATTCATCAAGTTTACGTGCCATAGAAGAAACGTTACCATTTGTTATGTTGGTGAACTCACAGCTTTCATTATCGCTTTTTGTCCATACTACGATGCTAACTCCACCACTTATACTAATATTGGGGAAGCAATCTTTTGCGTTCGTATAGTCAATAATTTTGCGAATGTTTTTAGAGGCGAGCATTCTTTTACGATAATCGTCTAAGCCCATTCCTCCTGTGAACCATCGTGATGGAGTAATCATCACAATAGCTTGAGGTTGCAAATTGATAGCAGTATCCATAAATAACGGATAAACAGGGCGTGCCTGTCTGCCAGCACCGTTTGTGTCCTCTTGATACGGCGGATTCCCGATCACAAAATCAAATTTCATGCCTTTCCCTCTTTTCTTAAGACCTTTGAACAGCTTGGAAATATCTGTCCGCCAGTCATATATTTTGCAGTATATTATTTCATCATCGGTCGTCTCATCGTTCTCAAACAGGGACAACTGCACGACTTCATCGGTCGGGATACCATAGGGCGGCGTATCGTTCATGCCGTCCATCTGCCAGAAGTTCCAGCAGATCACATTCAAGAACTTCTCCAGCTCTTTCCGTGTCGCCTGCCTGTGCCATTTCGCTTCGATGTAGTCCGCCAGCGTATACAGCAGGTTCATGCGTGCGATCAGCAGGCTGTCTCCCTGATACTCATAGCCGTACACACTCTGAAATGCCCGGAACGCCCATTTGAACCACTCGGCTTCATCGGCGGCGTTCTCGTTCACGATACGCAACTTGCGGTCAAGGATACCGATGCGCCGTTCTATCGGAATGATCTCACCCGTAGAGGTATCATAGCGGGACACGATGTAGGGGGCTTCTCCGCATGTGATCTCCAGCCGACGGGAATCAACGTACTGCTTCCAGTCTTTGCCCTCCGGGAATGTGACCGGCTCTGTGCTGACCGTCCATTCCTGCCCCTCCTGATGATTGAAAACATCGGGGCGACCGAACCACTCCGCATCGCAGTGATTATTCATCTGATTGACGATCCACGCAGGCGTGAACACCTCCGCACGTTTGCGGGTACGCTCCGTCTGCTCCGCTGCCGCCTTGTATACTCTCGGCTGTATGTCGCAGGAGTCAAACCCCAGCAGCACGCCCTCGGTCATCTGCGAATCATCTCTGTATCCGGCACCGTAATCAGCATAACTGTCCGATGCAAACATGATATTTTTTCTCGTGGTCTTATCCTGCAACAGCCGCCCTACCAGCCCTCTGATCGGATAAGCATCCAGTTTTATCAGCTCTTCCAAAGGAACACTCCTCACATGGGATTCTTTCTGAGTGGGGAGTGCCGTTTTTTGCCGTGAATAGAAGAATATTGCGGTGTTATACTATGTAAAGTATCAAGTGAGAGGGTGGATTTCTCAAAACAGATACATTCAGGATAAAGCTCACAAAACAGCGTAAATCCGCCATTATTCAATTTTCAAGATGCTGTTCTGACAACAATTTACAACTGCATACACATATTCATCAGCCTACGTTCATAGGTGCGGTCTGGGTGAATATATCGGTTGAGCGTCAGGGTGACACTGCTGTGACCGAGGACAGCGGACAGTGCTTTCACATTAAATCCCTTCTCGGCTGAATTGGTCGCAAAGGTATGGCGGAGCTTGTGATAGTTGTGATCTTCCACATCGGCGGTACGCAGTATTTTCTTATAGCGGTACTGCATTGTTCGAGGTTCAACAGGCTTGTCTGTTCCCGACAGGATAAAAGTATCGGCTTCGCTTTGGAACAATTCAAAGTATTTCATCAGAGCATCAGGAATCGCAATATCCCTTAATGAAGTTGCCGACTTCGGAGAAGAAATAACTATCTTTGTTTTCCTGTCGCCGTTGGCAGAGCTGATACGCTGAACAGTCCTGCGGATATGCAGTATCTTATGCTTAAAGTCCACATCTTCCCATTTCAGTCCGCAAAGTTCACCGATACGCAGTCCCATGAAAAGCGACAGCAGGATGCCGAAAGCTGTCAGCGACATATTGGCTTTCAGATATGAAACGAGCTTTTTCTGCTGAATGTCACTGATCTTCTCAACCTGCTTTCGTTCGGACTTGGGGAGAACGACGTTTTTTAGGGACAGCTTGAAGCCGTATTCCTCCTGAGCATATTTCAGCATCGTTTTGAAAACAGTAATAATATCCCGAACATAGCTTGCAGATAACCCGTCTGCGAGCTTTTTGTTTATAAAGGCATTGATCTTGCCTGCAGTCAGGTCTGCACACGGCACATCTCCAAATTCGGGTAGTATATGCTTTTCAAACTTATTCTGGTAATTGGCAAGTGTGGATTCCTTGACACGGTTTATCACAGCGTTCAGCCATTCCACATATATCTTTTCGACAGTGATATATCTGCCCGAAAGAAAACGGGAAGCGATCTCACGCCCTATCAGCACTTTTTGTTCGGCTTCATCATAGGTCTTACCGTACACATACTGATAATGAGCCTTGCCGCTGCTGTCATAGTCCGTGATAAACTTCCCGACATATCTACCGTCTTTACGCTTTGTAATAGTTATACCTGTTTTCTCCATTCAGTACCCTCCCAACGCCCTCAGAATAGCAATCTGCACATCTGACATGACCCTGTTATATTCAAACCGCCGATTTTCAGCATTATACTTGAAATTTTAAGTGAAATCTTGTATAATTTCAATAAGGGGTAGTATGCCATCTGCCATTGAATTATTGCGGATTTCGTTAATGTATCTGTTTTGAGAAATCGGCTTGGTTGTATTATAGGGTAACTGCGCGCATTTTGTGCGCTGTATGTGCGCTGAAATGATGAAAAAAGCTACTTGCGTATCGTTGCAAGTAGCTTCTATTGAGAAAGGAGCATTGGTTATTTGCAATGCTCCTTTGAATATATAAATATTGATTATAAAACTATTTTCTTTCCGTTGATCGTTCCATTTCCGACAGATATGACTAAATCTTCCAATGGATATTTTGCCTTAGCAGGGAATTTATCAACAACAATCGCTATGCTATAGCGTGGACGAGTAACAGCAATATAGTACTTTTCAGGGCTGCTAAGCGCTTTGCCTTTTTGAATATACTCCAAGAATGGCTTGTTAGGAAATATTAGGATTCTATCAAATGTCAAGCCTTTGCATTCTCCAAAATTCATAGAAGATAATCCCAAAGTATCTGTTCTTGCATCGTGTCTGAGAACTTGCGGAGAAAATTGATCATAGTAATCAGGAATATCAGATTTTTGAATAAGGAATATGCCATCATGTGGTGTAACGGAGGTCATACTTGTTGTCATTTCATTACAGCTCGGATAAACATCATTTGCAAATCTACAAATATCTTCGTTAAAACGTCTGCTAACATTATTATATGTTATCTTTGCTAAGTGGCTTTTTCCAAGAGCTTTGAAAAACAATTCCATGCTCGCTCCGGAAATGTTTTTATTTTTCTGACCACAGTTTGTTTTGAACGTAGCTTGCTTGGGGTCTCCTACACATACCAAGTTAATTGATGAGCCAGCAATACACTTTAAGATTTCAAGATCATATCCGGATAAATCCTGAACTTCATCAAAGAAAATGGTATCATAGATTCTCTCGATCCTTCTTATTACTTGCCCATTACTTTTGTTATTAATCTGAACAACCAATTCCGCAGCTTCATTCGCTGTAATGCTTCGTCCTGCTGTCATATATCTTGCTTTTTGACCCATACGATGTTTATTGATATTATTATACATTCTTGAAAAATCAAGGCCCTTGATTTCATTGATTCCAAAAATATAAGTTTGATAGGGTTTTATCAGTTCTCTAAGCAAAAAGGAGTATAACGATTCTACGGTTATACGGCTATGCATTATCCCGTTATTTTGTTTCTTAATCTCAGTCTGTATCGCCTGAACGCCTCGATTAGTATAGGAAATAATCGCCACTCGTTTGTCAATATCTGATGATACAATAGACAAAGCAGTATGACATATGCTCCATGTTTTGCCTGAGCCAGCACATTCTATTTTAATCAAGTTCATTGATGGCATTTTGTATATACTCCGGATAAATAATTTTCAGCTCACTATCAAAAACCCGCAAAGCCCATTCTGCTTTATTGTTAGTCATAAATTCTATTATTTCCTCTTTACTCTTTGTCATCATTGAGTTTCTTTTAGATAATACAGTTCTAAAAGTTTGTGCGTGAGCATCTGTATCAAAGTTTACAGCGGCAACACTTGGCTCGATAGTATGTAATTCTTCATTGCTCTCGTAAACAAAAATCAAATTGGGTTTATCGGTATATCCAGCATACTTTTTTGTAATATTCTTTTGTATATCACCGTCGTTATCGGTCACTATAATAGTCTTTTTATTTAGTAAAATAGCTATATCACAATACCGCTTAAACGCAAGCGAATCGACTACTATAACATCAATCCCATTTTCGATAGGAAGAACACCATACTTATCCAAATAAGCACGCTGAATAATCAATTCATCAGTAGGACCTTCAACTAAAATGATCTTCTCTGCCAGAACTACTCTTAAAGTATCATATCCAGGGAGCTTTTTGAAATAAGACATCGTATCTTCCGGTAAACCATTAAAACGAGTTGGTATCCCTTTCCTAATCAAGAAAAGATTCTGTAAATCCAGTTTGTTAGCAACATAGCTGCTGTGTGTAGAAATAAAGACCTGTTTCCCTTCAGATTTCTCCACTTTACTTACTAAGCGTGCCATATTTGTATATGAAAGATTGTTTTCAGGTTCTTCCATAATAATGACATTGACCTGCTCATCAGCGTTTTTTAATACCATACCCATTTTGATTGTGTTTTGAGTGCCAAAACCGACATTCTCAAAAGGGCAGGAATCTACAACAACTGACATTTGTGATTTCCATGAATCAACATCCTCTTCTTTCAGGTCTATTGTTAATTCACGTCCATCAAGATCGGTATTCTTACGGACATCCTCATTAAGCTGCTTTACAATCTCGCTATTACTGAAATCATGTCGGCTTTTTCGATATGCGGTAGTAAGATCCGTTTGATTTTGAGGCGTTAAGAAATTGGTGATATTGTCCGCAACGAATTTATCTACTACATAAGCATAGTTCTTTCTTGTAGTATCAATGAACGCTGCTTTTATCGGAGAAAAACGCTGAAGGACAGGAGCGCCATTAAAATACCTTATCTCCACCGAATAGAATTCGACAGGTATGTCATATATCTCTTTTGATGATAATAGGCTGTTATATAAATCCGCATACTCCTCATTGAAGTGTACCCGAACTCTAATTCCGCAAGCATCTTCTAATAAAGAATTGTTCGTTCCTGAAAACCGAGGATCAGCATCTTGTAGAAAGGCTTCAATAATAATTTCGGGCGGAGATACCGGCATCCCTGTTGCAAGCGAGTTAATATACTCTTTTCTTGCTTCATCATTAAACATATTTGCCTTTATCTGCCTTTCAAAAGCATATCCATTCAGTTTTCCTGATGTTATGATTGATAGCACTTCAAGTATTGTGCTTTTTCCAGAATCATTTTCGCCAACGAATATATTGATCCTTTCGTTTAAATCAAGGTTTACATCTTTCAGGAGCTTGTAGTTTTTTACAACAAGTTTGCTGATGTACATTTTGTTCACCGCCTTGTTTGAATTATCTGATTACTATTATTATAGCATATTTCCTACTACTTTTCAAGTCAATTAGCTTGATCCAAATTCAACTGAAATGGAGCGTTGCCATTACGGAAACGCTCCTTTTTTAAGTTATTCATCTTCATCCGAACACTCATCCAGCCCGTGCGTGAGCTGAATATAAATGCACTCCGCTCGGTCGTGTTCATCGCCGTCTGTGGACATCATGAGTTTAAGGAAATACGCCTTTGCCTGTTCGTAGTCCGTCCAA
>CADAGC010000030.1 GCA_902787365.1 uncultured Ruminococcus sp. | reverse complement strand
TCTTTATTTAAAGGCATAATAAAACCTCCATTTAATGCATTATTATACTTTGCCTAATGTGAATTTTGCATTGTTAAGCATTGTCTATCAAACTCATAAATTCATCAAACAAGAAACCCGTATCAAGCGGGCCGCCGCAGGCCTCGGGGTGGAACTGCACCGAGAATGCGGGCATCTTTTCATACCTTATGCCCTCGCAGGTGCCGTCGTTTGCATTCTTGAACAGAAGGCTTGCACCCTCGGGTATAGAGTCGTTATCGACTGCATAGCCGTGGTTCTGGCTTGTGATGTATACTCTGCCTGTTTCAACGTTCTCGCAGGGCTGGTTTGCGCCTCTGTGGCCGTATTTGAGCTTGCTGGTCTTAGCCCCCTGCGAAAGCGCAAGCAGCTGGTGGCCAAGGCATATGCCGAATGTAGGTATCTTCTTTTCGCATACCTTTTTAAGCTCTTCTATTATCTCAACGTTCTCGGCAGGGTCGCCGGGGCCGTTTGAAAGCATTATTCCGTCGGGATTCAGCTCAAATATCCTCTCAGCCTTTGTGCCTGCGGGTATAACTGTTACCTCACAGCCACGGTCAAGAAGCTCACGCTCGATATTTGCCTTTGCACCGAAATCCCAAAGCACAACCTTTCTCTTTACATTAACGGGAGACTCTGTGTGCTCTTCCTTGCAGGTGGTGTTCTTTACTGCGTCTTTTATTGTGTAGTTCTTAAGCTCAGAAAGGCCGAAGCCCGAGCCTGTGCCCTCTGTTACCACCTTGCCGTTCATAACGCCGTATTCACGCACGATCTTGGTGAGCGCTCTCGTGTCGATACCGTAGATGCCCACGATGCCCTCTTTCTTTAAAAAAGTGTCAAGATCACCCTCGCATCTGAAATTGCTGGGCTCTTGACACCTATCTCTAACAATATAAGCCTTCAAATGAGGACGCTCGCTTTCAAAATCAGCGGGAATAACGCCATAATTTCCTATAAGAGGAAATGTCTGAACAACTATCTGCCCATAATAGCTGGGGTCGGTAAGTGTTTCAAGATAGCCCGTCATAGCTGTAGTAAAAACAATTTCCCCGACAGCCTCGCCGGCGGCGCCAAAGCTTTTGCCCTCGAATATAGTGCCGTTTTCCAAAATAAGATATGCCTTCTGCACTATGCTCTCCTCCTTTATCACATAAACTTTCATAATATATTATAACATATCCACAGCCCTTTGTAAATAGTACATTTATGAATTTTTTACCCTGCATTCCTGCAAAACGATGCAAATTAAACAACTCATCAACCATTACATTTTGTAACTATTGAGTTTTCCCTGCACGTAGGCATCATTTGGATTTACATTACAAATTTTCGTACTCGTTTGGTGAATTTTATGTGAAAAACCTTGACAAAAATTACATTAGGGTGTATAATAATTACAAATTGTAATCATTCTGACTTAGTTTAAATTAGTTTAAATATGGAGTATGATATTAAATGTATATAAAAGCAAGACTTAAAAAGATAGCCGCTATGTCGGCGGCTGTGATAATGACGCTGGCTATATGGGGCGGCTCGGAACAGGCATCTGTTGCTACCGTAAGCGCTACCCCCGATGAGTACAGACAGCGCCTTGCAAGGCTCGACGAAAAGCAGGAAGAGCTTGACAAGAAGATATATGCCAAGGCTTCGGATATCGAGTCGCAGGTCGAAAAGCTCGACGCTATCAAGGAGCAGATAGAAACAGTAAACGAGAAGATAAAGCTCGTTGAAGAGAATATCAAGACCACCGAGGACGAAATGGCCGCCCTCGCAGGTGAGCTTTATGAGACAAAGCATCAGATAGAGGTCAAAAAAGAAGAGATAAAGACAGGCCTCAATGAATTCTGCGGAAGACTTCGTGCTATGTATGTTGCAGGCACCGAGAGCTATACAGACGTTATCATGAATTCAGAGGACTTCTATGACGTGCTTATGAGGCTTGAACTTATCAAGCGTGTTGCTGACCATGACAACAAGGTGCTTGATGACCTTATCGCACAGAAGAACGACCTCGAAGCGAAGCAGGTAACGCTCGAGGAGCAGTCAGAACAGTTAAAGGCTAAGAGCTTAGAGTTCCAGGAGCAGAATGACGAGCTGACCGAGCAGAAGAAAAAGCTTGACTACCTGGAGGAAGAATCTGACAAGACCCTGCAGGAGCTGACAGCCGACAAGGCAGAGCTTGATGCACAGGCCGACGAACTCAGAGCAAGGATATCCTCTGTTTCCGAGGAGGCAAAGACAGCCACCACCACTACTACAACTACTACCACTACAACGACCACTACCCCGCCCCCTGTTTATACGCAGGATTGGGACGATTACTGGGAAGATGATGATGACGATTACTGGAGCCCCTCGCCTCAGATAGTCACCACCACCAAAGCCCCCGAGCCTTCAAGGCCGACGCAGGAGCTTTTAAGCGACGCATCACGTCAGCAGAAGATAGACATCGTGCTCAACTACGCACTCTCGAATGTCGGCGGTGCTTATGTATGGGCAGGCTCTAACTTCCGTGCTACCGACTGCTCTGGTCTGGTAATGCTCTCATATGGGCAGATAGGTATGTCACTCCCCCACTATGCGGCATCACAGGCGTACTACGGCACAGACGTTTCTTACAGCGATATGATACCCGGCGATGTAATATTCTTCGGCTACGGCTCTATCGCATCTATCTATCACGTTGGTATTTACTTGGGCGACGGCAGAATGGTCGAGGCACAGTGCGAGGAAACAGGTATCGTTATCTCAAACCTCTCAAACGTGCTTACATACAGCAAGATAGAATGTATAAAGAGATATATATAATTGTATGCATAAAAGACCCCCGAAAAGATGGGTAGTCTCACAGAAGCTTTCTACCCATTAAGCTAACACGAAACAGACAATACAGCGGATAACGAACCACCGACCTCAGCAATTGAAGCCGGTGGTTATGTTATGTAAAAACACTCTATTTTATACTATCCATTAGCTCCCATGCCAGCACTTCGTCCTCGATCCTTAGCACACAGTTATCATCACTTGATGAGAACAGTTCATGACTTGAATACCAGACTGTCTTGCTGTCGATCACGACAAAGCTGTGCGTGAGCTTTTCATCATTAGTATCTGCTCTGAATTTTGTGAACCTTGGCACAAGGATATGTTTGAAGCCGTGTATATGTTAGCAATTCCCGAATTGGCTATGCCAAGAACAAACAAGGTCACGACTGTATGCAACGGCAAACGTGAGGTCTGGACGGATTACGAAAGAGCCGTCCGTGATGATAATGGGGAATATCCTTCTGAAAAGAAATAACGCTCTCAGACACACCGAGAGCGTTATTTCTGTTATGCAGTTTCGGAAGCTCTGCCCTTATCATGAAAAAGCATTATCATAAAAGCCACAGCCAACAAGGTCATCGGGAGGTAGTCAAAAACATCTGCGATGATACCGAGGTCGGCATTTTCCGGAATATTGCCCTGCGACAGAAGTCCGCCCAAAGCCCCCTGACTTTCATTGAACATATAATGCCCGATCACCGCAGGAAATATGCTGTCCGTCTTTTTCGTCAGCCACATCAGGAACACGCCGAAAAGCGTGAGCTGTATCATTCTTCCGCCGCACATGGACATGGCATCGGATATTGCACCTTCACAGCCTGCAATATCCATTGGCAGATGCCACAGTCCCCACACGATGCCGCCTACGATACAGGTTCCGACTGTGCCGAGCAGCGATTCCATTTTCTGATTCATATACCCACGCCAGCCCAGTTCTTCACCGATCAGACCGATCGACATGACCGCCGACATTGCTGCAAGAGTAAATACACTTGCCAGCACATTCTGAGCCGTAAAAGCGCCGAGCCAGTCAGCATGACCACTTATGATAACAGGAAGCAGGAATTTAGCGGAGAAGCAGATCAGCGGAAGCCCGAAAGCCAGCAGATACCATTTGAAATTGCCGCTGAGTCTCAGGTGCAGCTTCATATCACGAAAGCCCTCTTTGGTGACAGCTCTTGTGATGAGGCTTGCGATGGCAGGAGAGAACGAAAATATCATGTATATGATATAGAACACCGTATTTGAAGCATTCATAGGCTTTATACAAAGAACGAATATCAGCATGAACGCAAACACGATGAGCAGATAGATTCCGAGCCGCTTGGCATTTTCTTTTTTAGTGGTCATACTGCTCCACCCCCTTAAGGTATATCCTGCACGAAATGCGGTATGAAAGATAATATATCACAATCACCGAAACACTAAGT
The DNA here is from genome assembly GCA_902787365.1 of uncultured Ruminococcus sp. GTDB lineage: Bacteria > Bacillota > Clostridia > Oscillospirales > Ruminococcaceae > NK3A76. The sequence continues at coordinate 26,831 of CADAGC010000030.1, read as the reverse complement.
ATCCCGAATATCATAGACAGATTATCACCGCTGAACAGCTTTTCGCCTGTTTCAAACAAGACAACGCTGAAATTACAGAAATTAGTAACTATCATTACAGATACGATGATGGTAAATACAAGAGAATATATCAGCTTGATAAGGCTGCCTTTTTTGTTGCCGTAACGCAGCGTGAAGGGTGTATCAATAGCACGCAGAAGCATCTGTACGAATATGAGCGGCACACTGATATTGCTGAGGTCTCTGATCTCTGTGGTACCTATATCAAAAGCGACAGCACAGATCAATTTATCAAACATTTGCAGGCTGAACATAAACAGCACGACCATACCGAAAACCATTTCATATTTCACACGCAGAAAGCCCTTGCAGCCGCCAGAAGTTGAAGTGATCCAGTACCCCCACAGCTTTCTGTCATCGCCTCTGAGCACCATGGTTTGCAGACCGCCTGCAACCAGAAAAGCGCATATCGTTCCGAATGTGCGAACAGTATTGATGTCACCAATAATATCCTTTTCAAATAAGAATACCGTAGGCAAAGCACCGCAGAGTATCATAGAAATGATAAACCAGCGGTTCTGCTTCCATTCCTTGTAAACAAGTCCTGTCATTACGGCTCTCTCCTTTCGTGCGACCTCCACATCGCAAGGAAGAATAATATACATAAAACTACAAAAACAGCTGATATGCAGAGCAATGTTTTTTCGGAGCACAAAATAGTTTCAAATTTGTTGACCATTTCTTGCGAGATCATGGCACCGTCCTTGGCAGACTTATCATCATTATTCATCCCGGGAAACAAGTCAAAAACTCTTAATACAACACCTGCGCCGACAAAAGCAATTACGCCTATGATCTTCAGCTGATTTTTATCGTTTGCAAACATTAAGATATAGCTGTAAGCGATATCTACCAGCATCACGGCACAGACAGAGCCGAGATAAATATTAAGCATCATGCAGACAGGGTCGAACCCCTCCACGGCAAAGTTGATACCCGATACGGTTATGCATACCAATGCAAAAGCCGCTGATAAAAGTCCGAACAACAAGATAAAGCTCAGCTTTACCAGCAGATCGGACAGAGCCTGCTGTTTTGCTGTGGTTGGCAGAATATAGGAATACCGTTTCCAGCCGGAATTTATATCTGCTTTCTGCAAACCATTGTTCGTACCTGCCATAATGCCGCCTGTCAGTGTAACAACACCGCAAGCAAATATAACTATGCTCAGCAGATCCTCGTTCATTTCCGAAGTTCCTGACAGTCCGCCGAGCATTATCGGTGTCAACATAAGTGCCGCCAGCAGAAGAAAAAGTATCAGCATCAGGATAAAACGATTGCGTGTCAGCCGGAGTTCTCTGTAAACAAGTGACTTGTATAGCTTCATCACGACCACTCCTTTACATCACGGTGAACATAGTAGAGCATAATATCGTCAAGGCTTGCCGGGTCGATCACGCAGTCACGGTATTTGTAGGACACATTTTCACGGTCATTCACCATGACCTCTGCGCCGAAATTATTCAGGCGAATGCTGACGATGTCCTCAGCGTCGATATCTTGAATCTTCTCTTTATCGCATTTCAGAATACCGTGCTGCTCAATGATCTCGTCCTTATAGCCCGTGAGAAGTATCCTGCCTTTGTCAATGAAAGTCACCATATCTGCGATCTTTTCAAGGTCGGAAGTAATGTGCGAGGACATGAGGATAGAGCGCTCGCCGTTTTGCAGATACTCCATGAAAATGTGCAAAATTTCGTCACGGACAACGGGGTCAAGACCGGTCGTGGCTTCGTCCATGACAAGCAGTTCCGCATTATGAGACAGCGCACAGGCAATCTGCAATTTCATCTTCATGCCCTTGGAAAACTGCCCGATCTTCTTTTTTATCGGAAGCTGAAAACGCTCCAAATACTGCTGATATACAGTATTGTCCCATTCCGGGTACATTCCCTCAAAGATGCGAGCCATATCCTTTGCATTGAATACATCATGGAACGGCAGCTCGTCAAATACCACAGCGATACGATTTTTGACCGCTGTTTCGTCCTTAATATGATCGAGACCGAGCAGACGTATCTCGCCGCTGTCAATGTTTGTGATATGCAGAAGACTTCGGATCGTTGTGGTCTTGCCTGCGCCGTTCTGCCCGATAAAGCCCATGATACAGCCTTTCGGCACATCAAAGCTGATATTGTCGAGCGTGAAGCCGTCGTAACGCTTTGTCACGCCCTTGATTTCAATCGCATTTTCGTATGCGGTCATGTTAATCCCCTCCGTTGCGGGCAATGCCCGCCTCCAGTATTCAAATCTTGCATTTTCCTGTTGTCACCTCAAATTTACTGTCGGGGCAGTTAAATCTACTCTGCACCGTTTATGAGGTCAAGAAGCTCATGAAGCTCCTGCATAGTGATACCTGCTTTTTGTGCCGTATCACTTGCTTCTGTCAATAAAGATTCGATCCGCTTGATCTGTTCCTCACGATAAAGCTCCAGGTTCTGTGCCTTTACAAAAGAGCCTTTGCCCGTGTAGCTTTCGATAAAGCCGTCACGTTCTAGTTCCTCGTAGGCACGCTTCGTTGTCATAAAGCTGATACGGAGTTCAGTGGCTAAAATGCGCATAGAAGGCAGCATTTCACCCTCTTTGAGCTTTCCCTCCAGTATCAGCGTCTTGATCTGGTTTGCGATCTGTAAATAGATCGGTTCGCCAGATGCGTTACTGATGTTGATATTCATGATTCGTGTACACTCCTTCGGGGTTAAGGCTCTCACAGCATTTGCAACTACCGCAAAAGTCTAAATTGTATAACCTCTATGTATACAATTATAGCAAGTACGTTACGGTTTGTCAAGGGGTTTTTGAGAATTTTTTGAAATAGCATAATATATGCAAAAAGCGATGTCCTCCAAATATTGGAGAGCATCGCTCCTTATGACGTTATCAAGCGTCTGATGTTGAAGGACACAGGTGCGGCATAAATTAGGCAACAAAACGCAAACAACGCAAACCGCAAGCCAACCGCAACCGAGGTCAGCGGATCATTGACGGACATCACTCCAGAACAGATGCACGAGCTAATCGAGCGTATCGAAATACACGCCCCCGACAAGTCGAGCGGTCACAGACAGCAGAAGGTAGATATTTATTTCAGGTTCAGAATTGCCTGCTCCTCGGCGGTGCTTGACAGGCGGGATTACTGGGAAAAGAAAAAGGCTGCGTAGAGCGTTTCTACGCAACCTTTTGAGCGTGAAGCAAAAACTTCTTTTGGGATAGCCCGCTAATCGGGGTTCTTGTTGTTTTACGATTGGAATATCTGCGAGTCGAGTTTTTGCTTTTCTTTCGGCGGGAACAGCTTGTCAAACTCCTCCGCCTCGGCCTCGTCTACATAGTAGCCCTGCGGGGTCTGATAAACGCCCGTAATGCCGTCAAGATAGCCTGCTTTGAGTTCCCTGCACAGAAAGAACGAATCATCTGCGCCCTCGGGCAGGTCGTGGTATCTTATGCCAAAATTCCTTGCATAGTCAAAGCTGCTGCCGCCGTAGAAGCCTATATTGCCCTCAAACAGCACAGCCCCGAAGCCCATTCCCGCCGCCTTTTCAAGCGAATAGTCAAGCAGCACTCGCCCGTAGCCCTGGCGCTTTAAGTCATTTCTTATGCAGATAGGCCCCATTGTCAGCACGTCAATGTCACGCCCGTCGTCAGCCTTGATGATAGTGCGCACAAAAATATTCTGCCCTATCAGCTCGCCGCCCTTTAGCATAACGAAATCAAGCTCGCTCACGAATGCAGGGTCGCCTCTCAGCTGATTGATCACATAGTGCTCCAAACTGTGTTCGTTTTCTCTTTCCAAACGTATAGTAATGTCATTTTTATTCATTGTTTTTCCTCCTGAATCATCGTTGACCTGATAGCTTACATCAATAAGCCGGGAGGTTTGTTCAGATAGCGCAAACCTCACCGGTCACACTGCTATCTCTGATGTGTTGTAATGTTTCAAACAGCACTCTCCTATTGTAATTATTTGGCTCTCGCCTAAGAGTATTATATAGCATTTGGAGTGGGTTGTCAAGAGGAAAAGACACAAGACCCCCAAGAGCACCAAGCCCTCGGGGGTCATTATCATATCAGCTATCAGTCAAAAAGTGCAGTTGAGAGATATCTCTCGCCTGTGTCGGGGAGAAGAGCAACTATTGTCTTGCCCTTGTTCTCGGGTCTCTTTGCAAGCTCTGCTGCTGCGTAAAGTGCAGCACCCGAGGAAATGCCCACAAGCACGCCCTCTGCCCTTGCAAAAGCAGCACCCTTTCTGAATGCGCCCTCGTTAGGCACCTTGATCACCTCGTCATAGATCTTGGTATCAAGAGTATCGGGAACGAAGCCTGCGCCTATGCCCTGAATCTTGTGTGCGCCCGACTTGCCCTCGGAAAGTACGGGAGATGTCTCAGGCTCAACAGCAACCACCTTTACGTCGGGGTTCTGCTCCTTTAAATATCTGCCGACACCCGAAACTGTGCCGCCTGTGCCTACGCCTGCGATGAATATATCGACCTTGCCGTCTGTGTCGTTCCATATCTCGGGGCCTGTTGTTTCAAAGTGAGCCTGCGGATTTGCAGGGTTTACAAACTGGCCTAAGATTACTGCGTTCTCGATCTCCTTTGAAAGCTCGTCAGCCTTTGAGATAGCACCCTTCATGCCCTGGCTGCCCTCGGTGAGAACTACCTTTGCGCCGTAAGCCTTGAGCAGATTTCTTCTCTCAACGCTCATCGTCTCGGGCATTGTGAGAATTACGGTGTAGCCCTTTGAAACGCCGACAGCTGCAAGACCTATACCTGTATTGCCCGATGTAGGCTCGATGATAGTAGCACCCTCTTTGAGTATGCCCTTCTTCTCAGCGTCCTCGATCATAGCCTTTGCAACTCTGTCCTTTACAGAGCCTGCAGGGTTGAAAAGCTCAAGCTTTGCAAGTATCTTTGCATCCAACCCCTCTGCTGCTGCGAAGCGCTTAGCTTCAAGTATAGGTGTTCCGCCTATGAGTTCTGATACATTTGATTTTACGTTTGACATAATTATCGTCTCCTTTTTTATACTGTTTTATTAGTATTATCTTTGCTGTGATTACATAATATCATATTATTCCTACTTTGTCAATAGGATTAAGGAGGATTTGTAGAATATAACAAAAGGCCAATGTGTTTTTCCACATCGGCCATACATATTATACAAAAATATATTCAACCGCACAGCAGCTGTTGCCTTCCTCACCCTTAAGCTCTACCAAAAGGCCGTTATCTTCACGCCACACATTAGCCTGCGCACGCTCTTTTTTAAGCGGCTGCCTGTACTCAATGCGTATTCTCGATATATCCCTACCAACAGGGATAAAATCCTCGGTAAGCTCAATATACCTTGCATTGTTAACGTGCCCGTACATATCAACAAAGCTGCCGTAGACCTTAAGCGGTGCGCTGATATCAGCTTCACCCTCGGGCAGCGATATTTTGCGTGGGGTGTATTCCATATCAAAGGCGGGGTGTTTCTCGACAGCATCAGCAAGCTCCTGCGATATCTTCACGGGGCGTGATGTCGCAGGATCTGCAAAAGCGCCTATCTCATAAGCGCAGGCGCAAACCTCGCCGCCCTCGTCACGAATAATGGTGTTTCGATAGCCGTACATTCTCTTCAGTTCGTAGCACCATGTAGTCACAGTCAGCTGCTCGCCGTAAACAGGCAGGCGCTTAATATCTATCTGCCTTGAAACAAGAAACATCACATTTCCTGTCTGCTCAAAGTAATCGCTGAGTGTTTCTTCACCCTGCAAGTGGTCATATGCGCAGTCCTGCAAGCAGTCAAGCAGCGCCGAAAGGCGCATCTTGCCGTTTCTTGCTATATCGCTAACCTCTACTCTTCTTGTTACACTATACATTTTTTTCGTTTCCTTTATACTCTAAACAAAGCATTGTCAGGTCGTCAAACTGCTCGGCGTCCTTAACAAATTCGTTAACAGCTGCCGATACGTTTTCAAGCAGCTTTTTCGGCGGTGCATCCTTTTCTTTGTTGAGTGTTTCTATCATGCGCTCGTTGCCGAAAAGCTCCTCCTGCGCATCAGTCGCCTCAGGAACACCGTCGGTATAGATAAACAGCTTGTCTCCCGGCCACAGGGTAAGCTCATAGTCGGTGTACTTAGAGCCCTCCATACCGCCGATAACGAAGCCGTGCTTGTCCTTCATCAGCTCATACTCGTTCTTCTCGTTAGTGATAACAGGGTATTCGTGCCCTGCATTTGAAGCCACGAGCCGCCCTGTAGATATCTCCAGGATACCGAGCCAGACAGAAACAAACATATCCTCGGGGTTTTTGCGGCAGATAGCATCATTGGTTATTTGCAGTATCTGCGCAGGCGAAAGCCCCTTCATAGCGTTGTGTTCAATGATTATCTTTGAAGCCATCATAAACAGCGCCGCAGGCACGCCCTTGCCCGAAACGTCTGCCATAACAAGGCATAGGTGATTATCATCAACAAGGAAGAAATCGTAGAAATCGCCGCCGACCTCTTTTGCGGGGGTCATAGATGCGTAGATGTCAAACTCCTTCCTGTCGGGGAATGCAGGGAAAACGCTCGGCAGAGCCGAAAGCTGTATAGATGCCGCCATATCAAGCTCTGTTTTTATCTTCTCACGCTCCGAGGTCATTCTTGTCAGGTTCTTTGTTCCCTCGACAATTCTCGTCTGCATAGAATTTATCTCACGGCCAAGAGCGCCGATCTCGTCCTTTGACTTGATATAGTCAAGCTTTAAGATATTATCCTCGTTGTATTCGCCGTTCTCATCGGGCGCAAAGGCACTCGCCGCCTCTGCAAGCTTTGTAAGGGGCTTTGTAGCGATCCTGTGCAATAGCAGCACCGTCAGTATCATCGCTACTATTATCATAAGTATAACGAATATAAGCGACTCAACAAGAAATGTCTTCTGCCCGAGCACCTGCTCTGTCACATCGGTGTAATAAACCACATATAGCTTAAGCCCATCTATCTTTTTATAATGCACACGCACATAGTCAGCCTTTGTGCGGCTCGTTATCATAAACGGCTCGTGCTTTTTCTGAGAGGTGTAGGTGTCAATGGCCTCAACATTATCAAAGACCTTGCCAAACTGAAGAATATCCACTATCCGTTCCGCATCGGGGTCATTATCGCCACGCCCAATCTGTATCAGCTTGCTGCCGTCATCAATATAGACCTCTACACTTGAAAGGTCATTGTTGACTGCGATCTCTCTGATATCATATATCACATTATAATACTCCGAGGTGGCATAGTTGATCATATCGCCTTTGCCTTCCATATAATCCTGATATTCTTTACTGTTCTCATCAGGAGCAAGCTCTAATTTACCGTCCTTGGTGAACCTGTACTTATAAAGGAACGCCTCAAAATTTATCATCTGATTTTCAGTATCAGTTCCATCATGCGCCTTATCAAAGCCGTCAAGCTTTGTCAGTTCATGAAGCCCCATAAGCCTGTCGTCATATTCGCCCTCTTCGAAGAGCTTCTCACACTTTTCCAACCTGTTGAGAAAAGGCTTGTAGACCGTCTGCGTGTAGGCATAGTTGCATATCTTGACAAGCACAATGCAGGCAGTAAGCATGATAAGTGCTATAAGGATATTCATTTTGAACGCCAGAGTCATTCCTTTTTTCTTCATGGTCACCCTCCACTATATCAAATAGCGTTTACTGTCAGTTCACCCTCATCATCTGCCGAGATCGCAACGGCACCTATCTTATCGTCGCTGTCAATGAGTATAGAAGCTATCTTATCCTCGATATCATTTCTGATAACACGCCTTATGTCACGTGCGCCGAGGTGCTTTGAATGGCTCTTCTTGGCTATCGCCGCAAGTGCCTTATCGTCGTATGAAAGCTTTATGCTCTTCTCTTCAAGCGGCTCTCTCATCTCATCAAGCATAAGGGCGGCTATCTTAGCATAGTCCTCCTCGGTGAGAGGATTGAACACGATAACTTCGTCTATACGCCCTAAAAACTCAGGCCGCAGGAAATCCTTAAGCGCCTTCATAGCCTTGTCGTGAGAAACTTCCGAGTCGGTCTTGTTAAAGCCCACGCCCGTGTCCTTATCGGTAGAGCCTGCATTTGATGTCATAACAATAACAGTGTTCTCAAAGCTTACACTCCTGCCCTGCGAGTCGTTTATCTTGCCCTCGTCAAGAATCTGAAGCAGGATATTCATTACATCGGGGTGTGCCTTTTCTATCTCGTCAAAGAGTATAACGCTGTATGGGCGGCGGCGCACCTTTTCGGTAAGCTGCCCAGCATCATCAAAGCCCACATATCCCGGAGGTGAGCCTATGAGCTTGGAAACGCTGTGCTTTTCCATATACTCTGACATATCAACTCTTATAAGCGGCTCTGTCGCATCAAACAGCGTTTCGCCCAGCACCTTTACGAGCTCGGTCTTACCCACGCCAGTAGGTCCTACAAAGATAAACGATGCAGGCCGTCTTCTCTTTGCAAGCTGAACTCTTGTGCGCCTGATAGCGTTTGCCACCTTGTCTATGGCTTCTTGCTGACCTATTATGCGCTTTGAAAGCTCGTCTTTCAAGCCCCTTATCTTTGAATACTCGGTGGTGGCTATCTTGTTTGCGGGTATACCCGTCCACAGCTCTATGACCTTTGATAAGTCCTCCTCTGTGACGTTTACCTCTTCAAGCTTTTGCTCAACCTCTTTAAGTCTGTTCTCAATGCGTGATATCTCGCTCTTTGCAGAAGCTATCGCCTCATAATCAGGCTCGTCGCCTGCCTCCTGCTCTTCGAGAGTGTCCTTGTGCTTTTTAAGCTCGGCATTGAGCTTGTCAAACTCTGCTATCTCGGGGGTGTTTATGCTCTTTAACGCACACGCCTCGTCAAGCAGGTCAATAGCCTTGTCGGGCAGGAATCGGTCATTGATATACCTCTCCGAAAGCACGGCGCACATCTTAAGAGTATACTCATCAATGTGAACTCTGTGGTGCTTTTCGTAGTATTTGCTGATGCCCTTTAATACATCAGTCGTTTCCTCAACAGTTGGCTCGGTTATCGTCACGGGCTGGAAGCGCCTCTCGAGTGCGGCGTCCTTTTCGATGTATTTTCTGTATTCCTTGAAAGTTGTAGCACCTATGACCTGTATCTCGCCCCTTGAAAGTGAGGGCTTAAGGATATTTGCGGCATTCATCGTGCCCTCGCTGTCGCCCGTGCCTACAAGTGTATGCACCTCGTCGATAAAGAGTATGATGTTGCCCTCTCTCTTTACCTCCTCGACAAGTCCCTTGCAGCGGCTCTCAAACTGCCCTCTGAACTGTGTGCCTGCAACAAGAGCAGTCAGGTCTAACAGGTATATCTCCTTGCCCTGTAAGTGATAGGGCACGTTGCCTGCAACTATGCGCTGAGCGATACCCTCTGCGATAGCCGTCTTGCCGACGCCAGGCTCACCGATAAGGCAGGGGTTGTTTTTCTGCCTGCGTGAAAGTATCTGCACTACCCTATCGCACTCACGCTCACGGCCTATGATATTATCAAGCTTGCCCTCTCTTGCACGCTCGGTAAGGTTTGTGCAGAAGTTGTTTAAGAACTTAAGCTCTTTCTTGCGCTTATCCTTGTTTTCCTTGTGCTTTTCCTTTACTCTGTCCTTAAGCGACTTTTCAATGTCACCCTCACCGCCCTGCGGCGAAAAAGCCCCGCCAAAGAGGTTCGAGAGGAAATTGGGCATAGTGTTGCTGCCGCCCATTTCAAAGTCATTGCCGTCGGTTATGTCCATAAGCTGGTCGCTCATAGCCTGAACCTCTTCATCGGTAATGCCCATCTGCTTCATATAGTCCTCTACCTGCGAAATGCCGAGCTCTCTTGCGCACACAAGGCACAAGCCCTCGTTTTTCTTGGCAGATGGGTCTTTCATATTCATCTGCGATATAAATACTACCGCAGGTCGCTTTTTACAGCGTGAACACATCATCATATCGTCATCGTTCCTTTCCGTTTAAGAGTAAGGTGCAAGGGCGGTCATCATCTGTATATCAGCCCTTACGTATCATAAAGCTATTTGCTGAAAAATCCGTAGAAGAATTTAAGTATCACGGTGTTATTGACCGTGTCTGTATCAAGCGGCGGCACGCCCCCGCCTGTGAGCTTTACTGCAAGTGCGATAAAGTAGGTATAGATTATCACAGTCGCCAAACCGCTGAAAAAGCCGAGCGCTGCACCTAACAGCGTATCCGTCTTTTTCACAAGCTCAAAGCGCTTCATAACGCCCGTTGCCATTATCACTATGCTTATTATTATCTTTAATAGTACAAATGTTACTATGATAAGCCCGTCTCTTACCAGCCGCTTTACTATCGGTGATAGTATATGCTCCTCGATATACCCCGCTGCCTTGCTCTTGTCTTCATCGGCTGCGGCTTTGAGCGCTTCCTTTAAATGCTCGCCGCTCTCTTTTAGTATCTCGTTAAGCTGGTCACGGTCAATGTGGTATTTTTCAAGTGTTTCGTCTGAAATGTTTGGGCTTTTTGCAAAATCGTCAACTATCTTGTTTATATCCTTATCAGTTTCAACACCTTTTTTGTCAAGGTATTTCTCAACATTGTCGCCCATATCGCCGTCTTTGGCTATGGCTTTGTTGAGCTCTTTTGAATCAATATCGCCCTCAACGCCGTTCTCACGCAAAACGTCTTCTATCATCGCACCTGTATCTACCTGCTCGACAAAGTTCTGCGCAAACTGCGTTGTTCCGTCCTTGAAGTAGGCATCATACACCGCCCCGTGAGCCGCCACGCCCACAACTACGGCTATAATGAACGCCACTATCGTGCCCACAACGCCGAATATGGTCTTGACAAAGCCCTTGAGCGCACATATCAGTGTTGAAAATAGTATGATAAGTATTATCGCAATATCAAGTATGCTCAAAGGTCTTGCCCCCTTTTGAAGTTACTGTCAGTTCTTGAATTCTATCTTGTTTATGTCTCTGTAGCCTATGAAGATAAGCGAATCCTCAATGTATACAAAGTCAACATAATCATTTGAAACGGCCGCTGTTGCTGTCATCTGCAAGTCAAAGTCGTAACACTCTGCGCTGTGCTCGCTTAGCATAAACACGTTGTCGTCGTTGCATACAAGCGCCTTGACCTTGCCCGAAACAGATTCAGACCTGTCTTCAAGCCCCGAATCATCACTATCCCATATCATAAGGCGTGAAGTGCCTTTGCGCACCGAGCTTACAGCCACAGCGCACACACGCTCGTTTGAAGTGTATGCACAAAGCTCGCCCTTGTATTCCACGTGGCTTATTATATCGCCCGTCTTGTCAAGCTTGTAGACCGCCGTGTCGCCTATCGCCCAAATGTCGTTTGATGCGTTTTTCTGCACACTCAGAACCAGCGTGTCAAGCTCCTTAGACACCATAGCCTCGCCCTCGCTTGAAAAATCAAGCTCTGTTATCGTGCTGTGCATCTGCCCGTCCTCTGATGCGAATGTCGAGATAAAGCACCCGTCGCCGTCGTCGCTGATGTCAACGCTCATAATGCGCTTGTTTGATGCCCATTTGTAAATCTCGCTGCCCTCATCATCATATACAGTCAGGCATGAATCATACTTGACGGTAGAAGTCACCACCGCAATCATATCGTCCTCAAACTCAGCAAGCAGCAGCGTGTCGTCAAGCTTTTTCTTGAAGATCTCGCCCTTGACGCTTATAAGCTCAAAGCTGTTGCCGCCGTTTTCAAAAACAAGCATCTTCTTGCCCGAAACACACGCTGAGGGGTGCGCAAGGGTGTGCTGCACGGTATTAATAAGGTTGCCCTGTATATCGTAAAACTTCACCGCCGAATCATCTACGCTGACAAAGTATTCATCGCAGGTGTAAAGCTTGGCCTTGCCGTTATCAGAAAGCGACAGCGGGAAGTTGCCCTCGGCAAGCTTGCCGTCATTTACTATAAGGCCGTGTGGCTTGTCGAATATGCCCTTAAGCTTTGGCAGCCATAAGCCTCTCAAAGCAAAAACCACCGCTGCGAATGCTAAGATCACAAATACTATTATGAGCCGCTTTAGCAGCTTTTTTCGCTTATGCTCTTTTCTTGCAGAGCGAAGATCCGTAGCCTCGGCTGAGACCTTTGCCATTTGTTATTCCTCCGTTTTCAATGCAAGGCTTTAAGCACAGCCTTTGCATTATGCATTTAGTAAAAGACCCTGTTGAGATAAAGCCCCTGGGGCGGAACTGTCTTGCCCGCCTTAGTCCTGTCTCGGGTCATAAATATCTTTTGTATATCCTGCTCGGTAAGCTTGCCGTCATTTATAAATAACAGCGTGCCTACGAGTATTCTTACCATATTGTATAAAAAACCGCTGCCCGATATGATGAACTTCACAAGCTCGCCCTCACGCTTTACGTCAAAGGAGTATATCTCCCTGACGGTATTCTCCTTGTCGCAGTCAGTCGAGCAGAACGCCTTGAAGTCGTGCTCGCCCACAAAAAGCTTTGCTGCGCTGTCAAGGCGCTTTTCGTCTATCGGGTACCAGCTCTTGTAAGCCCTGTCGCTCATAAAGGCGTTTTTTATCTCGCTGTTGTGGATAATATATTCATATTCCTTGCCCTTGCAATCATACCTTGCGTGAAAATCATCACTCACCTGCTCGCAGGTATGCAGGGCTATATCATCGGGCAATCTTGCGTTGCAGCCGAAGATTATCCCACGCTCGTTAATGGTATTCTCGGTGTGGAAGTTGAAATAGAACTCCCTTGCGTGAACGCCTGTGTCGGTGCGTGAGCAGCCGAATATCTTTATATTCTCATTCAAAAGCGATGAAAGCGCTTTCTCGACAGTTTCCTGCACCGTCACGGCATTGTCCTGTATCTGAAAGCCGTGATAGTTGGTGCCTAAGTAGCTCATCTTTACCTTGAAATTTCTACTCATACGAGCTGTATCTCTTCTATTCCGTCAATTCTCTCAACAAGGGTCACTTCACCCTTCTTGCCGTGAACGGTCACTACGAAAAACTCTGCATCAACTTCCTTGATAACGCCTCTTTCATCATCAAGCTCTTCGTGTGATATTATGCACTCCTTGCCTATAAGGCTTTTAAGTATCGGTGAAACATAAACCTCGTCCATTGTTTTGACCCTCTTTTCTTTATTGTTATCTTCTTCATCAAGTGCCGCCAGCATAGCCGCACTCATTACCATATCCAGCATTATAACACCTCTTTGTGAAAGCTGTATGTTTGTTGCATATTACCCTGTCGAAAATTTGTTTTGATTTTCCGTTGACAAATGCAATATTCCGTGTTACCCTTAAATCAAAGAATAATATTAAGTGCTATTACCCCTGCTAAGAAAAACGCCGTGAAAACAAACGCTATGCCGTCTACAGCGCTCATGTGCAGCTGCTTCATTCTCGTTCTGCCCTCGCCGCCATGATAGCAGCGGCACTCCATAGCAAGTGCAAGTTCCTCCGCACGCCTGAATGACGAAACGAACAGCGGCACAAGTATCGGTATCAAAGCCTTTGCACGCTTCATAAGCGAGCCTGTTTCCATGTCAGCGCCCCTTGCCTTCTGTGCTGACATTATCTTGTCGGTCTCCTCAATAAGCGTGGGTATGAATCTCAGCGCAATCGTCATCATCATAGCCAGCTCGTGAACGGGCACCTTTATTTTCTTTAAAGGCGATAAAAGCCGCTCTATAGCATCTGTCAGGTCTATCGGTGATGTGGTGTAGGTCAGCAGCGATGAGCCTATAATAAGGCATATTATCCTAACCGCCATAAACACCGCCGTGTTAACGCCCTCATCGGTTATGCGAAATATCTTCCAATGAAAATATTCCTCGCCCGTTTTTATAAAAAACAGGTTCAGTAAGCCCGTGAATATGATTATCGGTAGTATGGGCTTTAAGCTTTTTATCATAAGCTTAAAGGGTATTCGTGAAATAAAAAACGTCACAAGAGTGAATGCCGCCCCTACCAGCAGCCCCCATATGCTCTTTGATAAAAAGAGCATTACTATGAAAACCGCCGTAAGGATTATCTTCACCCTCGGGTCCATTCTGTGTATCGGGCTTTTTCCTGGGAAATACTGCCCTATGGTTATATCCTTTATCAAAGTCTCTCTATCCTTTTGCTTGGTCTGCCCCGAGCCGCTGCATTATAAGCTTTACGGCATAGGGCGTTGTGTATACTTCCTTGTCAATTGCAAGACCCATTTCTTTGAGCTTCGAGAAAACTCTCGTTATCTGCGGAACAGATAACCCCATAGCTGTCAGCTCGTCGGCTCTTGCAAATACTTTCTCAGTCTCATCTAAGCAGAAAAGCCTGCCCTTGTTCATAACAAGTATCCTGTCGGCATAGCGTGCTATGTCCTCCATTGAGTGTGATACTATCATTACCGTGCTCTTTGTTGTTTCGTAGTATTCTTTTAGCATTCCGAGTATCTGCTCTCTGCCCCTCGGGTCAAGCCCCGACGCAGGCTCGTCAAGAATAAGCACCTTGGGCTTCATAGCCATAACACCTGCTATCGCCACACGCCGCTTTTGACCGCCCGAAAGCTCAAAGGGCGATTTGTCGAGCAGCTCGGATTTTAAACCCACCATAGCCGCCGCTTCCTTTATGCGCTTGTCAATCTCGCTGTCTGATAGCCCCATGTTCTTCGGCCCGAAAGCTATGTCCTTGTAGCAGCTCTCCTCAAAGAGCTGATATTCGGGGTACTGAAACACAAGCCCCACCTTGAAGCGTATGTCTCTCAGCCTTGCCTTGTCGTCCCAAAGCCTTTCGCCGTCAATGTATACGCTGCCCGAGGTTGGCTTAAGCAGCCCGTTGAAGTGCTGGATAAGCGTTGATTTGCCCGAGCCTGTGTGGCCTATGACGCCTATCATCTCGCCCTCGTTTATTTCAAGGGATATGTCATCAACCGCCCTCTTTTCAAAGGGCGTGCCCTCACCGTAGATGTAGGTGAGGTTTTCTGTCTTTATTACTGCCATTCTGCTGCCTCTTTAGCATCACGCAAGCAGCTTGTAAAGCGCCTGCGCACATTCTTCTTCTGTGATTATATCCTGCGGTATGTCAACGCCCGCCTGTCTTAACTCGTAGCAAAGCTCCGTCACCTGCGGCACATCAAGCCCTAAGTTGCGAAGCGTCTTTACCTGCGTGAATATCGACTTCGGCTCGCCGTCAAGCATTATCTCGCCCGAATCAATCACCACAACACGGTCAGCCTGTGCGGCCTCCTCCATATAGTGGGTTATCAGCACTATGGTAACGCCAAGCTCACGGTTGAGCATCTTTATCGTCTTCATTACCTCACGCCTGCCCGACGGGTCAAGCATGGCCGTCGGCTCGTCAAGCAGTATGCATTCGGGGCGCATAGCTATTATGCCAGCAATTGCCACCCTCTGCTTCTGACCGCCCGAAAGCTTGTGAACTGCGTGCTCACGGTAGTCATACATTCCTACTGTTTTAAGCGCCTCGTCAACTCTGCGCCTTATCTCAGCAGGCTCAACGCCCATATTTTCAAGTGCAAAAGCGCAGTCCTCCTCCACGATAGTCGCAACTATCTGGTTGTCGGGGTTCTGAAACACCATGCCTACCTTTTGCCTTATGTCAAGCAGCCTGCTCTCGTCACTGGTGTCTATGCCATCAACATACGCCTTGCCCTTTTCGGGAAGATTAATCGCATTGAAGCACTTTGCAAGCGTCGATTTGCCCGAGCCGTTGTGCCCGAGCACCGCCACGAACTCACCCTTTTTGATGTCAAGGTCAATGCCCTTTAGCACCTCTGTCTTGACGGGCGGCTCTTCTATCTCATTTATATATGAAAACCAAAGCCCCTCGGCTTTAAGAAAACTGTCCATTATTTTACTCCGTTAGTAAGGCCTTCAAGGGGCAGAAAATCTCCGCCCCGCAGCCCTATCGCATTAGTCGTCTTTCTTATCGAACTTGTCCTTTACCTTGTCGATGATATCCTCAGCCTTGTCCTTGACCTTTTCAAGATTCTCCTTGGAAGCGAGCTTCTTAGCCTCGTCCTTTACCGAATCGGGTATCTTGTCATCGACCTTGTCGATAGTCTTCTTGATGTCATCAAGTCCAAATCCCATTGTTATGACCTCCTATAAATATATGTCAAAAGCTCTGCGCTTTTGCTTACTTTGTCTGCCATATTGCCGTAGACCCGCAGGGCAGCGGCATTTTGCTGCTCTGAACTCTGAGGCCTATCTCGTCTGCCGTTACCTCGCCGCCAAAACGTGGGGTCAGTACCTCGCTTAAAATATAAGCCATTACCGAGGGCGAAAGCCCCGTAGTGTAGCTGTTTAGCAGGAAAAACAGCGGCTTGTCAGACAGCACCTGCGAGCAAAGCTCTACAAGCTCATAAACGCTGTCTTCTAATTTCCATACCTCGCCGCCGGGGCCTCTGCCGTATGAGGGCGGGTCCATTATCACAGCATCGTAGAAATTCTGCCGCTTTATCTCACGGCGCACGAACTTCTCGCAGTCGTCAACCAGCCAGCGTATCGGCTTATCGGTAAGCCCCGATGCTGCGGCGTTCTCTCTCGCCCATGCCACCATGCCCTTTGAAGCGTCAACGTGTGACACCTGCGCCCCTGCATTAGCACAGGCAAGCGTAGCACCGCCCGTGTATGCAAAAAGGTTTAATACCTTTATAGGCCTGCCCGCATTTCTGATCATCTCGCCGCACATATCCCAGTTGACCGCCTGCTCGGGGAAAAGCCCCGTGTGCTTGAAGCCCGTAGGCCTTATGACGAATTTCAGATCGCCATAGCTGATATTCCAGCTCTCGGGCAGCTTGCGTCGGTATTCCCACTCGCCGCCGCCCTTTGATGAGCGGTGATATACAGCGTCTGCCTTGTCCCACTTGTCAGTCTTGTGTGGCGTTTTCCAGATTATCTGCGGGTCGGGGCGAACAAGTGTAACACCGCCCCAGCTTTCAAGCTTATCGCCGCTTGATGTGTCTAATATTTTGTACTCTTGCCATTTATCGGCTACTCTCATAACATATTTTCCTTTGTATAGATTATAAGCTTCTGAATTATGCTGCCCTCTCTTACGGTCTTTATGGCGGTGTCAATGTCAAACCACTTGCCTTCCAGCACCTCGCCCGAAAGCTTTAGTCCGCTTTTATGTACTCTTGCCACAAAACCCAGCATCAGCTGGTCACGCCCCTCATAGAAAAGACTTTCAAGAAAGTGAACGCTTACCGCTTCAAGCCCCGTTTCCTCGGCTATCTCTCTTGCAGCGGCAGCCTCGGCTGTTTCGTTAGGCTTCATATACCCCGCAACGCCCACATATTTTGTGGTGTCGTGGTAGCTCTGCCTTATCAGCAGCACCTCGTTATCTTCATTAACTATCACCGACAGCACACAGGTGTTGAATGTATCAAACCACGGCCTGTCGCACTTTTTGCACCAGGGCACCTGCCCCTCGTCACCTATGGGCATACTGTCAAGGGCTGTGCCGCACTCAGGACAATATTTGTATCTCATTACTGCATCTTCTCCACAAGGGCTGCTATGTTGTTGGCATATTCTGTGATAACGCCTGTCAGCTTGCCCTCTATCATTACTCTTACCAAAGGCTCTGTGCCCGACTCACGCACAAGTATGCGCCCTTCGTTGCCGAGCTTGTCGGAATAGAGCTTTATAGCGTCCTGAACGTCCTCGTCAGTCTCCCACTTGCCCTTTTTGTCGGGTGTTATCTTGACATTAACAAGCACCTGCGGATAAACCTCCATACAAGAAGCAAGCTCAGAAAGCTTAAGCCCTGTCTTTTTCATAACGTCTATGAGCTTTACACCTGTAAGCTCGCCGTCGCCTGTGTTTGCGTGGTCAAGGAAGATTATATGACCCGACTGCTCGCCGCCGATGTTATAGTCGCCTGCAAGCATCTCTTCAAGCACGTACCTGTCGCCTACCTTTGTGGTGGCTGTGACTACGCCGTTTTCCTTGGCAAAGTTGAAAAAGCCGAGGTTAGACATAACTGTAACAACGCAGCAGTTGTGCTTGAGCAGGCCGTTTGCTTTCATAAAACGTGAGAATATAGCCAGCAGCTTGTCGCCGTCAACCAGCTTGCCGTTCTCATCAACTGCAAGGCACCTGTCAGCATCGCCGTCAAAAGCAAGACCTAAGTCACACTTTTTCTCGACTACAGTTTTCATAAGGTTTTCCATATGGGTCGAGCCGCAGTTCTCGTTGATGTTAGTGCCGTCAGGCTCGTTTGAGATAAACACGCAGTCTGCGCCCAGTCCCTTGAATATCTTCTCAGCTGTTGTTGAGGAAGCGCCGTTAGCACAGTCGATAGCAACACGCACGCCTCTGAATTCAGAATCAACGCTGCCGATTATGTGCCTTACATAATCCCACTCGGCGTTGCCCTCGTAGTAAACTCTGCCTACCTCGCAGCCGTCCTTAAGGGCTATGTCCTGCGGGCGGTCAAGTATGAGTTCTTCTATCTCCTCCTCTACCTTGTCGGGAAGCTTGAAGCCCGTCGACGAGAAAAGCTTTATGCCGTTAAATTCAACGCTGTTGTGCGAAGCAGATATCATAACGCCGGCATCAGCCTTGTATTCCTTTACCAAAAGCGCCACAGCAGGTGTAGGTATAACGCCTAAGATGTGAACATCAGCGCCCACCGAGCATATACCTGCAACAAGTGCCGCTTCAAGAATGTCGCCCGATATGCGGGTGTCCTTGCCTATGAGTATCTTGGGGGTGTGGTCGCACTCCTTTGATAAAACTATAGCTGCTGCCTTGCCTATCTGCATAGCAAGCTCTGTTGTA
Source organism: uncultured Ruminococcus sp. (assembly GCA_902787365.1). Classification (GTDB taxonomy): domain Bacteria; phylum Bacillota; class Clostridia; order Oscillospirales; family Ruminococcaceae; genus NK3A76. The sequence goes on along the minus strand of CADAGC010000030.1, from coordinate 8,008 downwards.
AGCTCTGTTATTGCGACGCCCCTTGCGCCGTCGGTTCCGAATAATCTGCCCATTATAATATCTCCAATCAATATATTTTCTCAAATGCGGCGCAGCCGCCTTATCTGTTACCTGATTTAAAAGTGCATCTGCCCGTCATCGCTGCCGTAGGGTATGCCTAAATGCTTGTATGCAAGCTGTGTTGCCACACGCCCTCTCGGCGTCTTTGACAAAAAGCCCAGCTGCATAAGATAAGGCTCGCAGACGTCCTCTATGGTGATAGCTTCCTCGCCGATAGATGCCGCAAGGGTATCAAGCCCCACAGGGCCGCCGCCGTAGCCGTTGATTATCATTTCAAGCAGCCGCCTGTCAATGCTGTCAAGGCCTATCTCATCAACCTCCATGCGCTTAAGCGCAAGGCGGGCAATCTCCTTGGTTATCCTGCCCTCACCCACTACCTCAGCAAAGTCACGCACACGTTTCAAGTAGCGGTTAGCTATTCTCGGCGTGCCACGGGAGCGCCTTGCAAGCTCGTGTGCGCCCTCATCATCACAGTAAACGCCCAAAAGCACGGCACTTCTTGAAATGATGTCGGCGAGCTGGTCTTCTGTGTACGGCTCTAACCTCTGTATAACGCCGAATCGGTCACGCAGCGGTGATGATATCTGCCCCGAGCGGGTGGTAGCACCCACAAGGGTGAATTTTTCTATATTTATGCGAATGCTCCTCGCAGCAGGCCCCTTGCCCATAATAATGTCAAGCGCAAAGTCCTCCAGCGCCGAGTAGAGCACCTCTTCCACCTGCTTTGATAAGCGGTGTATCTCATCTATAAACAGCACGTCACCGTGCTCTAAGTTTGTAAGTATCGCCGCCAAGTCGCCGGGCTTGCCGATAGCAGGCCCCGATGTCTGGCGGAAATTCACGCCCATTTCGTGGGCTATTATCTGCGCAAGGGTAGTCTTGCCAAGGCCGGGCGGGCCGTATAAAAGCACGTGGTCAAGGCTGTCAGACCTGTTTTTTGCGGCCTGTATATAGATGTTGAGGTTTTCCTTGACCTGCTCCTGCCCGATGTATTCACCGAGCGACTTCGGGCGCAGGCTGACTTCAAAATCATCAGTAGTCTCAGCCACGGTCTCGGTCGGGGCGACTATCCTGTTTTCAAGATCGTAATCGCTTTGTTCTATCATAGCTTACCTCATTCCCGAAAGTATCTTAAGTGCCTGCTTTATCATATCTTCTACAGAAAGGGTCGGGTCAAGCCTGCCTACAGCGGCAGCCGCTTCGCCCTGTGAATAGCCGAGCACACTAAGCGCACATATAGCCTCCGATGCGTTGTTGCCTGCAATAGGTGAAACAGTAAGTGAAGCCCCGCTGTCGCCACGCACGGAAATGGTGTCCTTGGCTATCTTGTCTTTAAGCTCTAATGATATGCGCTGTGCAGTCTTGCCGCCTATTCCCTTGACGTTTGTAAAAGCCTTTGTGTCGCCCGTCGCAACAGCTAAAGCAAAAGCACTCGGCGTCATAGCCGAAAGGATAGAAAGTGCCGCCTTGGGGCCTATGCCCGAAACGCCGATGAGCATCTTGAATGCTTCAAGTTCCTCGCTTGTCGCAAAGCCGAAAAGCTCCATAGCGTCCTCACGCACGCTTAGATATGTAAGCAGCTTTGCCTCTTCCTTGCCTGCAATCGCCTGCAAAGTATTAAAAGTAGTTCTGCACGCATAGCCCACGCCGCCGCATTCGATAACGGCAGTTGAGCTGTCTGTGTGTATCACCTTTCCTCTTACGGAATATATCATCATTTTCACCTTTATTCATTGATAAGTTTTACCATATACTCGCTTGATGTCTCAAAGCCCATAGTCTCATAAAGCGGCCTGCCCTGCTCGGTAGCATCAAGGCTTAACTCTGTAGCTTCCTTGCTCTTGGCATCTTCTATGAGCATATCCAGCATTTTTCTTGCTATGCCCTGCCTGCGGTAGTCAGCATGGGTGTAGACATTCATTATATGCCCACGCCTGCCCGTAGGGTGCGAGAATGTAGGCATTATATCAATATATGAAACACTCGCACAGCCCACAGCACGCCCGTTATCAAGAGCAAGAACGGTTGTCTGGTCGCCGTTTAAAAAGTAGTTTCTGCTGTGTTCGATAAGCTCATTCGAGAACTCATAGTCATCACTTTTATTATTTACAACCCTGAGCATTTCGATACGTATTCTCATAAGCTCGTCTATATCGTTATTATCTGCAATTCTAATTTCCATTTATTCCAAATGGGGGAAAATCCCCCATTCCCCCTTTCGCTGACCCACTCGGCGACTGGATGCGTTTGGAGAAATTTGAAATACCTAAAGGCATTTCAAATTTTCCAAAAAGCCGCCTCGGGGTCATCTTTTAAATCTCTCCGTCATAGCCGCCTGCGCCGAGCTTGCGGGCATTTACGGTATAGCCGTGAGTAATCGCCAGCGCCGCCGCATCTGCCGCATCATCGGGCTTGATTATATCAGTCAGGCCGAGAATTTTCTTGGTCATCTCCTGCACCTGGTTTTTCTCTGCCCTGCCATAGCCTGTGAGCGAGCACTTGACCTGAAGCGGAGTGTATTCAAACACGGGAATACCTGCACGCTTTGCCGCAAGCAGTATAACTCCCCTCGCCTGCCCGACTTTTATAACAGTCTTGAGATTGGTATTTGAAAAAAGCTCCTCAATAGCAAGCTGTTCAGGCTGATAGGTGTCGATAAGCGCCACCATATCCTCATAGATATCATTGAGCCTGGAAGTGAACGGCACGCCCTCTTTGGTGGATATATGCCCTATGCCCACAGGGGCGAATCTATTCGAGCCGTAGTCAAGAACGGCATAGCCGACTATTGCATAGCCGGGGTCAATACCGAGAATTCTCATTTAAGCGCCCCCTTGCACAATGCATACTTCCCCATTGTCTATAATTAACAATTTATTATACCACATTTTCAGCAAAATTGCAAGCCCCAAATAAAAAATCTCCCAAGAGGGAGATTTTATGTACTATTTATAGTTGACGCCGCTGTTGCCGATATTGCCGAGGTGGCTGATATCGCCAAAGCCGTGCAGACGGAAATTCACTCTGTCGCCAAAGCGGTCATCGGTGCATAGGGTAGCTATCGCCGTAGGCTCGGCAGAAAGCCCTTGCAGCGTGAGTATGGGCGACACCCCGAGCAGATGTGCTATCATCACGCAGGTTATGCCAAAATGGCAGAAGAAAGCGAGTGTCTTGTCGGTGTTGTCCGTTTTAACGTACAGGCCGCCTTCTCTTTTAAGGCCGTGCTCTGCAAGCACCTCGTCAAGCCCCTTGCAGGCATCGGCAAAATGCTGAGGGATACTGCTTCCGGCAACTTCGGCAATATCGGCAAAGTGTGCTCTGTCATAGTATTCAGGAATTTCAGTCCAATATTTCGGATACCAGTCCCACACAGGGACGGCCGTTTCATAGCCGGGCGTAACAGCGCCGTCGTTGAACTCACGCAGCCAGTCGCAGGTCTTAGTGGGTAAAATTTCACCCTCTAAATATATCTTCCCCGTTTGCTGCGCCCTGCCCATTGGTGAAAGGTATACCGCATCTATCTTCTCGGTCTTTTCAAGGCGTTCTCTTAGCCTTTGTGCCTGTATCACGCCGTTTTCGGTCAGGCAGTCAAGCTCATAATTCGGCTCGCCGTGGCGAATAAATAACAGCTTCATTATTTCTCACGCTCCCGTCTTACCGCATATGTCTCTACCCACGAAAGCTTGAAACCGCTGTTTATGGCTATCTTCTGCGAGCCGAGGTTGCTCATCACAGAACCGTAGAATGGTATCATGCCACGCTTTAGTATCTCGTTTTTGAGCAGCGTCGTAAGGTATGTACCCACACCCCGCCCACGGTATTCCTCGCAGACGTCAACGCCTATTTGCAGCCAGCCGGGTGCGTCCTCCGAGCAGCCCGCCATGCCCATTATCCTGTTGCCGTCAAGAGCCGTCACCGCTATCCTGTCGGGGCGGTTTGGCAGATACTTCTCGCACAATGCGTTCTTAAAGCGTGGGTCGCCGTAGAAAACATCTATCTCACGGTCATTATACCACTTGACGGGGTAATCCTTCTGCGGCTGAACATCACGATAAGGCAGGCATAAGTGGTGGGTCGCTGCAAGCTCATAGCCGTAGTTTGCAAGCTCAGTGTGTATGGCACTAAGCCCCTCGATATTAAACAGCCAGTGCCCCTTTATCCTATCCATAAGCCCCTGCAAAAACGGGTGCAGCACCTCATCGGCTGTTATGACGGTGTTTTTGCCAAGGGTAACGATCGACAGGAAAGGCGCCTTATCCGAGAAGTTGCGGCTGCCGTCCTTAAGGGCTGCTTTAGTCAGAATATTATCCGCCTTAAAGAAATCATCAGCAGCACAGTTATATTCAAGCGCCAAAAGTGCGCCAAGTTTTTTGAGAGTTTCGTTATACATATTATCTCCTCTATCTATCTTCGTATTGTTGTTCAATGCTTGTTTTTATGAATGTGTATCTGCAAAGCACATTCCCCTCACGGTCTATAAGTGCGTATTTTATATCAGCGCCGTTTTGGAACTCGTTTATCGCATAGGCGATATCATATTCGTTAAATTCGCTCACAGGGAAGAATTCCTTGTCAGATATATCTATTTTTTCGCCCGTGTTGTCGATATAAAATTTGTCATACTCCTGCTTGTCCTCATCTTTCGTAACATAAACCTTGGCTGTGCCGTCGGAGTAGGTTTCAACATCGCAGCAGCTTAAAAGGAACTCGCCCTTTGCGTTGTAAAGTTCAATATAATTATTCTCATCTTTAGCATCTTCTTTAGCATAATCAGGGCGCTTTTCCATAACGATAAAGCCATTTTCCGATCTTACATCATAGCAGTTTCCGCTGCATACGGTATTTCCCTCTTTGTCAAGAACGCAGCAGTCGGTGCTGCCTTTTGCAATTATGAGCCCGTTATCATCAAATCCGCCTGACAAATATGTAATGCCCGACATAGATCCGATCGCATTTGTAAAATCTTCAAGAAACGTTCCGTCGCTAAGATAGTAAAGTGTCCTGCCGTTTTCGTCGGTAAACGCGCCAAAGCGTATATTATAAGGCGTAAGCGAAGAGTCTATCGGCGTTTTCGTGCTCTCCTGCACACCGTCTATATAGATATGCCAGCCGTCTGCCTTTTTGACGGCAAGACCGCCACGCTGTATCATATGATCCTCTATCTCATCATTTTTGGCGGTGAACACAAGCTCACCCTTTTCGGTGTAAAATGTTATATTCCCGCCGTCAGTCACAGCTATGTATTTGCCTGTAAGCATTTCACGAACATCTGCCGCCATAACGCTGCCGAGTGCCGTGCCGTCTGCCTTGTATGCCTTATTCCCTGTAATAACAAGCTCGGGCGAATAGTAGTATATATCCTCACCCTTGCCGTCAATGATAGTACTGAGCTTATCATCAAGCAAGGCTGAATAATGCTTATCCTTAACAAGCAGATAGCAGTTATCGAGCGCTATGTTGCCATAGCTGTCTGTCAGCTCGCCGTCTATTGTCTTTATAAGCTTAAGGTCATCATCATACACATCGGCAGTATTATCATCATTTAAGCAGACAAACAGGCTACCCTTGCGCTTTATGCTTTTATAGGTCTTGTCGATAAGCGGGGTGCCCTCGGTGTCGCAAAGCCTGCTGCTTTTCCTGTCGGGGCAGATTATCATACGCCCTTTATCATCATAGTAGGTTATCTGCCCCTTAAATGTGCAGGGAACTATCTCGTTATCTTCTATATCCACAACGCCGTAGCGCATATCCATACCCGTGCCCTTGCAGACAGTAAAAAACCTGCCGTCGGTATAAAACGAATCAAAGTTTATATCGTGCGAAAATTCTTTTATCGTGTTATCGTTAAAATCGGCGATCACAAAGCTGTTGGTATCATTTCTTGTGGCTACCACAAGACCTAATTTCAGGCAGCTATAGCCCGCAGTTTTTCCATTCTCACAAGGTATTATCTCCGTGCCGTTTGTGAGGTTTACAAGCCCCACAGAATGAAACTCCTGATCGTTGCTTGTGAACGCACAAAGCTCCATGAAATTATCTTTTGTGATGTTTGCAAAGGGCGACATATCACGTTCCTTTGCAAGGGTCTTCTTCTCGCTCACAGACGAGCTGTCAGACGATGACACGCTGCTGTCGGAGCTTTTTGATGAGCCGCTGTCGGCATTATCAGAACAGCCGAAAAGGGAAAACACCGCAGTTAGTGCGGTAATGGTGATGATAGTTTTTATAGTGTGTTTCATATAGTGTCTCCTTTTTAAATATTATAGCAGATAACAGATCGGTTGTCAACGAAAAAGGCCGCTACTATCAACGGCCTTAGGGAAGCATTGTTACTTGAAGATATAATCGGTATAGTTTATTAGCAGCATATATGCGTTTATACTCAAAAGAAACATTATTATGCCCATTACAAGACATCTGCTTTTCAGGTCAGGCCTTTTTTCTGCCAACATGAGGTTATAAACGTATATCACAGCAGCAAGAAGAATAGCCGCAGCAAGTGCAGAATCCACCAGAAGCAACAGTTCCAGACACATCATACAGCATATACTAAGTCCATTTAATGCCGCAAAAATCATAATTGATTTGTCACTTTTGGCAGTTATATCTTCGCTTTCAAGCATATTTCCCCAAATCACAAATCCTCGAAATATAAAGCACACACCCGATGCAATACAGATAGGATAGCCGAGCAGATCTTTATCATTACCCCAAAAGCCACTTGTTGATGTAGCAATCAAATGTACGCCATACATAAAGGGCAAAATGAGCATATAATGTATCAGATAAGAAATTCTTTTTTTAAACATCAGTTCACTCCTTCATTTCATTTCTTGTGATCATCACTATAAACTCATCAAAGTGAATGGTTTCAATGATTCTATATTATTTTTCTGAAGCTCGCCCTCTATGATATCACCGGACTGTTTATTCATCACATACGCAGCCTTGGATTCATCAATAAACAGTATTGTTTTATCAGCAACAACAAAGCCCATTATCTCACAAGGCAACTCATAGCAATCCGTCTTTGTAAATCTCTTATCATACCCGATAACAGACCTATTATCATATACATACAAAGTATCATTATGTGTGTAGATAAAAGGCTTGCCTGCGGTTTTTATTATCTGCTCATTGTCACAATACACCCCGTCATCACGGGTATAGTAGTATTTGCCGTCAAACGAGCATATCATGTTTTCAGGGCTGCGGACATATTCTATTTCGATCTGTCGGTTTTGCCAGTTCTTACATATTACATATAAAACAAACGCTAATGCCAACAAAGCAATAATAAGAGCCGATATCGGGATTATTCTTTTGCAAGACAAATACACCACTCCCTGCAAACACATTAATACTTTTGCATCTTCAATTATACCACCAAAAGCCTGACTCTGTCAAATCAACAAGGCAATTCAAATGACGGCTTGTCCGAGCTTGCAAAAAATCCCTCTATATATAAATACGCATGAGGGCGTCAAAATGTGACAATGAAAGAGAAAATTCTACTATTTGCACAAACGAAAGCCGGCCAAGCTATGCAGCTTGACCACAAACAGCAAAAGGCCGCCGCATGGTGCGGCAGTTCCAATAGAGTGCAATATGCGCCCCTTATTCGCCCAAAAGCAGGTCAATCAGGTTTTCAACTTCGGGCTGGGCATTGTACGCGTTACCCATGATCTCAATCGCACTGTAGACTGCCATATCCGCCAGCACGCTTAACCATGATCCGTTTTCTTCCTCGCCGGACATCAGCCCTTCCACGGAGAGAACCGTCTTGTTTTTACCCTCTATGACATATGATTTCTGGCCACCTTTGGCAATGGCGATATCGTCGCTCACCAATGGCTTCGATGGATCGGGACTGTAAACGTTGAAGGAGAGATGGCTAACATCGCCGAGGGTCGCTTCCAGCGCAAGGCCGAAGTATATCTCCCCTGCA
>CADAGC010000029.1 GCA_902787365.1 uncultured Ruminococcus sp. | reverse complement strand
GCAGCAGACCTATCAGCAGCCCTACCCTCAGCAGGGTCAGCAGCAGTATCAGCAAGGCTATCAGCAGCAGGGGCAATATCAGCAATATCAGCAGGGCTATGCATATCCGCAGGGAATGCCCTATCCCCCGCAGCAGCCGAAGAAATCAAACACCGCCGTTAAGGCTATAATCATAGGGCTGGTGCTTTACTTCTTTGTTCTGCCTATGATAACGGTAATAGTTATAGTGGCGTTTATAAGCTACAACGTCAGAAGCTGCAACCGTGAGCATCAGGAGACTTATGACGAAGCGATAGCCTCGGCAAAGCTCTCGGTCAAGGCGGAAACGCCCGACGAGGTATCGGCAGGCGGCGTTACGCTCGTTAAGTTCTTAGACAGCGAGTTCAGCTTTTTCAAGACGGCAGGCGACTGCCTGGTGCTGCAAAACGATGCCGCTGCACGCACACAGTTTGGCTTTGTGCAGGGGTGCAGGGTGCTTATCGACCGCAACGGCGAGCTTGTAACGCCCGAGGACGAATACTTCTCCACCATTACCCTAACCGACGCTCTGACCTACAAAGGCGAGCCTGTTATCGTCTGCTCCGACTACGCAAACGGCTTCTACACGCCGCTTAAAAACAGCGAAAAATTCGAGGAGCAGCTATACTACACGCCAAACGGCAAGGAGATAGACCCAGACGACCTTGACTATGACAAGGCAAGCTTTAAGAACAACGAATACACCTACCCCATAAACGAAGTGATGAGCAAGGGAAAGGGCGACACAGACTACCACACCGAGCGCTGCGGCGGAGCGGATTTCAACTACACCTCACAAGACCCACCGCAAATAACCGAGGAGCAGCGCAGGCAAAAGGACGAGATAAACCTCTGCAACTCATTCGTGATAAAGGACAAGGGCGGGCAGATAGTCTTCCCCAAAAACGCAAAGACAACAAGAATAAACGAGAACATCGCAAGCGGCATAACGCTCAAAGGCACGCTCTATTCGGGCGACATCTACAAGCAGATTTTCTACTACGACCTTGAAAAGGGCTATGTTGCAGGCGCACGCTACTATCCTGACAGGGGGCGCAGCTGCATAGGGCTTTACGACCTTGACGGAAATGTTATCTTTGAGGACAGCCCCAGTCACCTGACATTTGACAAAAACGGCGCTATGATAGAGGGCGACCCGGACATCGAGCTTTGCACATCCTGCGGCGGATATTTCTATTTCAAGAGCGACAGCGGCTACCACGCAGTTGACGCAAGCGGCAGGGTTCTCAAGACGATAGAATGCACCGAGCTGACTGCTCTTTCGGGCGAGCTTTACTACGCAAAGACAAAGGGCGACGGCAGCACCCGATGTGTGCTCGGCACTATCTCAGGCGGCGAAGACGAGACCGACCGCACCCTCTCCAAAGCAGAGGACGGCATTGTGGTCTTCTCGCAGGGAAGGACGATGAGTTACTACAAGGTAAATGCATAATGCATAATGCATAATGCATAATTAATGTGTCCGCCTTACGGCGGACGGATTTTAAAAAATTCACCCCCGAGGATTTTTGAGTTTCCTCGGGGGTGTTTTTTATCATTAGTTGGTTAAGTCAGGCAACAAGCCCGAATGGGCATAAGCGGCGCAAGCCGCACCTCAATTATGCATTATGAATTATGCATTATGCATTACCCTATGAGCCAATCGTACATTTCTTTGTACTTCTCGGCGCTGGTCTGCCATGAGAAATCCTGCTCCATGCCACGGTAAACTATGCCGTTCCAGTCCTCACGCTTATCCTCGTAGATGTACTTAGCATACATAAGTGTGTTATACATTTCGTGAGCGTTGTAGTTTGCGAAGCTGAAGCCTGTGCCTGTGTTGTCGAAGATGTTGTAGGGGTAAACGGTGTCTTTAAGGCCGCCTGTTTCTCTTACTATCGGCACGGTGCCGTAGCGAAGTGCCATAAGCTGTGACAGGCCGCAGGGCTCAAAGAGCGAGGGCATCAAGAACGCATCGCAGGAAGCGTAGATCTTGTGTGCCATCTCCTCGCTGTAGTAGATGTTGGCTGACACCTTGTTCGGGTACTTGCCTGCGAAGTATCTGAACATATCCTCATACTTATAATCGCCCGTGCCGAGAACTACGACCTGAACGTTCTGCTGGCAGATATTCTCCATCATATAGGCGATAAGGTCAAAGCCCTTCTGGTCGGTAAGTCTGCTCACTATTCCGACTAAAAAGCGGTTATCATCAAGCTCTAAGCCCAGCTCTGCTTGCAGAGCACGCTTGTTGTTTATCTTCTTTTTGAAGACTGTTTTCTTGTCATATCTCTGATTGATAAGCATATCCTTTGCGGGGTCGAATTCCTTGTAGTCAATGCCGTTTACGATACCACGCAGGTCGTGCTGTCTTGCCCTCATAAGCCCGTCAAGGCGCTCGCCGAAGAAAGGCGTCTGAATCTCATATGCATAGGTCTGCGAAACTGTTGTGATAGCGTCGGCATACACAAGGCCGCCCTTAAGCATATTGCCGTCCTGGTCGGTGCGGAGCTTATCTATCGAGAAGTAATAATCCGAAAGGCCTGAGAGCCACTTGAACCTCGGCACGCCGTCGTTGCCCTGGAATTTGAGGTTGTGGATAGTCATAACGCTCTTTATGCCCTGGTAGAACTCGCCGCCTGCAAAGCTGTCGTGCAGGTAAACGGGCACAAGGCCTGCCTGCCAGTCGTGACAATGTATAACATCGGGGCGGAAGCCTATAACGGGAAGTGCAGAGAGCACAGCCCTGTCGAAATACATAAACTTCTCAATATCCCAATGGTGCTCAACGTAGGGCTTATCGCCGTTGAAATAATATTCGTTGTCGAGGAAGTAGAACTTAACGCCGTCATACTCTGTTTCGAGCACGCCTACATACTGGCTCTTGCCCGCAAAGTCCATATAAAAATGACAGACGTATTGCAGGGAGTTCTTATACTGCTCTTTCATGCAGGAATACTTAGGCAGGAAAACCCTTACGTCATACTCCTTTTTATCAAAGCACTTGGGCAGCGAGCCCACAACATCTGCAAGGCCGCCCGTCTTGATAAACGGCACACATTCGCTTGACACAAATAGAATGTTCTTCATAAATTTATATCCTCCGTTTCGGATAGTATTTTTTCTTTTCCATTATATTATTATACCATATTATTAATATGTAAATCAATAGCAAATATAACGATTTTACACACTTATGTCAAGGCACTATGCACAAGATTAATGTATACTGCATATTGCACAATGCATAATTGACTTTCTTTTTGCTTTGTGGTATAATAATTGAAAGATAATGCAATTATATATGGAGGTGGCTGTGATGGATATGCAGTCTGTATTACATCTGCTTGATACAAACAGCATACTATGGTCTGCTCATTGTCTGCAAAGAATGGGCGAGCGTGACATAATGCGAGCCGATGTGATAAACTGTATCAGACACGGCGAGATAATCGAGGATTACCCAAACGATTATCCAAATCCAAGCTGCCTTATCTTCGGCCACACTTTAAATGATAGGATACTGCATACAGTAGTAGGCTCGGACGGGGTCAGGCTTTATATAATCACAGCCTATTTCCCATCAGAGGATAAGTTTGAAAGTGATATGAAAACAAGGAGGGTGTAATTATGTGTATGTTCTGTAAGAATAAAACCTATACCGACTCGCTCACAACTCACGTTGTAAACTATAAGGGCTGCATCATAATAATCAAAAACGTTCCCTGCCTCGAATGTGAACAATGCGGTGAAAAATACTACACCGATGATGTCGCAGAAAAGATCGAAAGGATAAAGGTGGATTTGGGCGATATGACGGAAAATTTTCAAGCATATGGCATACAAAGGCGTAAGCCGTTGGTTGTGCGGTGTTGCCTTAAAACAACAACGTCTCCACCCTGCCCACAAGGTCTTCAAGGCGCTGTGCGGTGTGCTTTACACGCAGCTTGAAAAGCTCCGAGCCGGTGTCGGGCATAATGCTTATAAGATACAAAAATCTGATACAGCCCACTATCATTATCTTCTCACGAAGCCTTTGTATCTCGGCTTCATCTTCTGTGTCAAAATAATAGCCCACAAAGCTCTCCCACACCTTGGCCGTGACCTCGGGCGGCAGGCCTAAGAACTCCATACTGTTTGGCGGGTAATCCTCACCGAAAGCGAAGTATGTGATATACACCGCCTGTATGTCAAATATCGGATAGCCCTCGCAGAGGGTGTCCATATCTATAAGCATCGGCTCGCCGTCAACTACCATTATGTTTTTCATCTGCGAGTCGCCGTGTATCACGTTGTGCTGCTCGGGAATTTCTTCAAGCAGCGCTCTTAGTTTTTCGCAAAGCGCCACGTCAAGCAGTGGCGACACGCTATCAAGATAACCCAAGAACATCTGCTTTGCCGAGCGCAGCCTGCCCGCAGGCACCTGCCGTTCATTAACAAGCTTTAAAAACTGCGCATACTGCTTGGTTATCTCGTAGACGTTCTCGGGGTGCTCGGTCAAAAGGTCATTGAAAGTCTTGGCGTTTAGCAGCTCAAACACCGAGCCGTAGCTGTCGCCCACCTTAACTATATCGTAGGAAATCGCCGTAGGCACGCCTGCGATAAGGGCGGTCTTTGCAAGGCGCTTTTCGTTCTCTATCATAGACAGGCTGTCGGCCGATTCGTAGACCTTGACGACTGTTTCATCATCTATCCTGTAGACAGTTCCGTAAAACCCCCTGCCTATCACCTCGCAGCCGTCAACGCTTATCTCACGCTTTTTTCTTTGCACCGAAAACAGCTCGGTAAAGCCCGTAGTCTCCAGTATATCATATATCTGCGAGCTTACGTTTTGCAAGAGCGGCGGCTCGGCACAGCGCTGCCTTATCTTCATTAGCACTCTAAGCCCTGCACTTGAAATGTATTCAAGCAAGCTACAGTCAAACACGGGCAGCGTGTCTTTGTTATCATTAAGGATTGCCATTATCTCCCTCTCGGCATCAGCGCTGTTTGTGGTGTCTACCCTGCCCGATACGTGAACAGTCAGCCTGCCGTCTGTTAATGTGTGTGTTATCTTCATACTCATAAAAACCGCCTCCCTCCGGATATTTGTTTATTTGATTATAGCAGATTTTTTGGGGAAAGTCAATGCAAAACAATGCATGGTGCACAATTCCAAGTCAGCCGCCTGCGTCAGCTAAGTATAAAAAACAACACCCCGAGGAAAACTCACATTCCCTCGGGGTGATATTCTGATAATTGCTAATTGATAATTAGCGGCGCAGCCGCTTTAAATCCGCCCGCAAGGGCGCACCTCAATTGTGCACCATGCATTGCCTAATTGTGCATTGCAAAAGCATTACTTTACAAATTCCTCGGCTATCGCCTTAGCGCCTGCGAGGGCTTCGTCTATCTTGGCGATGTCGCCTACACCTGCCATAGCGCTTTCGGGACGGCCGCCGCCTTTGCCGCCTGTGAGGGCTGCAACCTTGCCGACCATTTTGCCTGCGTGTGCGCCGCCTGAAACAGCTGCCTTGCCGCAGGCGCAGACTATGTTTGCCTTGCCGCCGTCAATACCTGCAAGGATAACGATAAGCTCATCATCGTTGCCCTTCATATCGTCTGCCATTTTTCTTAAAGCGTCGGGCTTGGTGCTTTCTAACTTGCCTGTTATAAGCTTGAACGAGCCGACAGTCTCGGCGCTGTCTGCAAGGGCTGCTGCCTTGCCTGCTGCGATAACGCCCTGAAGCTCTGCCTTTTCCTTTTCGAGAGCCTTTATCTCAGCCATTACAGCCTGAGCACGGTTGACTATCTCGGCTATGTTGTTTACCTTGAGCACCTTAGCGGTGTCAGCAAGGCGCTTGCCGTTCTCTTCCATAAGCTCATAAACGCTGTAGCCTGTTACGGCCTCGATACGTCTTACGCCGCTTGCGACCGAGCTTTCTGATACTATCTTGAAAAGGCCTATCTTTGCTGTGTTGTCAAGATGTGTGCCGCCGCAGAATTCGATAGATGCAGCACCTGCAGGGTCGCCCATTGTAACTACCCTTACAGTCTCACCGTACTTCTCGCCGAAGAGCGCCATAGCGCCCAGCTTCTGAGCCTCTGCGATAGGCATTTCCTGCATCGTGATGTCAAGGCCTGCCATTATCCAGCCGTTTACCTTGGCTTCAACGCTTGCTATCTCCTCCTCGGTAAGCGCCGAGAAGTGCGAGAAGTCAAAACGCAGTCTCTTTGAGTCAACAAGCTGACCTGCCTGATGAACGTGGTCGCCGAGCACCTCTCTGAGTGCTGCCTGTAAAAGGTGTGCGCAGGAGTGGTTTCTCATTGTTGCGAGCCTTGTGAGCCTGTCAACCTTAAACTGTGCTGCCTGACCCTTTGTGATAACGCCCTCTGTTACCTTGACTTTGATTGCGAACTTGCCGCCGACTGCCTTCTGAACGTCAACGACCTCTGCCGCACCTGTGTCGGTAGTGATAACGCCTCTGTCAGCTGCCTGACCGCCGCTCTCAGCATAGAAAGGTGTCTGTGTGGAAACTATATAGACCTCGCTGCCTGCGATAGCTTCGTCAATAAGGTCTGTTTCGGTTGCGAGGTAGTCGATAGTGCCCTTGTCCTCAAAGCGGTCATAGCCTGTGAACTTGGTTGTAACTTCCTTGTCTATCTTATGGAAAACAGTTTCATCAGCGCCCATGTACTTCGAGTCACCTCTTGCGGCACGGGCAGTCTCACGCTGCACCTGCATAGCTTTCTCAAAGCCCTCTTCGTCAACTGTAAGACCCTTTTCTTCGAGTATCTCACGGGTAAGGTCGAGCGGGAAGCCGTAGGTGTCTGAAAGCTTGAAGCAGTCTTCACCTGCGAGCACCTTTTCGCCCTTTTTGGTAAGCTCATCTATCATGCCGTCAAGCAGCTTCATGCCTCTGTCGATTGTGGCGTTGAAGCTCTCCTCCTCCTTGGTGAGAAGCTTAACGATATAGTCGTATTTTTCTTCAAGCTCGTTGTACTCTACCTTTGAGTTGTCAACGACTGTCTTTACGATATCCTTAAGGAACAGGCCGTTGATGCCAAGGAGCTTGCCGTGTCTTACAGCACGCCTTAAGAGTCTTCTCATAACGTAGCCCCTGCCCTCGTTTGAGGGGAGCACGCCGTCGCCTGCCATGAATGTTACCGAGCGGATATGGTCGGTGATAACACGGATAGATACGTCCTTTTTATATTCCTTGCCGTACTCGCAGCCTGCTATCTCGCATATCTTATCCCTGATAGCCTTTACCGTGTCAACGTCGAATATGCTGTCAACGCCCTGCATGAGCGCTGCAAGTCTTTCAAGACCCATGCCCGTGTCGATGTTCTTCTGTGCAAGGGGTGTGTATGTGCCGTCCTCGTGGCGCTCGAACTGTGTGAATACTAAGTTCCAAAACTCCATATATCTGTCGCAGTCACAGCCGACACCACAGGTGGGCTTGCCGCAGCCGTATTTCTCGCCACGGTCAAAATATATCTCCGAGCAGGGGCCGCAGGGGCCGTCAACGCCTGCCTCCCAGAAGTTGTCTTCCTTGCCCATACGGGTAATTCTGTCAAGCGGCACTCCTGCCTTTTCGTGCCATATCTTCTCGGCCTCGTCGTCGTCCTGATAAACTGTGACATAGAGCCTGTCCTTGGGAAGCTTGAGAACTTCCGTTACATACTCCCACGCCCACTGTATAGCTTCCTCCTTGAAGTAGTCGCCAAAGGAGAAGTTGCCGAGCATCTCAAAGAATGTGCCGTGGCGTGCTGTCTTGCCCACGTTCTCGATGTCGCCTGTTCTTATGCACTTCTGGCAGGTGGTCATTCTCTTGCGGGGCGGTACCTCCTGACCTGTGAAGTAGGGCTTGAGCGGTGCCATACCCGCAACGATAAGCAGCAGGCTGTTATCGCCCTGCGGTATCAGCGGGTAGCTCTTGTGACGCAGACACCCTTTCTCTGCGAAGAAGTTGAGATACGACTCACGAAGGTCGTTTAAGCTTGTCCATTCCATTTTTCTCGTCCTTTCTTTACAATGCATAATGCATAATGCATAATGCATAATTGAGGTGTCCTGCTGCGCAGGACGGATTTTAAAAGCGGCTGCGCCGCAATTTTATACTTACCAATTCACCGCCGCAGGCGGTCGCCCGTATGGGCGGATCCAACAGAGTTGAATCCAACATCGGCGAAGCCGATACCATAATTATGCATTATGCATTATGCATTAAAAAAAGCCCCGCCCCCGAATATGGGACGAAACTTGCATTCCGTGTTACCACCCAAATTGCCGAACAACATTAAATTGCCCGACCGCTCGTTTGCCCTTAACGCAGGCCTGCGCCCGTGCTTTCACACGGATACTCGGGAGCAGCAGCACATCAGCAGTGTAAAGGCTCGCACCCACCGCCTTTTCTCTTGAACACCTTACCTGACGCACATTCTCCGTCATCGCTTTTGATACCTATATATAATACCACTTTAAAGGCGGTTTGTCAAGGGATTTGCATAAAAATTCATATTTGCCTGCCTGCGATTTGTATGGTTTTAGCTGTGTTTTGTGATTGACTAAAGGGGCAAGTTATGCTATAATCTATTAGGTGAAGAAAATGAACGTAAACTTTCTATGCCCCGTCTGCGGGCAGAAGCTCAAAAAGGGCGAAAATTCGTACAAGTGCCGTGAGGGACACAGCTTTGACATAGCACGCAAGGGCTACGTCAACCTGCTGACTACCAAGGGCAGAAACCCTGTTAAATCTGGCGATAACAAAGATATGATAAGGGGCAGGAGCGCTTTTCTCGACACGGGGCTATATGAGCCTTTAGCACAGAAAGTCGGACAGCTCATAAGTGAGATAACTGCCGATATTAAAGAGCCTGTTGTGATAGATTCGGGCTGCGGCGAGGGGTATTACACCTGCGAATATGCTAAATCACTCCCCTCTGCGGCGGTCATCGGGATAGACATTTCAAAGCACGGCATAGACCACGCAGCTTCAAGGGCTCGTGCAAACGCCCTTGGCAACGTAAGTTTTGCGGTGGCGTCGTCATTCTCGCTGCCCGTGAGGGGCGAGTGCGCTGACGTGGTCGTGAGCTGCTTTGCGCCCGTGAGCAACGACGAATACGCAAGGGTGCTCAAAAAAGGTGGGCACCTTTTGATAGCAAGCCCGACAGAAAACCACCTATTAGGGCTAAAAAACGTACTTTACGATAAGCCTTATCTCAACGAGCCTAACGTATATGCACTTAACAAATTCTCTCTTGCAGAAACCCACAAGCTTGAATACAAGGGAGAGCTTACATCGAGTGAGCAGATAATGGCGCTGTTTACAATGACGCCTTATTACTTCAAGACGCCAGCCGAGGCAGTCGAGCGGCTTCGCAGTCTGGGCAGCCTGGAGACCGAGATCGGGTTTGAGATAAGAGATTACATCAAGCTATAAACACACTAAACAAAGGAGAACACACATGGAAATGATAAAGGGCTACACCTGGGGCTTTTACTCGGGCAGCGGAAAATGGAGCACCCCCGAAGCCGAGCGTTCAATGGAGCGCCTTGCTTCAAACGGGCTGAACTGGATATGCATACCCGTCAACTGCTTTCAGGAGACATTTTACTCGCTTAACATATTCTCGCTTTTCGGCAGAACACAGACCGAAGATGAGGTTAGGTTTGCGATACGCAAGGCAAAGTCATTAGGGCTAAAAATCTGCCTCAAACCAATGGTTGACTGCCTTGACCGCTCGTGGCGTGCGAGGATAAACTTCCCCACAGAGACCGACGATTACTGGGACAGGTGGTTTGGCTCGTATACCCGATTTATGGCATATTACGCCGCACTCGCCGAGAGTGAGGGCGTCGAGATGCTCTGCACAGGCTGCGAAATGGCGGGCATGGACTCGCAAGGCGAGCGCTGCGTTAAGATGATAAACGAGGTCAAAAAAGTGTACAGCGGCATAATCATGCACAACATAAACCACGGCGACGAGCTGCGCTTTGACTGGCTCGGGGCAGTCGATATCATAGGCATTTCCGCCTACTACCCCGTGTCGGCGCCCAACGACAACTCGCTTGAAACGATGCTTAAAAACTGGGAAGCTCGCCGTGAGCAGGTGCGTGCGTGCCACGAGCGCTACAAAAAGCCCGTGATGTTCGCCGAGATCGGCGTGCGCAACGAGCGTGGCTGCACCATGTACCCGTGGGATTTCAAGTACCGCCCCGATGCGCCCTTTGACGAGCAGGAGCAGGCGGATTTTTACGAATCGGCCATGCGCACGATGTGGGACGAGCCGTATTTCTGCGGCTTTTTCTGGTGGGACTGGAAGGCAATTCTGCCGCCCGAGGAGAAGGCGCACGAGAACAAGGATTTCACCGTTTTCGGCAAGAAGGCCGAGGGCGTTTTGAAGAAATGGTACACAAAAGAGGACTGATAGTTTGAAGGCACGTTATGTTATACTTCCCGAAGCCGTGATATTCGGAGGATTTTCGGGTGAGGACAAAGACAAGATAAGTAGACTGTGCGAAAAGTGCGGCTATAAGGGCATCCCCGCAGATGAAGAGATAGGAAGCGCAACTGTAAAAACGATTCTGCAAGGCAAGCCAGACAGCACAGATACACCCGTAACAGACGAAAAATTTGTGATAATTCACGGTGGAAAGCCGTCCGTTATTCTGGACTTGATAAAATCAGCAGGCTATGATATACCCCTGCGTGCGGTGACGACACCCACCTCGCTGGGCTGGACGCTCAATCAGCTGATAGTTAAGCTTAAGGCGGAAAAACAGGAGCTGGAGGGCGTATGAAAAAGAGCAAATACAAGGCGATAATCTACATAATCCTCTCGGCGTTCTCGTTTGCGTTTATGTTCGCATTCGTGCGAATGTCGGGCGACCTGCCGACTTTCCAAAAGGTCTTCTTCCGCAATTTCGTGGCACTTGTCATCGCAGTCGGCACACTCATCAAGACCAAGACCCCCTTTAAGATCGGTGATAAGAAAAACCACATGGTGATTTTTGTGCGTGCGGCGGCGGGTACTGCGGGCATGATCGGCAACTTCTACGCTATCGACCAGCTCGCCCTCTCGGACGCATCAATGCTCAACAAGATGTCGCCCTTTTTCACGATAGTTTTCTCCTATATTTTCCTTAAGGAAAAGCTCACGCCGTTTCAGCTGCTGACGGTTATCGGGGCGTTCATCGGGGCGCTGTTTATCATCAAGCCGAGCTTCGCTAACGCCGCACTTTTCCCAGCTGTTATCGGCTTTTTGGGCGGTATGGGCGCAGGGCTTGCATATGCTTGTGTTCGTTTTCTTGGACAGCACGAAGTGCAGGGCAAGGTCATCGTCGCATACTTTTCGGGCTTTTCCTGCCTTATCACACTCCCCTACCTGCTTTTTTACGGCAAGGCGATGAGCAGCTATCAGATACTCTGCCTTATCGGCGCAGGGTGCGCAGCCGCAGGCGGTCAGTTCGGCATCACCGCCGCCTACACCCACGCCCCTGCAAGGGAAATCTCCGTCTACGACTATTCGCAGCTGCTGTTTACCACGCTGCTCGGCTTTTTCCTTTTTGCAGATGTACCCGACGTGTGGAGTTTTGTGGGGTATGTCATCATCGTCACAATGGGCGTGCTGGTGTTCCTTTATAATAATGTGTGGCATAAGCAGGAAACTTAAGGGTTTTGGCCTCGCTGTTGCTCGGCTCGATTTGAAAAACGCTTCGCTCTTTCAAATCGGGGGCGGCGAACAATTCGTTTCTTAAAGCGATGTTGCCGTCCTGACTATTTGCAGTTTCGATTACTGAGTTCGCCGCCTGGCGCCTGCGGCGATTGGGGCCAGCCCCAAACCCCGCTGGGGCCAGCCCCCGTCCCCGCAAGCCCTTTTTGAGGAAAAGGGCTTGACCCGAAAACCTTTTTATGTTTTTTGTTCTTGCGGCGCTTAGCTGACACGCTTTAATCCCCTTGACATCCCCCCTAAAACGTGCTATAATTTATGTAACCCATTATCTTTTTACGAAAGGAATGACCGCTATGACGATCAATACAACAAAAGCAGATGACGGACGTATCACCGTGTCGGTGGAGGGCAGAGTCGATACGACCACATCACCCGAGCTCGGCGAAGTGCTTACATCGCTTATCCCCGAGACAAGCGAGCTGACCGTCGATATGGAAAAGCTTATGTATATCTCCTCGGCAGGGCTGAGAATTCTGCTTATGGCGCATAAGAGTATGGCCAAAAAGGGCGGCTTCCTGCTTTTAAAGAATATCAGCCCCGATATTTACGAGATATTCGATATCACGGGCTTTACCAATATCCTTAATATCTGACAAAACTAAAGCGACGCTGCGTGCGCCGCTTTTTTTTTGAGCAAAGTAAAACCCCCGACAACTGCACTTGTCGGGGGTCATTTGCGTGTCCTCATGAGACTAATTTCTTTCTTTCCTTGACTATATTATACATCATAATTCTCGGTTTGTCAAGAGTTGTTTGACATTTTTTTGAAACTATGATATAATACATTTGTCGGCTTCTTCCGCAAGGAGGGAGGTGGAACTCATGAGTTTAATAATTTCTTTCTTAATCTCCTTAGCCGCAAGCGTTGTAGCTTACTACATATGCAAGTGGTTAGATAATGGAAACAAGCCCGACAAATAATCCCGGCACCCCTGGCATCTGCACAATGTCGGGGGTTTTTAAGCCCTAAAATATACAAACTCACCGCCGCAAACACACGGCGGTGATATTTATACCTGATTACTTGGAAGCGATAAATCTCTTCAGCTCGCCGATAGAAAGGCACTTTTCAACGGCAACGTCCATGGAGATCTTTCTCTCCTTAACGAGCTTAGCAAGCTCCTGGTCGAGAGTCTGCATTCCGAACTGCTTACCAGTCTGCATAGCCGAGCCGATAAGGTGAACCTTGTCGTCACGGATCATAGCCTTGATGTTATCTGTAGCGTTGAGGATCTCGCAGCAGGCAACACGGCTTGTGCCGTCCATTGTACGGCAGAGGGTCTGTGTGCATATACCAACAAGAACTGATGCAAGCTGAGTTCTGATCTGGTGCTGCTGGTGAGCAGGGAAAACGTCTATGATACGGTCGATAGTGGAAGCCGCATCTGTTGTATGAAGTGTGCTCATTACAAGGTGGCCTGTTTCAGCGGCAGTTACGGCAGCTTCGATAGTCTCGAAGTCACGCATTTCGCCGACGAGAATGATATCGGGGTCTTCACGGAGTGCTGCACGAAGAGCCATAGAGAAGCTCGGAACATCGGGGCCTATCTCTCTCTGGTTGACCATGCATCTCTTGTGAGTGTGCATATACTCGACCGGGTCCTCAACTGTGATGATGTGAGCCGACTTATGTATATTTACGTGGTCGATCATAGCTGCAAGGGTTGTAGACTTACCTGAACCGGTAGGGCCTGTTACGAGCACAAGACCACGGGGACGCATAGCGAACTCACCGAGAACGGGCGGCAGGTCAAGGTCTGCAAGTGTAGGAATATCGTTTCTCAGAAGACGTATAGCGATAGCTGTGTTGCCTCTCTGACGATAAACGTTAACTCTGTGACGGAAACCACGGGTAGATACGAATGTAAAGTCAGTATCAATGTGATCCTTTATCTGCTGACGCTGCTTGTCGTTACACATATCGTCGCATATCTGCTGTATTTCGATCTCGGTCATATCGGGGTAGGATGAGAGCTTTCTCAGAGCGCCGCCCTGTCTTACGATAGGGGGTATACCTACTGTAAAGTGCAAGTCCGAGCACCCAAGCGCACGGGATTCGTCAAGTATTTTGTTGATATCAACTGCTGCCATAATTGTTTTCCTCCATTGTATATATTTTCGGGGAGAAGCTCCCTTTAAATTTCTTTATTATGCCGTTATACGGCGTATGTTACACGAACAAGCTCGCCCATTGACGTTCTGCCAGCCTGAACAAGCTTAGATACGTTGTCACGCAGAAGCAGGCAGCCCTGCTCTCTTGCAAGCACCTGTATCTCAGAAGCTCTTGCGCCCGATGTGATAAGCTCCATCATCTCGGGGGTGTTCAAGAGAATTTCATGGATAGCCGTTCTGCCCTTATAGCCCATGCCGTTGCACTTGGGGCAGCCGCAGGCGTCGTAAACCTGAATAGAGTGGTCAATGCCCATAAGCTCATTATCCTGCTCGGTTGACATTCTGGGCTTTTTGCACTCGTCGCAGAGAACTTTGGTAAGTCTCTGTGCCACGATACCAATAAGCGAAGTAGCGACCATGTAAGCCTCAACGCCCATATCCACAAGTCTTGTTACTGTGGAAGCGGCATCGTTTGTATGCAGAGTCGAAAGAACGAGGTGCCCCGTGATAGCCGCTCTGATAGCGATAGTTGCTGTCTCGGAGTCACGCATCTCACCGACCATTATAATGTCAGGGTCCTGACGGAGGATAGAACGAAGGGCGGCGTCGAATGTCATGCCGGCCTTTTCATTTATCTGACACTGGTTGATGTTGTCTATCTTCTTTTCTACAGGGTCCTCAACGGTGATAACGTTAAGATTAGGCTTAGCTATCTCACCGAGGGCCGCATAAAGGGTAGTAGATTTACCTGAACCTGTAGGACCCGTAACGAGCACAACGCCCTGGGGAACTTTAAGGCAGTCAAGGAATCTCTGGTAGTTATAGTCGGTCATACCGAGGTCCTGTATCTTTCTTACCGAGCCGTCGCCGGCAAGAATACGCAGAACGACCTTTTCGCCGTAAACCATAGGAAGATTAGATACACGAAGGTCAACGGTGGTGCCGTCGATGACCTGCGACATACGGCCGTCCTGAGGTATACGCTTCTCGGCGATATTCATACCGCTCAAAATCTTGAAACGTGTTACCAGAGCGTTATGAAGCTGAGGCGACAGGGTCATCATTTCCACAAGGTCTGAGTTTATTCTTATTCTTATCTTGGTCTTGTCCTTGAAAGGCTCTATATGGATATCGGTGGTGTCCTGACGGTAAGCGTTCTCTACGATAGCCGTAGCGAGCTTAACGATAGGTGCCGAGTCGATACGCTCTGCCGAAAGGTCGATAGCGTTGAGGTCGAGCTCTTCCTCGTCCTCTGCCAGCTCCTGCTCAGCCTCCTGAACAACGGCGCTCGCCTGACCCTCGGAGTACATCTTACCGATAGCCTTTGTGATAGCCGACTTGGTTGCCAGCACGGGGTTGATATTACAGCCCGTGAGCACTCTCAGGTCTTCAAATACATAGAAGTTGATAGGGTCGTTTGTAGCGACTGTCATTCGCTTGCCCATTTTGCTTACGGCGATTACTGTATACTTTCTTGCCGTAGCCTCGGGTATTTTCTTAACAACATCGGGGATAAGTGTTGTGCTGTCAAGGTCACAGTAAGGAACGTTAAGTCTTTCAGCGAGAACCTGCGCAAAGCTCTCCTCCGAAATGAAGCGCATTTCTGTGATAACGTCACCGAAAAGCTTACCCTTTGATTCCTTCTGCTTGGCAAGCACCTGCTGAAGCTGTTCCTCGGTAATGAGATTTTTTTCAACGAGGTACTGTCCGATCGGTCCATTTCTCATGGGTCTATTACTCCTTCTCGCAGCGTGGGATTTTTGCAAAGGGAACTCCCCCGAGAGTGCTGCTGCGGTCACTCTCTTTTTTTATTAAAAGCACTTGATTAGTTTACAAATTTATGCTATTATTATTGTATACCATTATTAAGGAGGACTTACTATGTCAGAGCTTCTACCCTATTACATAGTTATCTACACTTTCGTCTTCCTCTTCGGTGCGTCTATTGGCAGCTTTCTCAATGTCTGCATATACCGCCTGCCGAAAGAGGAATCGCTCATCAAGAGAAATTCTCACTGCATGAGCTGCGGCACCGAGATAAAGCGCCGTGACCTCATTCCGATAGTCAGCTGGTGCCTTTTAAGAGGCAAGTGTCGTGCCTGCGGCGCACCCATTTCCCCTCGCTACACTATAGTCGAGGCACTCAATGCTGTGCTCTATCTGCTGGTATTCTTATGGTTTGATGTTATGCAGATGCCCATTCATGCAATTCTTGTCTGCCTGCTTTTCTCAGCCCTCATCGTTGTTTTCTTTATGGACTGGGACACACAGCTCATCTCAAACTACGTTGTCATCTTCATAGCAATCCTTGCGGTGCTTGAATACTTCTTGACAGACAATATGCTTTACATAACCGATGCTACCAACCACGCTTCCGACAACCCGCTGCTTTCGCACATCATAGGTCTTTTTGCGGTAAGCGTTCCCCTGCTGCTCATCGAGCTTTTCTCAAAGGGCAGAGCTATGGGCAGAGGTGATGTTTATCTCATGGCTGCCTGCGGCTTATTCTTAGGCGTTGGCGGTGCGGTAGTTGCACTCTTCATCGCTCTTGTCACAGGCTCGGTTGCCGGCATTATCCAAAAGCACAAAAGCGGCGATTCGGTATTTGCCTTCGGCCCGTGGCTCTCAGTCGGTGTAGCCATAGCGGCGATATGGGGTCAGCAGCTTTGCAACCTGTACCTGAACTTCGTAGGAATCGGTGTCGAGCAGACGACCATGTAAATAGCAGTAATATATACCGCCCCGCACCTGGGGCGGTTATTTTTTTATGATGTAAAAATATTTATATCACTCCTGCTAAAAAGAACCTCTTAGCCTTATGTATTCGGTTAAGGGGCTCTTTTCAGCAGACAGGCCGTGGTGGCCTGTCTGTGAAAGATGTTTACTTATTTTTCAGTTACTGAAACGATCTCAACATTTACAATGTTTACTTCGCCCGATTCATCCTTAGGACAGAAGTAGAAGCCTGCGGTATTATTACCCATCGAATCTGTGCTGCCGCTTGATATATCGTTCCAAACAGACGGTTTGAATGAAATTGTCTTCGTACCGTTGCTTGTAATAGTGCAGTTAGAATAATTTATTACATCTGAAGGCTTATCAAGTGTAACCTTCAAAGTATAACCGCTGAGTTTCTTTGACGGATCTACAACATTAGTAAATGTAGGTAAAATAGCATACTTCTTCATAGGAACATTCTTTGAACCGTTCCAATAAGAACCCGAACCCTTGTCTTCAACAGTGTAGCTCAATGTCCAGCTAACAGCAGGAGAAGGCGGTGCTGCATGGTACTCAAAAGTAGCTTTAAACTCAGTATCACCGTTCATACTGTTCAAATAGGAGTTCAATGGCTGACTGCCGTAGTACCATCCCTTAAATACATAGTAGCCTGTACCAGTTGATTTTGTAGGATTATCTTTAGGTGTAACAAATTCATATTGATCCTTAATATAAATCGGATCTACAAAGTCGGTACCGTCAACAGTAAACCTTATCTTCCACTTATTCTTTATCTCGCACTCATACTCAACAGTTCTTTCAGGTGTTCCTCCGGTTGTTGATGCCTGTACAACATAATTCTCTGCTTTGTTCTCTTCAGTATGGGGCAGACCCTTTACATACCACTCATAATACTGAGTAATAGGATCATACGATCCAGTCGGATCTGGAAGATTTGATGCTGAAAAACCATCACTGATCTCACCAGTTATAGGCTCACCAAGGCTGTTGGTAAGTGGAGTTCCGTCAGGCAGGTAGTACTCAGAAGTATGAATTATAGCACCAGCATCCTTTTCATACACTACAATAAATGTGATATCATCATTTATTACATAATCAGCAATATCAATCTTTTCATTTCCGTCAGTAAAATAATAAGTTGAATAGCCGGGCCTTGTAGGAAGTTTGTTCAGTGCATTTATAGCTGTCTGATCAAGCTTCTTGCCCTGAGAAACCTGATACTCATGGTTATCAAGGAAATGACCTGCATAAGACTTGTTAGGATCCATAGGATCATACATAAAGTTTACTTTGCACTTAGACATACCCGTTCTGTTGATGTAGAAGAATATGTATGTGTATCTGTTGTCGGTATTTGTAGTATCAAAATACTTTTCCTGTGTTGACGTAAGACCTGTGGGAACATTAGTCTCCTGCGGAAAATCCGTGTAATTGGGGTCAGTAGCAAAGTCCCTGTTTTTATCATTAGAAACAAGAGAATCAAGTTTATACTTGGCAATGCCAATATTCATATTTACAAGATCAAATGATCTCTGAGCCTTGAAATTATTCTCTTCATCTCTTACATAACCCGAGCCATCATATTTTTTAGGTGTTGAAAGAACGTCTACAGAGAGATAAGAACGACCGGCATCTTTATAGGTATTCATCTTAATATCATAATCATAATCACCGTAGATATCTTCACCGAGAGTACCTGCAGAAGCAGTTGTAAGGTCGAGAGTCGCTGCATTTCCTATATCCTTGAGTTCATAGATACAGCCCTTGCAGTTCTTTCTTGCATATGTTGTACCTGTGTCGCCCTTATAGTCAGAGAACATCGAACCTCTGATATTGGTGTTGTCAACAACTATAACATTTGTATACTCGTACTTGGAAGCACCTACCTTAGCAGAGCTCTTGCCAGGTATGGGGGTTATCTTAGGCACGCCCACATAGTTCTCTAAAACGAGAACGTTTGTGGAGTACCTTACTCTGTCCTCAACATAGCTGATCATTGTCTCGCCTACGGTCTTGGTGTTTACCGTATCATAAGTGTCTTTGTATACACTTCTGATAGGATCCAAAAGCCTGAGTATAGCACCCATCATTATTGCAAGCAGAGCCACAACTATGATAAGCTCAACAAGGGTAAAACCTGAATTATTCTTTTTCTTCATTTAATTACCCCCTTAAAGACCTGTGGAACCGGGATCCTTAGCTTCCATCTCTTCGGCACTATAATAACCTGTGCCGTCATAGTAGATGTCAATGTATCCCGTGTATTTGCCTTCCTGCATTTCGCAGTATTTGTCAAAATTGCTCTCATTCAGCATGAAATCATCACCCGAAACTAAAGTATAATCAGGGTTTTTGAAATACTCGTTAGCGTGGCCGCCGATAACAACATATTCATCTGCATCCGAAGCCATTTTTGATTTATCAAAACCAACCTGAAGTGAAGCTGTACCAACAGTACTTGAAAGAGCATCTTGGTTCACTTCCTGAGCAATAGATTCACCATCTACTCCGTAAAGTGTAAGACCCTTAGCTTCATTAACTGTTATTGTTCGAGGCAGATCTGTGCTTTAATAGTTATAAAAGCGTATCCAGAACTTACCATTATCAGGATCTACGAGCTTAGCATCTTCCGACTCGAAAAACCTCATCTGATAGGTTGCAGCTCTGTCGTTAGTACCTTTGATAGCCATATATGCATAGACCTTATTGTCTTCGAGCTCAAAATTATGACCTGTTACCGTGCCGTCATGAGTTTTTGAAAAACTCACCGTATAGGATACCTTATTGGAATGTGTATCGGAAAATCTATACTTGAGCACCTTGTTATCGATCAACGTTTTTTTGCTGTTAAATCTCTCGGCGGAGTTCATCTGCATCTGGATCTCGTTACCTGCATAGTAGTTTTCTTTGTTTTGCTTAATGGCAAAGAGAATAGCAGTAAACAAAGTAGCACAGGCAATACCGAAAACAGCGGTTGCAACGATTATCTCAATAAGTGTCATGCCCTTTTCATTTTTTGAAAACTTCATTTAAAACACTCCTTTCGATAATCAGTGATGCTCATATCTGATAAGATGATATCCGGGGAAGTCTTTGTTGTATGCCCCTTTAACTACTGAGAATGCACTTGCAGGGTCAGGCTCATTAAATCCATAGAACGAGTCATTCTTGTTATAGAAATTACCTGTGATTACCATACCAAGGCTCATGATCGGAACACTCGTCTTACAGGTCTCGGGTGTGGTATATACATTCGGGAACTGGATACCTGCCTGTGTTTCGCAATTATAAATACCTTCAGGGCCATAAATTATGCCCTCGTGGAAGCTCTCCTGTCCTGCATAGAAGCCCGAGCCGTATGTGAACAGATAGAATATTCTTTCATCAGGAAGCTTAGTTGCACCTGCAATATCAGAATCTGTCATATTAAGAGCAAAGCTTAAATTGTAATTGGAAACAGTTGAGCAATCCTTGGGAAGAGAAGCATTTTCATCAAGAAGTACAGTTGAGCTATACATCTTGGAATAAAGATCATAGTCGATTATCTTGGCTTTAAACAGACCAAAATCATTCTTCTGATTATTTTTCCTGTCTGCCTCTGTCTTATAGCCGACATTCTTGCCCGCATCTGTTATGAAATAGCAGAAGTGAGGGTTGGTGTCAGGTGAGTCATTCTTTACTACGATAGTAGGTGCATCAGCAAAGCTCTTTGTACCTTCGCCAGAGCCGGCACCTGTTCTGAGCAGGATTATGATATCCTTATTTGTTACGTGAACAAGAAGCTTGCCGTTCTTGTGCTCACCGGAGTTACCGCTGAGAGTCTTTACAGGTGTTGTTCCGTCGCCGTTAGCCTGTGTCCACTCGTCAACATAAACACATGATTCATCGATAACGCCAAAATACTCAGATGTAATACCATCGCTTGTTACCTTAACTACGCTTGAGCCCGCTGACTGAGAAACAGTTGTACCGGAGCCTGAATAGCTGTAGCCATTAGTAAGGTTCTTATTATAAACATCGATCATTCTCTTCTCAGAACCTGTATGAAGTGCATCATACTGGCTCTTAAGCTTGCCTATGTTTGAATCGGGGTTAGCAATAAGATCCTCAGGATAATACTGATATTCATTAAGTGTGGTTTCAAACTGAGGAACAGCATATCTGCTTGATGTGGGAAGAGCAGTAACCTTCTCACGTTTATATTTTTCATCGCCAGATGTAGGACCTAAAACCTCAATACAATCAGGAATATCTGTTGTGCAGTAAACATTACCATGAACCTTTAATTTACCATTATGCGTATTGGAAATAGTGCCGTTTACCAAAAGATCGCCATATATCTCGCCGCCGTCACAGTTAGTCAGATCAAGTGCATATGAAGAGCCGTAGCTTGTAGATTCACCTGTTATTACCATATTGCCAAGGCACTTAAAAGTATTAGAGCCTATAAACTGATGGCAATAAACATCAACCTCACCCTTGTTTGTACGCTTGGATTTAGGCTCAGTAGCTAACTCAAGGCCAAAATCTTGGGGGTTAGAAATATTGCCGGCGGGAATATTACCGATCACAAAGCCTGATGATGCAAGCTTTATTGTACCCATAACAAGTATAAAATTATCTTGGTTTGTATCTGCCTTAGCGATATCTGTTATAGCTTTCCAGCCATTATCCAGATACATATTACCCCAAATCTTCACACAACCGCCAACTGAGTTGGAAGTTAAACCGGGGCCGAAATGAACACCGGGGTTTGCGGAGCCTTTAACATTACCGTATATCTGAAGCGCACCATCAACACTTGTCTCATTGCTGATGTAATAGGTTTGGGTCTTATCATTACCCGTGATAGTCGCCATATCTCCAAGAACATGAAGATTGTTAAAAGTACCGCCTTTATCGAGACATATCTCGATAGCATTTGAGAAACTATTATGTTTATTCGGAACCTCTGTCTGTACATAAGCAGCAACCTGCTCTTCTTCAGAGCCGAACTTTGCAGTCGCAGTAATAACGATAGTTGTATCGTTATACTTCGATACTCTGATAGTGCAGCTGCCCATTCTTTCAATATCTTTCTCATCATTGATAAGAACGTCATACTCATAGCCTGCCCCACCGTTGTCTTCGGATAGTGCTATAAGGTTTTTAACGGCCTGCTTTCTCTGATCTTCCTCCGAAGTACTCGGGCTATCACTTTTTGGCAATGTGTCATACTCGATCTTTTTTACGAATGTTTCAAGACAAGTAGATGCCGTCATATAAGCCTGTTCCGACTGGAACGTCCTGTAGGTCTTTTTGCTCGTAGTGTTGACAAATGATATTGACGCACCAACGAGAATGATCATCATCAGCATTACGCACAAGACTGTCAGGAGCACGGCGCCCTTTTCGTTGCGCCTGAATCTGCATTTCTCCATAAAAACCACCTTTCCGTTAAAATTCACAATTCTATAGGGTTATTTCCTTTTATCGTGTGCATTGTATATAACAAATTACACGAATAAAATTTTTAATTAATATATAGCACTTTTCGGCGACGGGAAAAACCCGCCACCTACAAGTGAAATATTAAGCTTTTATTACGAAGCCTTAGAGGATTCGTCCTCCTTGTCGTCCTTTGCCTCGTCCTTCTTGTCTTCGTCGTCGCCGCCAAGTGCAGCAGGCTTGGGAACCTTAGGAGCCATGTAGTACTTAAAGGACATCTGGCCTGTGATCTTGCCCTTTTCGTTTACGTCCTCAATAGATATCGACTGGATTATGAACGACTGCTGATCTGTAGACTCGAGAGAATCAGCAAATGCGAGCAGCTCTTCGAGTGTGCACTCATAGTCAGAATCTATGCTGTAAGCGTAGATAGATGCAGGTGCTGCTGCATTGGGGTCAGTTTTTTCTTCAGCCTTACCTGAATTCTTGATAAGGTTTACCTGCTCCTGGAGTGAGCTGGATACTTCTGCCTTTGAGTAAGAATAGTTAGTTACAGCGTTGCTCTCGAGGTCTCCGATCGTATAGCTTGTATTAACTATCTCTCTCTTCTTGGTGTAAAGAAGATCTCTTACAGTATCTGTTACAGATTCCTTAGTATCGAGCTTGTAGAAATACTCATTTGTATGCTCTACAGCCTGATCGTAAGCCTTCTGGAGGTCGTCCTTAAGGTTTGCTTCCTGGTCAACTCTCTGCTGGAGAACGACTACCTCGTTATCCTTGGAGTCCTTGGTCTTGGACTTATCGTCCATATCCGAAAATGCCGGCTTGATTATAAGGAAGATACCTATTGCCCAAAGAATAATAACAACGGCACCTATCAGCATAATTTTATCACGGTATGTAAGCTTCATTACTCAGCTGCCTCCTCTGTTTTTTCTTCTGTCTTGGTATCATCTTTATCTTCCTTGGCTGCGTCAAGGTTTATGGTAAGCTCGAGGTCGCCAAGTGAATACTTATCATCCTCGTCCTTTTCAAAGCCCTCGAAGGAAACGTCGGTAAGGAACACGCCGCCTTCCTTGGTATCATCCTTGATATCCTTAAGTGCTCTGATAAGGTCTGTAGCATCCTTCTGATCCTTAACGGTAACGTTGCTAATAACTACAGTACCACTGTCAAGGTTATACTCCATACCCGTATACTCTGCATTCTTAACCTTTTCAAAAGCCTTATCGATCTTCTTCTTAAGGTCGTTATCGAACTTAGGCCATGATGTAAGAGCAGCTCTTTCATCAACAACCGCCTCATCGAAGGTCTTCATAGCCTGCAGCTGTATCTTGAGTATATCATTGTTAGCGAGCTTCTGGTTAAGCTCTGCTATCTGCTTCTCGTCTTCCTCGATATCCTTTTCAAGAGAAGAAGTACGCAGCTTGATAACTATTGTGATAGCAGCTATTGCCACGATAGAAGCAACTGCTATGATACCTGCGGTAACTGCCAGCGAGCTTATGCCGCCGCTGCCGCCCTTGCCCTGCATCTGGTCAACTTCGAGAAGGTTGATACGCTCGGTATCCTTATTTCTTCTGTAGAGAGCACCGATCGCATTAGCGAATACGGTGAACTCGAAGTTCTCAAAGCCCGAGATCTGGGAAGGAACGCTCAGAACGGAAACCTGAGCTACAAGGCCGTCGAGTGCATCGACTACCTTTATATAGTCGTCGATAACGCCGTAGAGGATAACGTTGGAAAGACCGCTGCCGCCTCTTGCCTTATTGAACTGCTCCATCTTGAAGATGTTCTCATTGAGTGCTTCGAGGATATAGTCCTCAGAGCCGTAATCCTCTTCAGAGATAGGAACGTATCTTGCGAATGCCATCTGGCCATTCTCAAAGAGTGTCAGGCCTAAGAAGTTCTTATCGAGCTGACACACGAGAAGGGGCATCTTTTCAAGGTTTGACTTATCTGCCAGAACTATACGTGCGATAGAGTTACAGCCGATGTTAACGCTCTTTAACTGGATATTGAGTATCGTGAAGAGCTTTCTGTAGCTGTCAACGAGCGAGCTGGGGCAGGCGGTAGCAAGTACCTTTACAGCGCCCGGGTTGTCCTCGCCTGCTGCACCCACCTTGGTGTAGGAAATGGAGTAATCATCTGTGATACCCATTTCGTGGCTCATGGTATTCTGTACCATTGTAAGGAAAGCCTCGCCCTTTGCGTTAGGAACGATAAGCTCCTTGAAAACTACGTTGCTTGATGAGAATGTGACTACAGCGTCCTTATCCATCATATTCTCAGACTTAAGATTTGTGAGAATATACTCTGCAAGGCCTGTGAGGTTTATTACCTCACCGTTGAGTATATAATCCTCGTCCTCGGGGATATCAAGGGTAAAGGACTTGTCGATCTTTATTCTGTTGCCGGCATTGTCACCCTTGACGATATTGATCTGCTTATCCGAAATATCAAATGAAAGCATTTTACCTATTCACCTCATTAATAATTTTTTACTGCCTGATGCGGGGGGCTTTCTCTCCCCTGCCTCTGTGCAATTAGCTAACGTCCTTAAGACCGCCGTAAAGCATCGGGAATATACCTGCAAGAACAAGACCTATAGCAATACCCATGATAATGATCATAGCAGGCTCCATAAGGCCTACGAGCTTGCCGACTGCCGCATCTGCTTCTTCGTTGTAGAATGCTGCTGTCTTTTCAAGTATCTCATCGAGAGCACCCGACTCTTCACCAACATAAATGATCGAGCAGAACATACCGCTGAATATCTCTGTCTTGGAGATCGCTGTTGACAGCGACTGACCCTGCTTGACCTCATCAATGACCTGTATGAAGCATTCATTGATGTATGTGTTACCCAGTATCCTTGACGATCTTTCAAGGCACTCTACCATCGGGATACCGCTGGAGTAGAGCGACGAAAGCGTTTCGGCGAACTTACCGGTATAGATCGTAACGATCAGCGGCCCGACTACGGGGCACTTGATCTTGAACCTGTCCCACTTGATCCTGACGGACGGAACTTTGAGTGCATAGATCCAGCCGATGACTATCAGCACCAGAGCACCTATCAGGATATACCATTTACTCTTCAAGAAGTCTGAGATAGCGAACAGCGCTTTCGAGATAGCGGGCATCTCATCTTCTTCCATCATACCTGCGAATGTAGGCATTACGAATGTAAACATGATGATTACGATAGCAACAACCATTACGCCCAGAACGCAAGGGTAGATCATAGCGCCCTTGACCTTGTTGTTGAGCTTGTTGGTGTTATCGTAGTAATCACTCAGTCTCTGCATCGTAACGTCGAGAGTACCTGCTGATTCGCCCGCATCGACCATCGAGATGAAGAAGTCAGGGAAGCTGCCCTCTCTCGCTCTCAAGGCCTCGGTAAAGGTCGAGCCCTTGTTAACGTCCTCATAAACGCCTTGCCATGCTTCCTGAGGACCTTTCTTTTCTTCCTGTTTGTAAAGGATATCAAGCGCCTTGACGATCGTAAGACCCGAGGTCATCATAGCCGCCAGCTGACGGCAGCAGTAGGACATTTCCTTTGCATTGAACTTATGGATGCCTTTCTTTCCAAAGCCGCCGCCCAATGCTTCGGTATAGCTTACGCAATACCAGCCCTGCTCGTGGATCCTGTCGAGAACGTCATTGGCGGTCTCGGCCTCCAAGGTGCCTTTTATAGTCTTACCCGAAGTATCCTTTGCAACATAGGCAAATTTTTTCATTTCTTAAGTTACACCTCCAACAATAGACGTGCCTGTCATACACGCTGCACGCCACGAATGGATTAGCGAACAACCAAAATACATACAAACACACTTTTTATCATTATAACATTTTTTCACAATATAATCAAGTTATTATTTAAAACTTTTTCAGGAAAATATGACGAAAAGTTGACCGCATTTTTGTTACTTTTTCCAATTGATATCCCCAAATTAACAAAAATGGGCAAAAATTGTCCTCTAAAGTTAATATTTTTGTATCTTTGTTAATAAATCACGCAAATTACCCTTTCACGAAACCGACACGAAAGCAAATGATAGTCTGACTCTCAAAACCTTATAAATAAAGCATCAGGGCGAAAGCCGTGTTTTCCTCACATCAGCCCCCGCCCGTGGTATAAGTACTATTTTTTGAACATATTTTGTGAAATGTTAAAACAAGTAACAGAGACACCTCTGCCGTGGGAAACCCCTCCACCACAGCCGCCCTTTGGCGTCGGTGACGGAGGGATTCGGTATGCATCAATCAAGCGTTTGGGCGCCCTCGTCGTCCTCTTCCTCCTCCTCTTTCATCGCCCTGAGGATAACAGGATGCGCTCTGACGTACATCTTGAAGGACACCACATACGCCGCAAAGCAAAGCCCAAGCTGTATGCCGTTGCCCACAAGCACGCCTATCGTGTAGGGCATACCAAGACCGTGGCTGACCTCTTCCCTGTAGGTGCGTGTAAGCCCCGTGCCTACGCCGTCGCACAGCCACGAAAGCGGATAATACAGCCCGTTGTAGACCACCGTCATCGTGGCGCTCTCCTTGAACGACTCACGGAACACCGACGGCACGAACGCCGCCATGAGCATCAGTACTATTATAATAAGGATATTCTCCCAGCTCCACTCCTCGTAGGCGGCGTGCTTTTTGCCGTCATCAAAGAATATCCACACTAAAATCGCCGTCATTATCACAAACCCTATCACAGACCCCACTATCGGGTCGGTGAGAAAGCCCTTGACACCCTCCCACGAGGGCGGCATAAAGGTAGCCAGCCCCGGAAAGAGCACAGCCCCCACAA
>CADAGC010000028.1 GCA_902787365.1 uncultured Ruminococcus sp. | reverse complement strand
AGCTTAGGATTCCAAATGGGCACACTTCGCCTATTTGCACACTAAACTCAAGACCTAAAACTACGAACCTATATTTTGGCTCATATACATTATAGCATATTAAAGCCGATTTGTCAAGCTTTTTTCGTTTTTTTCATAAACAACTTCCTTTTATGCACTTCATTTTCTTTCTGAAAGCACTAATAAATGTATATGCTCACAAATCAATCCTCCCTCCATCCGATGATAGATTGACATTTTCATATAATTGAGTTTTTAATAATTATTATCTTTTATATATACGCATAAAACCTAAATATAGTTTCTCCACAATAAGAAAACCTTGATTTTGAAAATCGCATTCAAGCTTATAATTAAAGCCATAGAAAGTTTGTTATGACAAGAAGTCACAGACACATACAGCAGCATGAATAAGAGATTCAACCAAAAACAAAACTGACTCCGCTTGAATTGCGAAGCCGGTTTGTTGCTTAATTTAATTTGCCATAGGGGCTGTGGTACGGTTCACTTTTATATTTAGTGACTCTTTTCATACATATAATCCGCCGAGCGGTTTTCGCAGCCCTCGTCAAAGCTATATGTTTTCGTGACATTAAACAACGTGGATATAAAATACTTTCTCGGATTGCGGATTCCAAAAGTCTTTCTCATATTTGAAACAGCTGTCTGAACACAGTCTATATCAGCCTTAAGAAGCACATCCTTAACAACTTCTCTCGGATATTTATCTCCGCCTATATCCTCAGTCGGCTTTTGGCTGCATACCTGATCAACCATTATATTAACTATATCCATAGCCTCTTTATAAGAGAGCCAATCAGCCAGGTCATCAAATGATATATTTTCTTTGATTATTTCAGTATACTTTTTTCTTTCATATAGAGGGTCATATTCTGCACTTTCATTACAGCTATCATTTTTCTCATTTTCAGGCGGTTCGGGTATATCTGCATCATGCTTATCGTCAGATTTATTGTATTCTTTTGAATCAACATTTATACTTCTGGCGGTGGCTATTTCTTCTTCTGTGAGCACCTCATCCTTAAAAGTGTAATCCCATTTTACGATTCTTCCCTCAGAACGAATCCGAGTTCTTACAAGATACCCTGCCTTTTCAAGCCGCTTAAGCGCAGTCCTTATCCTAGACTCTTTGTCATTCATCTGTGAGGCAAGGCCCTTAATTGTGAAATTCCAGTTCTTCCCATATGAAAGCATGGTGACCAAAAGCCCTCTATCGACCAGATTGAGCCTTTTATCCCTAATCATTTTATTCCTTATCGATGTGAAATCCTTGGTAGGCTTTGTTTTTATATTTGGCATAATTATAGTCCTCCTCGTTTTCTAGATGTTGAAAACCTTTAACAAGACAAATTATAACTTGAAAATCAAAGAATAGAAAGTGATTGTGGGATGTTTTGAAAAAATGTGCATTTTTGTTTTTCAAAAGCCCGTTAATACGCACTTTTGAACGATTAAAAGACATATTTTTTCAAAAAGTCCTTTGTTATAATGCATTTTTACTCTGAATATCCTATAATATGTACAGTAAGTTTGATTCTTAGTTTTGTGTATCGAAGAGTTAATTTACAATTTATTATGAGGAGGAATGTTATGAATATAATAGTACATATGCCCACCACCACCGAGGGTAAGGAAAACCTGTGTAAGAGAGTTGCCGAGTGTCAGGCAAAGCTTATAATCGACAACATAAACAAACAGGAAATGAGCCTTACGCAAAAGGAACAGCTTCTTGATAAGGTTATTGAAAAGCTATCCGGCACACCCTCGGGCACATAAAGCAATAACCGTGTTCAGCAATGAGCACGGTTATCGTCTTTTGAAGAATCATACAGCACATATAAAATAGATGAGGAGGATTTTTATGATAAGCATTAAATCAGACACATCAAATGCAAGAGTTTTCCACAAGGCAGACTTCAGCTTTTTAGAAAGTATATCTGCTGACAGTAAAGATTTTACCGACAATTGCGGTATTGAACTTAAAGCGGCTGTTCTTGCCGCAATCGTGGCGGCGCAGGATGAATATGTAAGAATCATCAAAAGCCATCAGCCTGACGGCAAGCTGACTGAAGAGCAGGAAAAGGCTGTCGATGAAGCCTTATTTGACTTATATATAAAGGATATAAGCATTAAAGACATTAAGGAGTTCAGAGATGTGCTGAACGACATCTGATATACAGCAATCAAGTAAATATAAAGTATTACGGCTTATAATTTATTATATTTTCCACTTGTTCCTCTCCCCAAATATCCCTTGACAAATCACCGCCTTATCCTATAATATATTATAGTGTCATATAAGGCGGTGGTTTTTATGTCATAACGGCAGGCAGATATATCAGCCTGACCAATTTAATTGGAACAGAACGGAAACAATATAAATTTACGAGGTGAAAACAATGACAGTATTTATAGCAAGCTCCCGTAATATAACATATATCCCAGAAAAGGCAAAGCAGCGCCTTATAAATATAATGAGAAACCAATATAATATAATCATTGGCGATGCAGACGGGGCAGACAGTCTGGTTCAGGAATTCTGCCACCAAAACTATTACCGTAATATAACTATATATGCCTCAAACGGCAAGGCAAGAAATAACGTAGGCGGATATAATATATATAACGTATATGTTCCGCCGTATATATCGGGCTATGAATTCTTTGCGAGCAAAGATAATCAAATGGCTGTCGCTGACGATTACGGATATATGCTCTGGGACGGAAAGAGCAGAGGCACATATAACAATATAAAGAACCTTGCAAATCAGAATAAAGCTGTTCTTGTATATATATTTCCCCAGGACAGATTTATAACCATAAAATCTCCCGAAGATATATATCTTCTTAAAATCTGAAATCGGCAGGTTTCCTTTTATATTCTTTTATGGTATAATATATATAAGAGTTATTTTTATGAGTTCGGTGTATGATAAATCCACCGGACTCTTTTTATGTCCGTAAAGAGATAAGAAATAACTCTTCAAATTCCTTTTTATAAGTCTTCATAGAAGAAGGCTTTTAACATATATCCTCTTTTATTATATCCTGCGTCGGGTTATACCCAAATGAGTTGCAAACTCATTTGCGGTGTAACCTGACAGCAAGTGGGGAACAAAGCCTTTGCACGGGAAAACGCACGCCGTAAGCGCTCGGCGGCAGAATATAAGTATAGATCTGATAAGTGCTTCAGATATATAATAAGGTTAAAAACCGATAAACGATTCGGAAAACCAATTATATATATGACTTAGTCGGGGTTATATATCTGATAATTTACCGACTCGTCAAGACAAGACGTTAAATTGCCAGAAGACGGTGCAGTCTATAAATGCACATATAGCCGCAGGGAGAGGACCAACTTCCATTCTGAAAGATAAAACAATAGTGTTATTTAGCGGCAAATTAAAACTTAACGGACATAAACAAAGGAGGATATATATATGAAAACGAGAACGAAACAGCTTACTTACGCACTTAGGGCAAATTTAGAGAGAATGGCGGCATACGGCGAGAGTAAAAAGGCATATAAGTCAAAAACCCAGGCACTTAGGCGGCAAAAATATAAGGAACTTATAAACGCCGGAAAGTCAAAATCCTATATAAATAAACAGCTCTTACATATAGATGCAGCAAAGGATAAAATATTCAGCTATTCTACTATGAAGAATTATATCCGCTTTATAAAGGACTTTTCAGACTATGTATATACGCAGGCGGGCACGACACGTATAACTGTGGAGGATAGTATAAGATATATTCAGCCGTATATAGATTATTTAGTTCGCAAGGGCGATTCGCCAAACACAATAAATTTAAAGTTAGCGTCTGTTTGCAAAGCTACCGGGCAATATGTGGTAGATTATACGCACCCTATACGGCGTTATTCTGAAGTTAAGCGCAGCGTAAATTCTGCTGTGAGGGATAAATATAACGATAAACGTGCATTTGAAGCACTTGAATTAAACAGGGCAATAGGTTTGCGCAGAAACGAGCTGGCAAGGGTAAATATAAATGACATTCGCATTGGAGAAAAATGCGCTTATATATATTCCAAAGGCAAGGGCGGTAAGCACAACGAGACTTATATATCTGACCTCTCTAAACTCGAAATCCTATATAAATATATGTCGCAGGCTATAAAAGCAGGCAGGGAAACGCTTTTATCAAGGGAGCAGATGAAGCATGATGCAGATTTACACCACGCAAGGGCGTTATGTGCGGTGGACGAATATAACCGAGTTATGGCGGATATAACCACAAATCCTGAAAGACGGGAGTATTATAAGGATTTTGTAAAGAGTATATTCAGGAAATACAATAAACCGCTTTTAGAGGATTTAGACAAGCCTTATTTTTTACGAGGTGCAGGCAAGAAGCTGCTTATATCTCAAGGAAAAAACTATAGATTCGACAGGGTGGCGGTTTTATACGTGTCTGTGACGATTCTGCACCATTTCAGGAGCGACACAACGGTGCAGCATTATCTTATAAAGTAATATATGTCATATATGTATTACTTGTATGACATGTAGTATATGTATTGCATGTAATGAATGTATTGGTTGTATTACATGTATTGTATGTATTATATGTAGTATATTTTGCGATATATATAGTTGGGTATAGTTACGTATAGCTGGGTATAGTCAGATATAGTAAATTATAGTAAGTTATATTGATTTATATAATAAGGGGGCTGGGGTGATTGTTGGTTATGTTTATGAACGAAAAAATATAATATAAGCCTCTATATATGCCATATTGATTTTTTCTTTATATTGTGATATACTATATATAAATAAAGGGGGCGGCGGAATGTTAAGCATATATTATGGCGATATGCCTAAAGCTATATATAATACAAGCATATATTTTAATAACACATATGAAGACGAATGGATAACAGACGCATTATCTGTAAAAATGATAAAAAGCATTGATGGCTCTGAAGTTAAGAGCGCAAATCTTATAGATAGTCCTGTGCTTGGTGCAATACCCGCCACAAAGCTCTCTGGTGGAGTAAAAACCCTTATACTTGTAAAGCACGACAGATCGGGCAAAATATTCAATGCTTCTACCTGCGGCGACAACTGCTCAAAATGGCTGCTTAAAATAGGCAAAGAGCAGGATATAACGATAAATCTTCATCACATGATGGATTTCGGCAACGGGAAATTTACTATAAAGGTAATAAACAACGGCGGCATTGCTCATAATATGTCAGAACTTATAGACCTTGCAGGTGAATATGTCTGGAGGCCGCAGAAATGAAAGGTATCAGACATATAGAAATACGAAATAACAAAAGCGTGTTCAAGCTCGATCTGGAATATAATATATCTGTTATAAAGGGCGACAGTGCGACAGGCAAGACAACACTTGTTGATATGATATATCAGTATCAGCAATATGGCGAAGACAGTGGTATAACACTTATATCTGATAAAAGATGCGTTGTCATTGAAAAAAGCAACTGGCAAAGAGATATAAATAGCACCTCTGACAGCGTTATATTTATAGACGAAGGAAATGACTTTGTTAGAACGGAAGAATTTGCATCATTGATAAAGAATTCAGACAACTATTTTGTTATAATCACAAGGGAAAACCTTTTTGAGCTTCCTATAAATATAAAAGCTATATATGGAATAAGAGGAAGAAAGTATTTTTCACTAAAACAAACATATAACTCTCTTTACAGGATTTATCCAAATGAAAAGAAATATATAAAGCCCGAAACAGTTATAATTGAGGATTCAGGAGCAGGATTTGAGTTTTTTAAATCTGTCTTTGAAGAATGGAATTATAAATGCTGCTCATCAAACGGGAATGCCAATATACTAAACGAGCTTAAAAAGCATAATGACGAAAAAATACTTATAATAGCCGACAGTGCGGCTTTCGGCGCATATATGGAAATGCTATATGACTACTCAAATAGAAAAAACAAGGGTATAAGTGCATATCTTCCGGAATCATTTGAATGGCTGATTCTATCATCCGGGCTTATAAAGGACGGCAAACTTGATGATATTTTAGAAAAGCCTTATAATTATATAGACAGCACTGAGTTTTTCAGTGCAGAGCAGTTTTATACGTCGCTGCTTATACAAAAAACAAATGGCACATATCTGCAATATAACAAGAAAAAGTTAAATGACAGTTATTTGCAGAACAAGGAAAAATCCGCAATTATAAGTGTTATGCCCAAAACACTGTTTGACAAGGATATAGAATAAAAGATTATTGCCAAATATAAAAAAGTATGGTATAATTCCTCCATATATAAGCCC
Organism: uncultured Ruminococcus sp.; assembly: GCA_902787365.1. Taxonomy (GTDB): domain Bacteria; phylum Bacillota; class Clostridia; order Oscillospirales; family Ruminococcaceae; genus NK3A76. The sequence goes on along the minus strand of CADAGC010000028.1, from coordinate 17,031 downwards.
ATATACCCCATTTTTCATCTTCATTACTTGTTTTTTTACCATTGATGTGATATAATATAAGTACGGAGTTATAAATATAAAGAGTTCAGAGTTTCAATCGAAACCTCTGGACTCTTTTTTATATGTCCGAATCTATATTTAAGGAGGATTTATAAAAATGAGAAAAATCACAACCAGAGGCGAGGCTCTTAACGAGCTTGTAAGAAACAACACAAACGTATGGTATATGGGCGATGAGGAGGTGCTTGATGAATATATCAAGGCTATAAAAGATTCGCACAATTTACTTATGACATCAGCTGTTGACAGCGAGGCAGTAAGGCGTGGGTGCGTTGCACTTCACAGCGTTATAAATACCAAAGCAAAGCAAGTAATAAATATAACCGACGTGCTGATTATATTTAATGCAGATTCTATGTCGGCAGATGATTTGGGAGAGATATATAGTATAAGTGAAAGAACCAATCACTTTCCGAGAGTTATATTAGTCGGAGATATATTGAGTTATATGGGCATTGGAGGAACTTCAAACGTCTCCCCCATTGAGATTTTGGAGTGGGATTTATTCGGCTTTGTGAATATAGACTTACGTATAAAGCGCAAAGATACAGAACTTGAAAGCACACTTGAAAGTCTTAGGCTTGGGGATATATCTGCGATAAATTGGTTTAACTCTAATTGTAAAGAGGGCGATGAACCTATAAAAATATTAGCTTCATCTCGCAGAGCATATAAATACACACTTGACGGATATATAAATTCCAGCAATTGCAAGACTATATATACCGGCGAGAAAAAAGGCAATATATGCGAGGAAGAATTCCCCACATATATAGACTTACACTTATATTTCGGGCAGAGAATTATGTTTATATCTGACGACAAAGACGGCGCATATAAACGTGGCGATATAGGCTATTTTTATGGGTTTGAAAACAACAGTATAAAGGTCCGAATCGATGATTATATAGTTTATGTCAAACCCATCACATGGCATAAATATACCTCAGACTACGTTATAAACGAATTTTACGAAGAGGAACTTATATTAAGATCAGAGGGCGAATTTACTCAGCTGCCGATTATTCCGGCTGATGCTTTATCATATAATGCAAGCCGTGGGCTTACATTTGAAAGCATTGAGATAAGCCCAGTGACAAAATATACGGGCGAGTTATATAATCTGCTCTGTCGTGCGAAAAGCTCTGACGGGATAAAGCTTATAACTGATATATCGGTCGATGATGTCAAGCTGAATGATGATATGATATATTGGTATCGTCATGATCACAGCGAGATTGCGTAAAAGAATTTGAAAGGAGTTTTGAATATGGGAATATATATAATACCTTATATATGCAAAAAAATATAAAGCAAGATGATTGAGATTAAGAAGGAACCTATTGGATAAAATAATAGCCCCCGGCTGCACGATTTTGTGCGGCTGGGGGCTTGTTTTTTTGTCGGTTATCTGTTATAAAACTCCCCTGTGAAACTCGATAAACTCCTCCGGCGGCATATCAGGCAGAGAGCCATACTCGGTCAGCATCACCTTGATGAGTGCGGCTGTTCTTGCCTGGGTGTTGACGCTTCTGCGGGGGTTGAATTCTATATCGGTGAAATAGTCATAATCTTTTATGCGGGCTATATCAGCCTCGCTTAGTGACTCACAGACGGCCTTTATATAAATATAATCATAAAACGCCGTAGTCGGTGTCAGCGGAAATTCATAGCCGTTATATGAAAAAGCCACAAGCTGTAAGCCCTGCCCATGCAGTTCTCCTGCGGCAGCCTTGGCCTCCTTCGGGTGAAGAGTGAGCCATTCGGTGTGGGGCTTGCCTGTGCTATCATTAAACACTTTTGACGACTGGAAAACACATTCAAGCGGACGGCCGTCAAGCTTCAGATTAAAAGCACTCAGCATCACACCAAGCGGATCGGTTCCCTTGGTGCTTATCTCTAGCGGTCTTGCATCAGGGCCGAGCGCCTTGATTGCATTATGCAGGCTTGCTATCGACTTTTGTTTTTGGCTGGGGGCAAAGCCTGCGAACCACTGAAACTCAAAGTCTCGCTCACAAACTTTTCCGTCTTTTATATAATATGCTGGTCTGTTTGCCATAATCATCACCTCAGTTTTATTCTATCACATTATCTCTTTTTCGTCAATTACTGTGTTTATTCAGGAAGCTCACAACGAAAGTGCAGATTTGCAAGAACGAGCGCTTCGCTGCCCGGGACTCTGATAATTCTTTCGGCTGTCAGTTTTTGCACCGGCGTTCCGGGGATAAGCTCACCGAACTCAAACTCACGGGTTTCTGTGTTCTTTTCGATCTTCTCCCACTCCTCACGGGTGCCCTCATAGTAGATGTCTTTGAGCGAATTGCACCCCTCAAATGTGTGGCGATATATTTGCTTAACGCTTTTTGGAATAGTTATCCGCTCAAGCGAGGAACAGCCTGAAAACGCCCCCTCACCTATCCTGCTGATTATTGATGAGAGGATAATATCAGTAACAGCGGTGTTTCCCGCAAACGCTCCGCTGCCTATCGCCGTTACCGAAACCTCATTTGAATACTTATTGACAGCCCTGGCAGGTATTCTTATCACCTTATCGGCACAGCCGCCAAGTGATGTTACACAAAGCGGAAGAAACTGCGGGTGGAGCCATAATGCCGCAGACTTATATTCCAGCCCCTGCGTTTCGGGGGTGCTGTCTATTATCTTTCTGAACTCGGTATAATTCATAGCGTCCTCCTTTGCAAAGTCAGTTTTCTTTGTATTCCACTGTCAGCGATCTGAACTTATCCTCTAAAACACCTGCATCAACCGGATACAGTACGAGAGTTTCTCCTTTGCAGTTTTTTATACATACGTTTATTGTTTTCCCGCTTTTATAGTTTCTCGTCACACTGTCTGATGAAGATATCAGCGACAGACCGATAATATGCTTATCTTTATATAAACCACAGCTGTTGCAGAACATCACGGCAGAATCACACTCAAATACTTTTTCCAGAGCGGGTAATATGCCTTCATAATCAAATAATGAGCCTATCATATTGTCGGATTTTTCTATCTCTTTTGATATCTTTCTGTCATACTCCACATACTGACTGTTGTCTTTAAAATCATAATACACCTTTTCGGGCGACGAACATTTGCTGTGGTTTTTGGCAAGGCAGTTTGCTTCAAAGTGATCACCCAGGCGGTGTTCGGGAGTGAGATCCTTGGCGGTTATTCCCGACTCATCAATGATACTGCCCAGTATAGTCAATATGTCCTTATGAAATCTTTCACCCATTTCGGCATCATATCCTTCATTAGCTTCTTTCCATTCTTCCTCTGTTATCCCTGCATCATCGATCAGGCTATACAGCCACTCCGTTACGGCTTTTGCAAATTGCGGGTCATATTTGTCAGAAACCATACCATTATTTTGAGCTTTATAGCTGCTTAAATTCATAGCGGCCTCCTATCCATCACCTTTGTTATATCTTTCCTCATCATATTCTTCCCACAGCCTGCGCTTTGTAAGAATATCCTCTATCCCTGCTTTTTTGTATGCCTCCTCGGTGTAATCCCAGCCGGGGAATGACTGCCGATATTCTTTTTCCCTGCGTATCGAATCACTTGCCACAAGGAGCATAGGGGTGGGTATCTCGCCTTTCATCGAAGCGCTGACGGCTTTGAGTAAACGGTAGTCTGTAAATCTGCATGTATGCGGAGTGCAGGTACAAAACTCACCTGTGAAGTATTCAAGATTGTGGTAATCGTGAACGCACTCGTCATAAAGATAGCCGTCTTTGCCGAGCCAGTAGCCGTAGGCGGTCATATCCGAGCTATCATATTCTGCCCTGGCATTTTCAAGCCACTTTTCATCTTTGTCGGCATAGCAGATGCCGTTTAACACCATTGGCCCATACCCACGGTATTCCGCTGTCGGGATAAGTATATCGCCATTTTTAAACGGCGTGGGGATATACACCCATTTGCACTCAAAAAGCATCGACTGGTCGCTGAAATTATGCCGGATGCGGTTTATTTCAAGCTCATCTGTCAGGAATGCCTGTATATACTTGTCGCTGTCGGGCTTTCTTGCGGTTATATAAAAGCCATACACCTTTTCATCTTCCCTGTCATTTATATCATCTTTAAGCGCCGAAAGTGCCTTGTCATAGCTTGAATACAAAGCCTTATCATCAAAACTGCTCTCACAGTCGTTAGAATAATACCCGAAGTGATAAACAAGCCCGTTGCCTTCTTTTTTGAAAAAGCTGAGGGCGTGGATATAGTCATCGTGGATAATGCTGTTTTTAAGCACATAGAAAAGGCTCTCATTGCCGCAGTCACGCTTTATGCGTTCGTCTTTGTAATCGGGCATTGTTCTCATAACTTCCGAAAACAGCTCGACCTTCTTGTCAATGCTTATTGATCTGCAATCATTGATGATAAATGCCGTTTCATAGGTGTTAAATCCATACCCTATGCTGCGGCAGTATTCACCCACCGTTTTTGAATTGAAATAGCTGTAAATATCCACGATTATTCTCCTTTCCGATCAAACAGGTTTGTTATCTCAAGTCCCTTTTTCTTTGCCATGCCTACCGTCTGCGAGGTGCCGCTTTTGCGGGTCTTGTCATAGTAGCAGATACAATACGCATCAGCCCTCTCCACAAGCCTTGCATTCCTTACACCCATACAACCTCTGTAAAGGTGGTCTGATGTATATTCCACGCTGTCTGCACGAGAAAGAATTATCTTAAACTCATATTTCTGCGTGGCCGTCCAGCCCCTGGTCTGCTCTTCATTAGGGCATGGCAGCACAAGACGCAGGCGCACTTGCTTATATTTCTCACGCAGGCGAAGCACGCACTTTGCCGCTATGGTATCAAACCCCACCGCACCGCCTGCATAGAAGTCGGTCACGCCCTCGTCGGTGACAAGGCGTTCAAGCAGGGCGCTCAGTCTTTTTGATACTGTGTTTTCATTCTCCGACAGGTTCCTGTGACCTGTAAAGCAAGCTGATCTTTGCAATTTGCTATCCCCTTTCTGTATATTTATAATAGCACATGGGGTGCGCAGAATTTTGAGCATAAAAAATGCCGCCCCGAGGGACGGCATTATTATATTTTACAACCTCGGATCCACCGGCTCGCTCTCGAACGCCAGCACGCCGAAAGCGCACTCGTGTACCCTGTAAAGCGGATCGTTTTTCACAAAGCGGTAAAGCGACTCCATTCCAAGCGACAACTCCTTTAATGCAAGCCTGCGCTTGCGGTCAAGCGAACGCTTTTTAAGGCGCTTCAGGTGCCCCTGCTCTAAGTATTCCGAGCCGTAGATTATGCGCAGATACTCACGCCCTCGGCACTTGACGGCAGGCTGTAACAGCCTGTAGCCCTGCCTTGCGATATAGGTTTCGGGCTTTACGACCATGCCCTCACCGCCGCCGGCGGTAAGCTTGATCCACCAGTCAACGCCAGCCTGCACGCTCTGCTCGTCCTCGGTGTCGATGACGATGTAGGGCGTTTCCATAAACACTTCGTCTTTGCCTGTGATGTAGCGTCTTATGCTCTCCATATGCCACTCGTGCGTCATATCCGAATACACCTTTCCCTCTGTCGCAAGGATATGAAAAGGCGCAATGCGAAAATCATCAATGCTCTTTACTGTCCAGCAATACTCACGGTAAGCGTTTATGTATTTTCCCATTCCGTCAAGGCGGTCGGCGTATTTTTCAAGCAGTTCGTCAAGATCGACATTCTGCCCCGAAGTTGAACTGTCAACTTCAAAGGCAACGTTCTTTCTTGCTGCCGCTTTCTTTAAAGCCTCTACCGCCGCCGAAAGGCTGCTGATGCCTGCATATCCTGTGGGGGCATACTGCGACCTGATAAGCCCCTGCGCCTTTTCCGACCAGGGCATAAGCTCTGTGTCAAGGCACACCCAGTCGGTGTCAAAATCAGCCCAGAAGCCCGTTTCACAAAGCACCTTGTCAAGGCGGTCAAGCAGGGCGGCTTCTGTTTTATCATCATCAAAAAAGCGCCTGCCTGTTCTTGTGTATATAATGCCCCTTGTGCCGTCAGCAACACCAAAGCGCCTTGCGGCAACCTCGCTGTCCCTGCATATTATCACAACCGCACGTGAGCCCATGTGCTTTTTCTCGCAGACTACCTTTTTCATGCCACGATTGCGGTAATACTCAAAAGCCTGCAATGGGTGCTCAAGATAGTCATCAAGGCCGCTTGTTTCGCAGGGCGACATTGTAGGCGGCAGATATATAAGCCAGTGCGGGTCGGCGGCATAGCGTGACATTATCTCAAGTGCTGCTGCGGCGTTGTTTTCACGAATGTCAATACCCGGCATAAGCTCTGTTTCGATATGCAGTCTGCGGTTGAAATCGCCTACAGTGAGCATATCGCCCATACTGTCATCGGCGGGCTCGTCAAGGGGCTTTACGGGCTCGTAGTATATCTTGTTTGCATCTACCGATACAAACTCCTTTTCCGGCCAGCGCATAGCTGTAAGCTTGCCGCCGAAAACACAGCCTGTATCGATACAGTATGTGCCGTTTACAGCCCTTACTTCACGGGCGGCAATATGCCCGAACACAACAGCCGCACGCCCTTTGTAATCAGCCGCCCAGTCAAGTCGAACGGGCATACCGTATTCATCAAACTCACCTGTTCGCTCACCGTAAAGGCAGAACTCACGCACCTTTGACGAGCCCCTGCCGATAAACTCTTTTTTCAGCCCTGCGTGAGATACAACGAGCCTGCCGTCATCAAGCACATAGTGGCTGATGAGCCTGTCAATGAACTCACGCACTTCGGCCTTGAATTCATCGCCCTTTGCTTCAAGCTCGGCTATCGTTCTGTCAAGGCCATGCGTGTGCTGTACCTTTTTGCCGTTTAAGTGCTTTAGCAGCTTTACATCGTGGTTGCCCGGAACTGCAAGCGCATAGCCGCCCTTGACCATATCCATAACAAGGCGCAGAACATCGGCATTTCGCTCTCCCCTGTCGCAGTAGTCGCCTAAGAAAACTGCCTTTCTACCCTCGGGGTGAGAGTAAACACCCTCTGCTTTAACATAACCCAGCTTATCAAGAAGCGTTTCAAGCTCGTCACAACAGCCGTGAATATCGCCTATGATGTCAAAAGGCCCATGCTCGTCCTTTTTGTCGTTCCAGAGCTTAGTGCGCACTATCTCGCAGTTTTCAAGCTGTTCCAAGGAATTGATTATGTAGATAAAGCGAAAGCCCTCACGCTTTAGGTTTCTTATGGTGCGCTTAACGTCGTTGCAATGCTGGCGTATAACACGCTTGGGGAGATTTCTTTCGGGGCGTGCTTCGTTTCGCTGCTGCATTATCTCTTCGGGAATATTGAGCACTATCGCCGCTGTATGAACGTTCTGAGCCTTTGCCGTCTGCAATATCTTATCCCTCGCCGACTTCTGTATGTTTGTAGCGTCAATGACCGTCAGCTTCATATTGTCAAGGCGCTTGTTTGCCGCATACCAGAGCAGGTCAAAAGCATCGTTGGTTGCCGACTGGTCGTTCTCGCTGTCAGATACCATACCTCTGAAAAAGTCAGACGAAAGCACCTCTGTCGGCGCAAAATATTTATTCGCAAATGTGGTCTTGCCCGAGCTTGTGCCGCCTATAAGTGCCACAAGGCAGAATTCGGGTATCTCTATCTTGAATTTATCCATTCTTTGTGAACACTCCCATCTGTGTCGGTGTGCCGTGCTCTGCATCTTCATCACCTATGCCGCTTATAACACAGGTGTAGCCAAAGCGCCTGCACACGCTGTCGCACCACTTTTTAAACTGCGCCCTCGTCCACTCAAAGCGGTGGTCGCCGTGGCGGAGCGAGTCTTTGTTAAGGTGCTGGTAATTTACATTGTATTCTATGTTTGGTGTGGTAAGTATAACTGTGCGTGGGGCTGCAAACTCAAACACCGAGCGCTCAAACGCAGGAAGCCTTGCAGGCTCAATATGCTCGATGACCTCTATCACGCAGGCGCAGTCATAGCCCGAAAAACGCTCATCTTTATATGTGAGCGATGCCTGCATAAGTGTCAGCTTGTTTCTGCGGAATGGCTCCATTCTGTCAAGGTGTAGCCTTAGTGCCGCCTTTTCAAGAACTGACACGGTAACATCACAGGCGGTGACTTTCTTTATCTGCGGCTCGTTGAGCAGAAGCGATGTAAGCCTGCACTCACCGCAGCCGAGGTCGATAACACTTGCCGCCCCCGACGCAAGCACGGCATCTCTGACGGTATTCATACGCTGAGTGTTGAGCGGTGTATATTCACGCTTTTCGCTTTCCTGCTCGGAGGTATCTTCCGTATCTTCTATTTCCTCGTCGGGCACATCTTCGAGCAGCTTATCTATCGCACGCCTTGCGTAGCTGTGCTTTGCGTAGAAATATCTGCGTGCTATCTTTTCACGCTGCGGGTGCTCTGCCAGCCACCCCTCGCCGTGTGAGAGCAGCTTTCTGATCTCGTCCTCCTGGATATAATAATGCTTCTGCTTATCAAAAACGGGTATCAGCACGTAGATGTGGTTTAACAGCTGCGAGAGGGTGACTTCGCCGCTGATAGTCAGGTCGATATACGGCGCATCGCCCCATTCGGGGAATTTATCATCTACCTTGCCCCTCTCGGTCGTGACTTCATAGCCAAGCGGCTCAAAGAGTTCCTTTGCAAGCTCGGTGTAGTTATTATCACGCAGCGCCGAGAGTGTAGCCGTCAGCTTCAGGGGCTTTGTGACAAGCTCGGGGCGCTTGTCGCACCTGCCGCCCATTGCCGTACTGAACACCCTCGCAATAGCTGTGCTCATAAACGAGGTCGAAGCATAGGGCCTGTCATTGACATAATCAAAAAGACCGCCCTCTGAGCTGCCGACCTTACCTCTTGCGAGGTCTAACGGGTCAATGTCGAGCAGCAGAGCGGCGGTAGTGCGGGTGTCTGATACCTCAGGGTAAAAGACATAGGCCTTGCCGTAATTCAGCTCAAACTGCTGGGCACGCTCGGGGTTTTTATGAAGCAGGAATCCGAGTTCCTGCGTATTTTCTCCTTCGTATGTTATTGTAAAAAGCAAGGTGATTCTCCTTTCTTGTGATAGTTTTATCTATGATAACATATTATTGTTATGTTGTCAATCTACTTGTGGTATAGTTGCACGCAAGTATTTATCCGCATCATAATACACCCTTTCGCCCACAAAATCGCCGTGAGAATAATCAAGCATCAGGTTCCACATATCGTAGCCGCTGTTTACATCAAATGCGGCGGCGAGATACTTTGTGCCGTATTCAACCTTGTCAAGATCACCCTCATCGCAGGAATCAAGGTCAAGAACATAGAAATGATCGTACCAGAATGCCCCGCCGCAGGTGTGACTTTTGTCGGGTCTGAAATATGTCAGAGAGACGCTCATATCGGAATAATCACCACGCTCCCGGTGGTGGGCAAGCATTCTGATAAAACGCTCGTCAGCTTCGTCATCGGGGAATGTGAAAACTGCGTATTCATCACCAAAGCTGTGCCTGCCGTAGTTTTTGATCCTGACTATCTCGCCTTTTTTGAAAGGCAGCGGAACATACACAAAATACTCGCTGATATCAACTATCGGCATATCATCGTTATCAGGAAGAACAGGGTCAGCCAGCACAAGGCGAAGATCATTATCGTAGATATGATCAAGACACCTGAGCTCACCGACAGGCTTCAAAGTTATCCTGTATTCATATTCGCAGTCATCTCCGTCTGCGGAGTTTTCCTTTTTTCGCATACGCAGGTCGTCATACGCATCTGCATAGCTTGTATAATACCTCATGTCGTGATCTGAATAGTCATAGCCTTTTTCACATTCTGAGGTAATGAATACATAGCCATGCCCCACATCAGCTTGTTTCAATACAAGCGATGATTCTATTCCTTTGATGTATGCTCTGAGCCTTCTGCGAAACGGCATACTGTCACGGTCATCAAAGCCGAACATACCGACTTTTTCGCTGCCAAGCTCTTTCTCGGAGTATGTGCGGCACAGGTATTCCAGCGCTTCGAGCTTTTCATGGACAGAACGGTTATAGCTTCGTGAGATAAGTACTGCCTGCTCGGCGGGGGTGAAAGCATAGCCTGTGTTTTTGATGTATTCTCTTATTGCTTTTGAGTCTATAAACTTAAGAAACTCGTAGGTCATTGTTGTCTCCTTATATTTATACAACTCCCACTGGGGTGTGGAGCCCACACCCCCGGAGAACGCCGGATCGGCCTTTTCAGACCGCCGGAAATCGGAGCGTTCGGTCTTTTCTAAGGACCTTTTTCATCTCCTCTGTCTGCCCACGCTAATTAGCGGCGGGCATGAGAACCTTTCGTATCACGCTCTGTTTTTTCTCCGCCTTTGTATAAATATTTTTCTGAATAAATGGTACATTGAGGCAAAGCTCTGCTTAGTTCTTCAATTTGTTCCTCAGAAACGGAACATTCTTTAATATAGACCATTCTCAGATCGCTAAGATTTTTAAGAGTATCTATGCTTGTTATTTTGGGACACTGGTTTAATTCAAGACTTCTCAGTTCTTTTTTATCAGACAAAGCAGAAATATCATTAAGTTCAGGATAACCAACTATTGCAAGCTTTTTAAGCTGCTTCCAGTCCTTCAAAAAGCCGAGATTTTTTATACTTCCGAGTGAATCAATATTTGATATGTCCGGACGAATAGTAGAAGAGAGCATTTCAAAACGTGTGATATTTGTTTTTTGCGACAGCTGGTCAAGCGCATCTGCCGAAATATCAGTAAGTCTGAAATCTGTAACCTGATCAAGTTCTGTGATAGTTTCAAGATCGTATTTGCAATTGATAAGTGAAACCCGTCTGAGTTCAGTAAGGTTTTCGGGAAATCTCTTACCTGATAGATCATATCCGTAAAAAGTGACAGACTCGATCCAATCTGCTCCGTCAAGTTGTGAAAGATCTATCTTTTCATTTTTCTTTCGAGAGCGAATATTAATGTGATTATAATCATTAACATCACAAAAACGAATAGCTTCTTCAATGGTTCTGCACAGCATTCCTCTCAAGCGGATATTCTTCCCTGTAAGCTCAGCCATTCTCTGATTATGCATACCTGTCTCATATAGTTCCTTGATGCTTTCATAAAATCCCGGCTTGTCCAGAACTACAATCTTGTCAAGATACGGCATGATAAGTCTTTTCAGGCTGTTGGCAGATGTTCTGATGACCAGAACAGTATTATATCCGTCATTTTCTTTGTGAGAAGTCTGCTTTCTGTAATCATCGCTTCCGTAATCTTCGATGAAATCATCGAGTATCTCGTTGTCTATCTTCAGAGTAAAACGTTCAATCCTGCCGCCGCAGAGTACGGGCTGAGAAGAGATATAATCATTCATGTCGTTGTACCCGAGTGCAGACAGGAACTTATTCAATCTACAAGCAGGCTCTTTCTTTATGCTGATATTGCGCAGCTTGTCAATATAAAAATGCGTAAAATCCTCTTCACCGTCAATGGCGCAAATGAGGATATATCTGCCGTCAGAAAGCGTCAGCTCAAACGGAGATACTGTGATATCTTTCGGGTATTTGTTTACCTCATTGAGATTGTGGTTGCGTATCTCATAATTGCAGGTGATCTTTGCATTAGCAGAGATAGCACGCTGAATTATATCAAGATTACTGATCACGATATCAGAAGAATACTTTCTGCCCAAAACTTTGTTCTGGAATTTAGAACAGTTTTTTCTGATAGATTCACTTCCGAGATCACAGAGTTCTGCAATCATTTTCCTGGCAGTATCCGGCCCGACAACGCTGTTGTAGATCAGACAGTCGATAAGCACACGCAGCTGTGCATCGGTAAATTCTCTGCCCTCAAAAACATAGTGGCTGCCGTCTGCGGATTCGCTGAGGGTATAGCCGCAGCGATCGAGTGTTTTGAGCTTTGCGGCAAATGTGTTTCGTGAGAGCGAAATGCCGTACTCTTCAAGCAGCTTTTCCTGCATCTCACGCTTGTTGTGATCATCGCCGAATCTGCGCAGTATATCGAGTATTGCCAGCAGTGCGGCCGCCTTGTCGTATTCGTAAAGATCGTTGTTCAGCTTCATAGTGATACCTCCGTTTTCTTGTTATTATTATACATTATCATATGCGCAGATTTTTGAGCATATATTAATGTAATCACCCGATTTTACTGTGTTTTGCTTTTTCTGTATTTATAATAACACATCCTTGCGCCAAATTCGTCAACAAATTGTGAACAAAATACCGCTGTACGCTTTTTAGTACACTATCACTGTCGTAAACTTTTCCTGCTCATACAGATCATCTATATTGCACCTTGTTCCCCTGCTCTTTCCGTCCCAGAACATAAGCCCACAGTCAGCCTTAACTGCCATTATCTCGTCTTTGGCACGGTAGAACTCAAAGCCTTCCCTGTCATCGGCGGGAATATATATCGTTGAAAAGCGCCCCATATTATTGCGGCATTTGCGCCCGCTTGCAAAGACCCACACGTTGTCATATCCACGCTTGGCGAGGTATTCCTGCACCAGCCTGTCAGCCCCGAAACAATCACCCACATATACGGTGTGCCCCTCTCTGCACACGCATTCAAGTGCAGATATCATTGCAGGAGTGAGCTTCTTTAGCGTCTTTGACCCACCTATGAATATTCTCATGTGTTTGCACCTCCGTCTAACTCGCACCTGTAATGCTCCGATCCGTCCGCTTTGAGTATAACTTCTTTTATGCCGTTATCCGCAGTCAGCCCGAAATACTCTGTTATAAGCGTTTTCAGCTTATCCGTGCATATGTGCGGCGAGCAGAATATCAGCGCTTTCCCCCGCCGCAGTTCCACACGTCCTCTCGGATAAAAGTTATATGGCATACCGCCTGTTATCACGCTGTCAAGCTGTTCCCACTGGCGTTTGTGGTTGATGTCTTTGGCGGTAATATCTCTGTCTGCTAATTTGCCGTTTTCATCTGACATAAAGCGCAAAGCTATTATATCGCACTCGTTAATATCCCGCACCCAGAATAATCCTTTGTATAGCATTTTGCCTTTCAGCGCATTTTCAAGTTCATTTCTTGAAAGTATCTCTATCCTGCTTTTCATTATCTGCTGTGTTCTCCTCTCTTGATATAATACTACACGTCGGGATGAGTTACCGTCTAAGGCGGCTTGTCCCACATTTAGGTTGTTGGACTTATACCGGACAGGGAGAAATACTAATCTCAGTCATAAACCACTTTTTCTTTAATCCCGAACTTTTCCTCAATTATTCCGTTATAGAACAAGAGATGAGCAGACGTAAAAGACTCGCCGCACTCGGAATCCATATACGCTATACCGTAGTTGTTATATATACCTGCGAATTCCACGCCAAAAAACTCGATATCTTCCTTTGAATATTTGCTCAGGAACTCGTCCGGAAACAAACCTGCGGCATAGTAATGAAATACCTTATCCTTTGTGACGCTTACAAATGCAAAAGCCCCATGGCACTTCCCTGCATAATTTCCGTCAGGATTCAGAGATGCACATTCATCTGCCATAATATCGTATATCTTCGAGATCATTTCCTGCTTGTTGAAAACCGCCTTGCCTGTTCTGAGCTTGTCAAAGTCTATATCGTCATGCATCAGCTTCATACAACAGAGAGCGCCGTAAAGTTTCTCGTAGATCTTTACATCAAGACAAAAGTCTCCCTTATGATAACGGACTCTATTAAACACCTGCATACCGCCGCCGTTAAAAATTCAAACACCGCAGCCGCACAGGACAGCCCTCTTGTGTCCTCCTGAAAACACAGCCCTTTTCCCTCTGCAACAGAACGAATGACCATATCAGCAATCCTATCCGCATCAAGGAAGAACTTGCTTATGCTTTCATTACTTCTGCCAACAGCGCAGACATCTTCAAGATATGTGCATATGTGTTCACCATTGTGCCTGCTCAGGTCAATAGGCTTTTCGTCCTTACCATAAAAACATATGACAGTCCAGCCCTCGCTTAAATTGCCTTGTTTCACGCTCTTTTCAAGGTCATTTTTTGCACCGATCCGTATATTTACCAAAGCTTTTTCTCCTTTTTATTTTCACTCACTGATTCTTTCAAATAGCAGAGTATGCCATACAGCACCTCTTTTCTTTTGTCTGTCTTTATTATACTACAGTCTATGCTCAAAATATTGGGCATAGGATATGGTGCGGCAATTAAAACGACGCCGTAGCCATAATTGGCCTCAGCATTGTTATGAACAAGTTCATCTTTAACTATTTATATGTCACTATTCACAGATATATATGTCATTAAATAGTGACTTTAACTATTGACCTGATTATCTAATAGTGCTATAATGTATTATAGGATATTGTAAGTCGGAGGCAAAACTATGGCTGAAAACAATCAAAAGATAAAACTGCTCAGAATTGTTGAGTATCTACGATCTGAATCAGATTCGGGAAAACCGGTATCAACAAGCCGGCTCATCGGTTATCTTAACAGCATTCACATATCATGTGACCGACGAACTCTTTATAAGGACATGGATATGCTTATTAAAAGCGGTGCAAACATTGTTAAAACCGAGCTTGGGCGTGAAAATGCCTACTATATAGATGAGGTATCCTTTTCGCTTGGAGAATTAAAAACACTGATCGATGCTGTTCAGGCTGCTAATTTTGTTACAGCCAACAAGACATCAGAATTGGTCGAAAAACTCCTTGCCTATGCAGGCGTTCGGCGTTCTGAGATTCTCAGGGATAATATAATCTTCTATAACAATCACAAGCATTCCAATGATAGCATATATGAAAACATCGAACAGATAGAGCTTGCCATCAAGCAGAAAAAGCAAGTGAGTTTTTACTATTTCGACTTAGACGAAAAGAAAAATCGTGTCTATCGTAAAGAGAAGAAGCGATACATTACCGATCCTGTTGCGCTTGTTTTCAGCGAGGATAACTATTATCTTGTAGCATACAGTCAAAAATACCAAAACAGCGTAAATTACAGAGTTGACCGAATGGATACTGTTGAGATTGAAGATGAACCGATATGTGAAGAGGCCATTATCAAGAAGCGAAAAACCGAGACCTATACCGAACAGGTTTTCAAGATGTATAATGGTGAAACGAAAACTGTAACGCTTGAGTTTGCACCCGAGATTCTCGGTTCTGTATATGACAAGTTTGGTGAACAGCTTGAAATAAGGCATTCTGATGGTGGTTGGCTTAAGATCAAGGTCGATTTACAGATCAGCCCCCCTTTCTTCGGATGGGTATTTCAATTTAAAGATAAAATGAGGATCGTTGATCCGGCAAGCGTATCAGAAGAATACAGAAATAGTATAAAGAGTGCTATTTCTTATGATGAATAACATAACTCAATTAAAACTAAATAAGGAGGGTATCATAATGGGATTTCAGGAAAAGATAAATGAAATATTCAAAGGCTTGACAGGAGATAATGAGGCAGACATCAAGTATCTAAATGAACAGATGGAACAGCATAAAGACGATGAAAACTCCACAGAGATCATACGTGCTTTAAGCAGGAAGATATTTGAACTGCTGCCGGATGAAGCCAAATCAAAACTAAATCAGATAATAGGCAATGAACTTGATACCATCAACTCAACAGTTGAAGAAGCAAAATACCAACTTAGCCAAAACAACCCCGTTAAAGCTGAGGAATTATTAAAATCCGCAATAGATTCGATACCCTTAGAGTTTAAGGACGATGAAGAATGCGGTTACTTCTGCTTTGATAATGCACTAGAAATAGCTATCTTTGCTATATCAGAGAAGTATGAAAAAACAATTCGTAAGGCAACATACGATTTTGCTCACATTTATTATTTTTACGCTTATAGTTTGCTTGAAAATCATAAAATCGACGAGGCCGAAAGTGCCCTGAAAACGGCTCTGAAATGGAATCCTGTATCAACCACTATCATGGGAGAACTATCTGAAGTCTATAAACTAAAAAAAGACTATGACAACTATTTGTATTGGAGTAAACGTATTATCCAATACGCTTCTTCCTCCAAAATGCTTGCAAGAGGTTACAGAAATATAGCATACTATTACTGCGACGTAGAGGAATATGAGAAATCCGCAGCTATCTACTACTTTTCGAGATACTTTGAGGAAAGCAAACAGGTCACTTCTGAATTATTCTATATCGCAGAGCAGCTTGGTAAACTTCCCGAAGCCCCTGAACGTGATCAAATCAAGCAATTGTTTGAGCAGGAAGATATACAGTATGGCGCAAGTGATTTTGTTATAGGAGCAGCATATCAGCTTTCAAAAGCTTGTATGGATAATAACGACATGAAAAGCTCTGTATATTATCTGTACGTGGTTTACGATCTTACTCACGATGAAGAAATTAAAGGAATCATAGAAAAAATCAGGGGCAGCCTTGATGAAGAAACTACTGATAACGAAAGATAGGGGGTATAGTATGAAGTATAAAGAAACAGGCTTTCGTGCTTTGTATAAAAACTTTGTTGCTTTCATGCTGAAAGATAACCTGAAACAGTGTATCAAGGATTATCCCGATGCTGATAAGGCTAACTGCATTCTGACTTACGGCTATATTGACCGTGAGGCAGGATTGACTATGGAAGTCCTCTGTGCAGGAGTAAAAGACGGAGAAAGCTTTACTTTCTTTGACTGTTCTGAGGAAATCCGTGCTATACTTCGTGTTGGTTCGGTTATTGAAGATGAATTCTATGTATTTGACGACTGTGAAGAAAGCCTGAGCAAGAAATATTCTGCTAAACTTGATGTGCTTAAACATTATGATGCACCCGAAGAAGTTGAAGAATCACGAAAAATGACTTTCTTAGATAAATCACGACACGAATACTATCCTGATGATGTTATGGTCTATCTCACAAGAGAAGGGCTGAATCCGGAAGGATGTTGGGTTCGTATAATAGGGCTTGGAGATCATTTTATCATGGGAACACTCCTTAATGAGCCAAATCAGGATTTCGGATACC
>CADAGC010000027.1 GCA_902787365.1 uncultured Ruminococcus sp. | reverse complement strand
ACACGCCCGTCGGGCATCTTTGTGCCGACCATTGTTGTAATGCTGTTATCGGTCATTCTGACAACGGGGCTTGAAATAAAAGTCTCGCCGTTCATAGCACGCTTGAAATACTCACGCCCGGAGATGTTTGTATTATTGAGCGTCTGACCGCTTGGGTCAGCGATCGAGAAATCGTGGAAATATGTAGTTGAGGCAAGCTCTTCAAGGATCTTTTTTATCTCAGCCTCCGAAAGACTCGTATCAACAAGCTTAGGGTATGCCGCCGCACTCTCTATCTGCATTTTTATAGTATCAGTCATAAACGAGAGCGTCGTAACATACGAGTCAGACAGCGACTGAAGCTCCTCATCAAATTTATTTGTCTGTATATTCTGTGTTACCAGAGTTGACGCCAGAGTCAGCACAAGTGCGCATACTATAACCGAGATGATACCCAGGCGCATGACCCTATATTTGATCTTAGTTCTTCTTCCAAACATATTTATCACCATATTCTATGAATATTAATAATTTTGCCATTTTTATTATACCACATAATAACCAAAAAATCAAGTCAAAGTGATAATAATTTATAAATTTAGCTAATAAAGTCTCAAACTTGACAATAAATTGCTGTTATGATATAATATGCATTGTTGATAATCATTTTGGAGGTCGGACGAATTGGCTTTATGCTTTGCGGATTTTGAATTTACCTGCGGCGGAAACATCACAGGCGACAAGGTAGAATTATTGAGCATAGGGCTCGTCATAACCGATGACAGCGCACAGGCTGTTCTTGATACATTCTATGACACGGTTCGCCCCATAAGACATTCAAGGCTTACCAAACAATGCCGCAAGCTTACAGGCCTGACGCAGAGCATAATCGACGCATCATTCGACGCACACTATGTATGCCGCAAGGCAAACCAGCTGCTCGATAAATACGGGATAGACAAGATATTAGTATGGGGCAACTATGATGTGGTAGGCCTTACATCTACTGTGGGCAATTACGAAAGGCTCTCGCTTGACACCGAGCCGATAGAAAAGACCACTGCCGCCGTGACAAATGTGCAGGAAGCGGTCATGAGCCGCTTTGGCACTAAAGACATAATAAATGTAAAGGACTTGTCATCAGCGCTTGACTTTGTTCCCGACGGGAGCTTTCACAACGCACTTGTCGATGCGCAGGCGCTTCAATGCATATACTCCCACTCGCTGAGACCCGACACGGGCTGTGAAAAGGTATATGCGCTGCTAAACGAACGCCTTGAAATAAAGAAACAGCGTGAAGAAGAACAGCGCAAGGCTTTTGAAGAGCGCACAAAGGCAGTTGTTGAAGCTATGAGCGAGAACGAGCGTGCGCTGTATGATTCTCTTGTCAAAAAGGGCAACAAGAGGGGTGCGGCTCTGCTGATAAAGCTTCACTCGAAGATAGAAGAGGGCTACAAAAAGCTGCCCGAGGGGTGCGATATCGTGGCACTCAATTTCAAGAGCAGCGAAAAGCACGCCGCAATCAAGCTTGTTGAAAAGCCCAAATTCAAGCTGCCTGCCGACAGTGAGATATCTTTTAAAAGCTACCACTATGAAGATAAGGAAAAGATGATAATAGAAAGCTTTGAGAGCAGGACAAAGACCCACACCGCAAAGCTTCACCGAAAAAAACGCATAAGAACATAAGACCCCGAGCATCAAGCCAAGATGCTTCGGGGTCTGTTATTATTTGCTCATAGTGCCGAATGAAAGCTCGGCGGCGGAGATATCCATATTTGCCTTAAGGCGGTATAGCGAGAGCCTTTCGCAGGCCTTGTCGATAAGCTCTAAGGTCTTTGCAAGAGCAAGGCCGTCAGAGGGGCGGTATGCTTGCTGCAAAAGCATATCATACGCCGAAGAAGTGCTTATCTTCTCAATGCTGTTTTGCTCGCCACGCTCAATTATACATATAGCTTTTAAGGGGGCAGACATATTGCAGCCGAGCTTGTGCTTGCCGTTGTAGGGTGTGCCGAAAACTGTCACACAGTCCTCCCCTACCTTAAGCAGCGGCTTATCGTCATTTACCATGACTGCACGCTCGCCCAGAAGCTCACGCCACAGCCTTGTGTGGGTGGATTTGCCAGTGCCGCTCTTGGCTGTGAAGAGATATGCCTTGCCGTCTACCGCTATAACCGACCCGTGAAAGAGGAACGTGTCATACTCGGTCATCTTGACTGCAAGCTTACGATAGGCCGCAAGCGTTTCAAGATACTCGTCCTTGAAATCATAGAGCTTCAGCCCCTCGACCTCACGCTCACGGCGTGATTTTTCACGTTCAAACTCGATATCCTCCTGCGTGGTGGTTATAACAAATTCAGGCTCGCCGCTGAATACATAGTCCTTATACATATCATGCACGGTTTCAAAGATAGATTCAAGCGCAAAGCATACATCTGCTATTTTATATGTTTTCATTATTTTTCCCTTATTTCTATTGATATTTTTCCGCTGACAACGGGCAGCGGCACTCTGTATTTTTCCTTAAGCTCAGGCCCGCAGGAATGTGTTCCCACGCCTGCCTGCGCAAAGTCGATACAGATGACGTTGTTTTCATTCTTTACAAGCTCGTGGCGGTGGCGTTTGGCGCTTAGTTCCTCCTGCGTAAACTGTGAAGCGCTGAACGAAAAGCCCTCGCCCGTAAAGTAAATGTCCGTTTTTTCTCCCCGCAAAGCAAGATAAGTACAGCCGTAGTGTGAGGAGTTTTCCTGCGGCCTGATGTAAGGCTCATACATATCCTCCACCATTTGGGTGAAGCTGCCCATATACGAAGCCTGATGCTTGTCAATATAGCTTTCATAGGGGCCGAAGCCGTAGTAGCTGACCGTATCAAAGGCTCTGTCAACAAACGTTCTCAAACCAAATCTCGGCAGGAACGTGAGCTTATTGCTCTTGCTTTCAAACTCACACTCAATATCAATCCTGCCTGCGGGGGTGACTGTGTAGCTTGCCTTTACTCTGCCAAACGGCTCAAATATGCTCTTGCCAAAGCCCATATATGCGCTGATTACGGCGTTTTCTCCCGACATCTCACAGCTCACATCATACAGCTTTGTGGTATAGCTGTTAAGGTACGCTCTGTACCAGTCGTCTTTCATAGTGTCGTTATCGGTCGGCGCACGGAAGAAGTTAAAGCATAGCGGCTGTTTGAGCAGTCGCTCACCGCCTGCGATAATGTCTGTAAGCACGCCTGTGCGTTTTGAGAAGACATACTCTCTGCCATTTTCAAGCACACTTATTTCAAGGGGCTTTTCATTTATCTGCGCGCTGCCCTGCTGCGCAGTCGCCTGCTTTTCCATACCCTTAGCAAATAGCAGCTGCTCAAAGCACACCTCATCGCCCCTTTTCATATAGGGGGTGTCGGCTTTGGCTGTAAAGATAAAGCGGATATACGCATCATTTTCAAAGCGCTGCTTTGTGAGGTTTATAAACACGCCGCAGCTGCCCTCGGGCGCAAGCTTAAAATCGACCCTGTCCTCGAAAAGCACACCTGTGATATCGGTTATCTCATAGCGGCAGTCGAGCATATCGCTCGCACTGACAAAGTGCAGCATATTCTTGAACGTAAAGTCGCCCTGCGCAGCCCCCGAATAAACTCTCACGGGGCGGTAGACCTGTGCGACCTCTTTAAGACCTGTGTGGGGTGTTCTGTCGGGGTAGCAAAGGCCGTCGCAGCAGAAATTGCCGTCGTTGTGAAGCTCGTTAAAATCGCCGCCGTAGCCGTAAAGAAGCTCGCCCTTATCATCATAGCCCGTGGGGAAAGCGTGGTCGCACCACTCCCACACAAGGCCGCCGATAAAGCGCTCGCTTGAATAGAACACATCAAAGTAATCCTGCAGATCGCCCGAGGAATTTCCCATAGCGTGGGAGTATTCGCAGAGGATATAGGGGCGGCTGTCCTTGTCGTCAGAGATATACTGCTGCATCTCCTCAGTTGAGGGGTACATCTTTGACACCATATCAAGCACATCATTGGGCGTGCCGTCAAGACAATGTATGCTCTCGTAATGAACAGGCCTTGTTTGGTCTATGCTCTTTATAAGCTCTGCCCCCGCCTTAAAATTCGTTCCCCAGCCGCTTTCGTTGCCCAGCGACCAGAAGATAACGCAGGGGCGGTTTATATCTCTTGTGACGAGCAGCCGCTCTCTATCAAGCACAGCCTCTTTGAAAAGCTCATTCGAGGCGCTGTAGGCTATGCCGTTGTATGAGCCGCCGTCAATATCCCATTTAAGGTTTTGATAGACGTTGACGTTGCCGTGCATCTCGATGTCGGCTTCATCAATCACGTAGAAACCGTATTCATCACACAGCCTGTAGAACTCGGGCGCATTGGGGTAGTGCGAAGTGCGTATGCTGTTGATATTGTGGCGCTTCATAAGCACAAGGTCGGCTATCATTTTATCCCTGTCGCAGCAATAGCCTGTATCGGGGTAGCTGTCGTGGCGGTTGACGCCGAGAAGCTTTATATGCCTGCCGTTTATCCTGAAAATGCCGTTATCTATTGTGACTGTCCTGAAGCCTGCTTTGTCGGCTATCAGCTCATTCTCTGTTTTGATATGCACGCTGTAAAGATAAGGCGCTTCCGCACTCCAGAGCCTTACGTTTTCTATTTTTGCCGCAAAAGGTTTTTCTTCCTCTGCCCTGCCCGAGACTATCAGCTTGCCGCCGTCATAAAGCTCTATATCCGCAGACATACCCTTGACTAACAGCTCAAAGCTGCCGTCTGCGCTTGCGTTGATGCGGTAGCTTTCAAGGCGATTTTGTGGTCTTTTTAGCATATATACATCACGGAATATGCCCGAAAGCCTGAACTTATCCTGGTCTTCAAGATAAGTGCCGAAGCACCATTTGAGCACCGCAACTGTAATATCATTCTCGCCATCGGTAAGATACTGCGTTATATCAAACTGCTCGAGCGAGTGCGACACCTGCGAGAAGCCTGCAAGCGTGCCGTTTATAAACAGATAAAAGCAGCTGTCAACCCCCTCAAAGGTGAGTATCCTCCTCATTCCGTCGGGGGTATAGCTGTATGAGCGCTTATACACGCCCACAGGTATATCATCGGGAACATAAGGCGGATCAAAGGGTATCGGGTAACACACATTTGTATAATGCGGCTTATCAAAGCCGTGCAGCTGCCAGTTAGCAGGAACCGGCATTTTCTTTTTATCAGCCAGAGCAGTGCGGGCAAGTTTACCGTCCGCAAAATCATCCTCCAGGTCTATCAGGCTGTCGTAATAACGGAAGCCCCACTTGCCGTTGAGCAGCTCAAAGCGTGACGAGCGCTCTCTGTCATCTGTCAGCTCATCTGTCAGCGAAAAGGGAATATAGTAATTCACAGGCGGCAGAGTGCCAATATGCAGGTCGCTCCCCGATTCGTGATAAATCATTAGACTCTTCGGTGAACCCTTTGCAGCTATTTTTGACATATCCATATTATCACACACCTTTGTAAAGTATATGGCTATATTATATCAGCCCGCAAAAATCTTGTCAACAACAATAGTAGCATACTGTAACAATATGAGCATTTATTATTTGCATCATCAATAAAAGCCTGCAAGAAGCGGGATAAGTCATATATTTTGCTGACTAATCAAGAAATAACACCGCCCCGCCGCAAAATGGCAGGGCGCAGTGATCATATATTAGCCATATCCTCCTGCGAGAGAAGCTTGAAGCCGCCCTCTGTGAGAGCCGCAACTGCCCCCTCGTTGTTATCCACACGAAGGATAAGGCAGGCTGTTGACTCTGAGGGGTTTAAAAACGCTGAATACATATACTCAACGCTTATGTTAGCCTTGTAAAGTGTTTCCATCATCCTGGCCATGCCGCCGGGCTTGTCTTCCGCAATAACTGCGAGCACCTTTGTCTGCGAAACAACGGCGCTGTCCTTAAGAGCTTCCTTGGCCTTGTCGATATCGCTGACGATTATGCGCAATATACCGAAATCGCTTGTGTCGGCAACAGAGATAGCTCTGATATTAACGCCGTTTTCAGCGAGTATGCCTGTGAGTGCGGAAAGTCTTCCGGGCTTGTTCTGCGCAAAGACCGATAGCTGTTTTACTGTCATGATGATTACCCCCTTATACAAGTTTTCTCTTATCTATTACTCTTACAGCCTTGCCCTCCGAGCGAGGAATGCTCTTAGGCTCAACAAGGCTTATCTTGGCCTTGATGCCGAGTATCTGAACGATATCGCCCGAGAGCTTCTTTTCAAGCTGCTCGATGCTTCTGATAGTGTCGTCAAACATACCGTCGGAAAGCTCGACCTTTATCTCGAATGTGTCTGCATTGCCGACTCTGTCAACAACTATCTGATAGTTAGGCGTTGCGCCGAAGTCCTTAAGAAGAACTGTCTCAATCTGTGACGGGAATACATTTACGCCCTTGATTATGAGCATATCATCGCTTCTGCCCATAGGCTTGCACATCTTGACAAGTGTTCTGCCGCAGGCGCATTTTTCTCTTGTGAGTATGCAGATATCCCTTGTTCTGTAACGAAGCAGCGGAAATGCCTCTTTGGTTATGCTTGTGAACACAAGCTCGCCTTTTTCACCGTCGGGAAGCACCTCGCCCGTATCGGGGTTGATTATCTCTGCAATAAAGTTATCCTCATTGATGTGCATACCCTTCTGGCACTCGCACTCAAATGCAACGCCCGGGCCGCTTGTTTCGGTAAGGCCGTAGATATCGTAAGCCTTGATACCGAGCGACTTCTCTATCTGCTGACGCATTTCCTCAGTCCAGGGCTCTGCACCGAAGATACCTGCCTTTAGCTGTATATCGTCGGGGGTAAGACCCATTTCTTCAAGAGTTTCACCTATATATGCAGCATATGAGGGGGTGCAGCAAAGAATGGTAGAGCCGAGATCCTGCATAAACTGTATCTGCCTCTCGGTGTTGCCCGAAGAAACAGGGATTGTCAGACAGCCTACCTTATGCGAGCCGCCGTGAACGCCCAAGCCGCCTGTAAACAAGCCGTAGCCGTATGCTATATGCATAACATCATCTTTAGTGCCGCCTGCCGCCGTTATAGCACGGGCAACGCAGTTTTCCCAGATGTCAAGGTCTTTCTGAGTATAGAATGCTATACACCTCTTGCCCGTTGTGCCGCTTGTTGCGTGTATGCGCACGCACTCTGACTTGGGAACAGCCAGCAGCCCGTCGGGGTAGTTATCACGCAGGTCTGCCTTTGATAAAAAGGGCAGCTTGTGAAGGTCGTCTATACCCTTTATATCATCGGGGGTAACGCCATTGTCGTCCATGAGTTTTTTGTAATAGGGCACATGATCGTAAACGTGCCTTACCTGCTTAACTAGACGCTCGCTTTGCAGCGCTTTCATGGACTCTCTGTCCATCGTCTCGATCTCTTCATTCCAATACCTTGCCAATTTTCAGTCCTCCTGTTTGGTTAGATTTATACTAAGTCTGTTTGCCGAGAATGTTGTAAGACTAATTAATTTCTTATACAGCTGCCTGCTCGCCAAGCTCGAAAGCTTTCTTATTAAGCTCTAAGAATTTTGCGGGCACGCAATTTTCAAGTGCCTTTTCCCACACACTTCTGTCAAAGTCCATTTTCTTGGACACTACGCCCATAAGAACAACGTTTGAAGCCTTGGCTGTGCCTGCCTGCTCTGCAAGCGTGAGAGCATCAACAGCGGTAACGTCAATATCCTTAGCCCTGAGCTTGCCTATAACATCTTCGGGATAAACAGCCGCACCTGTGATAACAGGCATAGGGTCTATCGACTGGGTAGAGGTCACGATATGGCCGCCCTTTTTGAGGAACTCGACATATCTTGCAGCCTCTAACTGCTCAAAGCTGATGATTATATCGGCCTCACCCTTCTGAACGACGGGCGAATAAACCTTATCACCGTATTTAACGTATGTAACAACAGAGCCGCCACGCTGGCTCATACCGTGTACCTCAGAGAGCTTGACATCATAGCCCTGCTCTAAGAGAACATTACCTATTATTCGGGAAGCGAGCAGCGAGCCCTGACCGCCTACGCCGACTATCATGATTGATTTTGTTTCCATTATCAAAATCTCCTTAATCGTAATTAATCATAAAACAACTAAAATGCATAATTCACGCCAAGATCTGCAAAGAAATAACTGTTGCAAAATACAGGCCTATCATCATACATTTTACAAGCGTTCCAACAGAATCACCGGTCATATCACTCACCGATAGCGCCAAGCTTGCACATTTCCTTGCATATGCCGCAGCCTACACAGAGGGTGTGGTCTATCTCCATTTTGCCGCCGTGTATGCTGATAGCGGGGCAGCCAATCTTCAGGCACTGCTTGCAGCCTACGCACTTATCCTTATCGCACTTAAGGGGCGGGTTGTGCTTAACATACTTGAGCAGAGCGCAGGGTCTTCTTGAAATGATTACCGAGGGGCCGTCCTTTTCAAGCTCTTCCTTGATTATCTTCTCTGTTTCTGCCATATTGTAGGGGTCAGCGACACGCACGCTCTTGATACCGATCGCCTTGCAAAGCTCTTCAAGGTTAACAGCAGCAGCAGGGTCGCCCTTTAAATTCTTACCTGTGGTGGGGTTCTGCTGGTGGCCTGTCATACCTGTGATAGAGTTATCAAGGATTATAGTAACTGTATTTGATGCGTTGTATGCAACGTTCACAAGGCCTGTCATACCGCTGTGCATAAATGTGGAGTCACCGATAACTGCAACAGCCTTCTTCTCGCTCTCATTACCTCTTACCTTATTATAACCGTGAAGTGCAGAGATAGATGCGCCCATGCAGATAGTTGTATCCATAGCGCAGAGAGGAGCAGCAGCACCTAATGTGTAGCAGCCGATATCGCCCGAAACGTAAACGCCCAGCTTTGAGAGGCAGTAGAACAGACCTCTGTGGGGGCAGCCTGCACACATGGCGGGCGGACGGGGCGGAACAGGCTCATCAAAGCCCTCAAATGTTGCTTTTTCACCGAGAATCTTTTCACGCACGCCGGACTGGAATATCTCGCCGCACATACCGAAAAGCTCCTTGCCGATAACCTCAATACCGAGCGCCTTGCAGTGATTCTCGATTATGGGGTCAAGCTCCTCGATAACATAGAGCTTGTCTACCTTAGCAGCAAAGTCCTTGATTATCTTTGTGGGCAGCGGAACAACGATACCGAGCTTTAAGTAGCTTGCCTTGTCGCCTAAAGCTTCCTTAGCATACTGGTAGCAGATACCGCTTGTGATAACACCTATCTTGGTGTCGTTATACTCAACCTTGTTAAGGGGTGATGTCTCGGAATACTCTGCAAGTCTTGCAAGCTTATCCTCAACAATGGGGTGACGCTTGATAGCATTACCGGGCATCATAACGAACTTGCCGATGTCTTTCTTATATTCCTTTAAGCCCTTGTCTTCCCTGTCATTAAGCTCAACTATCGACTGGGAGTGAGCAACTCTTGTTGTCATTCTGACTATTACAGGTGTGTCGAACTGCTCGGAAAGCTCGAAAGCCGCCTTAGTGAATTCCTTACACTCCTGCGAATCAGCAGGCTCTACCATACATACCTTTGAAGCGATAGCGTGGTGTCTTGAATCCTGCTCGTTCTGTGATGAGTGCATTCCCGGGTCGTCAGCAGCGCATATTACCATACCTGCATTAACGCCCGTATAGCCTGCGGTATACAGCGGGTCTGCTGCAACATTAAGGCCTACGTGCTTCATTCCGCAGAAGCTTCTTGCGCCTGCGATAGAAGCGCCGAGAGCAGCCTCCATAGCAACCTTTTCGTTAGGCGCCCACTCTGCGTACATCTCATCATACTTTGCGGCCTCCTCAGTCACCTCGGTAGAGGGTGTGCCGGGATAAGAGGACACGAATGTGCAGCCTGCCTCATAAAGGCCTCGTGCAAAGGCTGCGTTTCCAAGCATAAGCTTGTTCATTATAAATTACCTCACTTTCAAGATGCGGCTTTTTGTAAAATTCCGCATCATATATTCTTCTCATATATTTTTACAGATATAATTATTATATCACATTAAGGCGAAAAATGCAACATATTTTTTTGTAAATTGCAAAAAGCCCCTGCTGAATGGGTTTTGTATTTTTATCTTTGCCGATAAACCAATGTATCAAATGGCAAAGAACGGGCAAAATAATTGTAAAATTTCTCATTTAGCACTTGTAACGGGGGGCAATTTGATGTATAATAGATTATATAGACGCTTTAGTTCTGTGGATATTATAACGCTTATGTGCGCATTTGCATTGTCTGCCATATCGCTCTATTCTTTGTATATGCTCGGCACGGGCAACACAGTAGGGCGGCTGACAGAGGGGGCAACACGACACACAGCGCTCACACAGGCAGTAAGCGTGCTGATAGGTCTTTTGGCGTTCATCATAACTGTTTCTTTGGGGCAGAGGATAATAAGAAAGCTCTCCCCTTTTGCGTTTGCGGCAAGCCTTGCCTTGTGCGTACTGACGCTTACACCGCTCGGCGTGACTGTTGATGATGACAAAGCGTGGCTGAGTATCGGCGGCATATCGTTTCAGCCCTCGGAAGTGTTGAAGATAGGCTTTATTATGCTTGGGGCTTATATCCTCTCATCGGGCAGGAGCAAGAAAGTTCGATATTCGCTTTTCCTTGCGGCGGCAGCATCAGGGGCGGCGGTCATATTCCTGCAAAGGGATATGGGAACGCTTGTGATATTCACACTCATCGTGCTGTGTATGCTCTTTTGTGCAGGCACGAGCAAGCGGCTTTGGGCTTTTGGCATACTGCTCTCGCCTGCCGTTATTTACGCTGTGTGGAGATTTATTCTCAACGCAGACCAGCGCACAAGAATAATATCATCACTCGACCCGTCGGCCGACCCATACGGTGCAGGCTATCAGCAGATAAGCGCACACAACGCCATAGCAGGCGGCGGCTTTACAGGCAGGCTGTTTGAGCAAAGGGGCAGTATGGTCTATGTAGCCTCGGCGCACAATGATTTTATACTGTCATTCATAGCACAGCTTTTCGGCAGCGTGGGGCTGTTTGCGGTTTGCATACTTTTGAGCTTATTGATAATAAAATCAGCGCCCAAAGGCGGCGGATATCTCTTTTATGTAAGAGCAGGGGTGTTTATGTTCTTTGCTTCGCAGGCAATAATCAACACGGCTATGAACCTGTCGCTGTTTCCTGTCGTGGGCATAACGCTGCCCTTTGTTTCGGCAGGGGGAACGTCAGTAGTCACGGCGTTTTCAGCGCTGGGGCTGATATCATTATCAGACGGTTATACGGAGAATGACTATGCTTAAAGAATTTACAAAGTGGGCAGAGAATAACGGCTGGGACGTGGTAATAGTCGATGACAAAGCCGAGCTGCCCGACCACATAACGAAAAGATATAAGATACCCGAGATCTGGTATGAATTCATAGCACGAATGAGAGTGTGCCAGAACAAGGACTATACCAAATGGTTCTTTACACCGTGGGAGTATCAGAACTCGCTGAATCCGGGCTTTCACTGGAACGAATTTGAACTCGAAAGCCTTGAATACTGCGATAATGACCCGATGATAATCAAGTTTTGGGACAGGCATCTGCCTATATACAGGTCAGTCGAGGGCGAGTATTCATACTACGCCATAGACACC
This sequence comes from uncultured Ruminococcus sp., assembly GCA_902787365.1. GTDB lineage: Bacteria > Bacillota > Clostridia > Oscillospirales > Ruminococcaceae > NK3A76. The sequence goes on along the minus strand of CADAGC010000027.1, from coordinate 12,034 downwards.
GAAAGCGGCAAGGTCGTCTGCGGCTATGAGCCTGAATATGAAGATGCAGCAATTGTGGCTGACTGCTTTGAGAAATTTATAAACAAGATAGTCTCGGGCGAGATAATACTATAAATATTAAGGAGGAGCAAATATGGCAAAGCATACACTACAGCAGATATATCTTTCAGATGCCGACAAGCAGAGAGAAAGATTTGAAAAAGCAAAGGAAAAATTCGAGAAGATATTCGGCACAAAGCCCGAGAGGTTTTTCTCGGCCTCGGGCAGAAGCGAGGTAGGCGGCAACCACACCGACCACAACTGCGGCAGAGTGCTTGCCTGTGCAGTTTCGCTTGACGTTATCGCCTGCGTTACACCGAGAGATGACGGCATTGTAAGAGTTAAGTCAGAGGGCTTCCCCGAAGATGAGATAAACATAGCAGAAGATGCACCCGTTGCCAAGGAAGAGGGCTCGTCCGCAGCGCTCATAAGAGGTGTTGCGGCTGCACTAAGAAGAATGGGCTACAAGGCAGGCGGCTTTAATGCCTACACCACATCGAGCGTTTTAAAAGGCTCGGGCATTTCCTCGTCGGCAGCTTTTGAGGTGCTTATCGGCAACATATTCAGCGGCCTTTATAACGGCGGCGAGATAGATGCGGTAAAGATAGCTATGGCTTCACAGACCGCAGAGAATGAGTTTTTCGGCAAGCCCTCGGGTCTTATGGATCAGATGGCTTCGTCTGTGGGCGGCTTCATCACTATTGATTTCAAGGATCTCAAAGACCCTGTTATCAAGGCCATAGATTTTGACTTTGAAAAGGCAGGCCACAGCCTGTGCATAGTTGACACAAAGGGCTCACACGCCGACCTTACGCCCGAGTATGCAGCAATCCCCGCAGAGATGAAGAGCGTTGCCGAGTTCTTTGCAAAAGACCACTTAAGAGAGCTTGACAAAAACGTTATACTCAAGAACTATGAAGCATTAAGACGCCGCTGCGGCGACAGGGCTGTGCTCAGAGCGCTTCACTTCTTTGATGACAATGACAGAGTTGTAAGGCAGGCTCAGGCGCTTGAAAACGGCGACTTTGACACATTCTTAAAGCTTATAAACGAGTCGGGCTATTCGAGCTACTGCTATTTACAGAACATCTACGCAAGCTCATCACCCAGAGAGCAGGGCATGAGCCTTGGGCTTTACACCGCTAAGAGCGTTCTTGGCGACAGAGGTGCTTGCAGAGTTCACGGCGGCGGCTTTGCAGGTACGATACAGGCATTTGTGCCCAACGACCTGCTTGATGAGTTTATAAGCGCACAGGAAAATCTCTTCGGCGAGGGTGCGTGCTTTGTGCTCTCGATAAGGCCTGTAGGCGGAACAGAGGTAGAGCTTACATAATGAAAAAGCACAGAAACGGCGGCGGCTTTTTAAACGCAGGGCAGCAAAAGCTTATAAACTCCATGACAAAGCGCTTCATGGGGCAGGACGTAAAGCTCAGGCTTTTGCAAAACAGCGGAATAATGATAAACGGCCTTGAATTCACCTTTATGGGTGAGAGCATAGGCAAAGAATCAAACAAGGGCTTTGCTGTGAGCATAACCGGTGATGAGATCGACAAGGACAGGCTGAAGCTTTCGACTATCACAATGACAGCAGGCAGCGGGCATAAAAACACAAGCGTTACCAAAAAGCTTGTGCGCATACAAAAAAGCGACGGGAAGTATGCTTATCAGGCAAAGTTCCCTAACACGTTTATTCCCCAGTCGGAGGATATGAGCGGAATGGACAAGCTTGATGCGCTTATGGCGGGCAGCAAGAACCAGTTCGTATTCAAGCTGACACCCTACTATGAGGGGGAAAAGGAAACAGAAGTCATGATAACCCTCTACCCCTTTGAGAGCATACTCACAGGTGCGGCGACGCTATACAAAAAGGTAACGAGCAACACAAACTACTATGCGGACAGCTTGAAGAGGTAAAGGCCTATAAATACTATGAAAACGAACATACTATTATATTTGGTAAGTATTGCCCTGCTGTTTTCGGGAGGAAGCCTTATCGGCTGGTGCATAGAGGTCATTTTCCGAAGATTTGAGCCCGATAACAAGGAACGCCTATGGATAAACCCCGGTTTTCTATGCGGCCCATGCCTGCCGATATACGGCTTTGGCCTTGTTTTATTATACCATATTTCAATTTGCGAAAAATATATAGATAACCAAAACGGAATAATAAAGACGATAATCATCCTTGCGGCAATAGCCGCCGCTATGACCCTTATCGAATTCGTAGCAGGCGAGATATTTATAGTGCGCCGTCACATAAAGCTGTGGGATTACTCTGATAACCGATTTAACTATAAAGGGATAATCTGTCCGAGATATTCTTTCTGCTGGGCTTTGATAGGGGCACTTTACTATTATTTTTTACACCCGAGGGTGCTTGCTGTTCTTGTGTGGTTTTCGCATAACCCTTTGTTCTCTTTTGTGATAGGGGTCTATTACGGGATTCTGTTTGTAGATATATCATATACATTCAAGCTTTCTGCAAAGATCAAGGCATTTGCTGAGGAAAACGAAATGGTCATTCGCTATGAGGAGCTAAAAAGAGATATACGCATAAGAGCAAGGCAGACAAAGGAAAAATATAACTTTTTGCGTGCATTCGGAGCTGAGCAGTCGTTCATAGAGCGCTTAAAGGAGTATATGCAAAAGCAGATAGATCAGGCTGATATTGACAGGCTGCATGATTTTTATAAACGAACAATAAAAAAGAATAGAAAAACAAAGGACTAAAACACTATGAGAATGAGAAGAAAAAAGCACCTTGAAGAAAGGCTTGAAGCCTGCGGAAACAAGATATTCTTTATGGACAGAGATGACCGCAACTTTGAGGTAAAGACAACAGACAGCATACTTGACCTGAGTGCCATGTTCGGCAACTCAAACCCCGTGCAGATGGAGATAGGCTGCGGCAAGGGCAAGTTCATATGCGACCTTGCAAGAGAAAACCCCGACATAAACTATCTTGCAGTTGAAAAGGCAAGCAACGTAATAGTTGATGCGGCAGAAAAAGCAATAGAGCTTGAAATACCTAACATCATTTTCCTGCGGGGCGGTGCGGAGTATCTTGACAGCTATATTCCCAAGCACAGCATCGGGCGGATATATCTTAATTTCAGCTGCCCGTTCCCCAAGAAATCCTACGCATCACACAGGCTGACGCATCACAGGTTTTTGGAGATATACAAGCGCATTATGAAAGAGGGCGCCGAGATCCACCAGAAGACCGACAATATGCAGCTGTTTGAGTTCTCTATCGAGGAGTTTTCACATTCGGGCTTCGGGATAAAGAATGTATCGCTCGATCTGCACAATTCGTCCTTTGAGGGCAACATAATGACCGAATACGAAACACGATTTCACGAGCTCGGTCAGCCGATATACAGGCTTGAAGCAGAGATATTAGAATAATATGTATCAGCGGGACTTAAAGTCCCGCTTTTTTGCGCCTTAGTTGCAGCCGCAGCCGTTTGAGCAGCCATTGTTGCAGCCGCAGCCGAAACCGCCCATAGCGATTATGAGGATAAGGATGATTATCCACCAGCAGTTGTTACCACACATAGTATTTATCTCCTTTTTAATTATTTAAAGCCTTGGGCTTTGCCCTGCGCTTTATAGTACAGTTTATGTGAGCATCGTATTTTGTGTTACAATGCAAAATCAAGCAAGAATTATGAAAGTAGACTTTGTCCTGTGCATAGAATTAAATGATATGAAAAGTATCTGATTATAATTAGTCTTAACGGTCAATACTTTAGATATAAACAATATTTAGGCGGTGTTTTATTTGGCACTTACAGGCAAGCAGCCCGATACCGAGGGCTTTACCAAGGCGGCAAAGGATATAATCAAGCAAAGCACGCTTTCTGCGGGCAGGCTTGGCAGCGAGAGAATAGGCAGCGAGCATCTTCTGCTGAGCATTCTTGAAGATGCATCAAGCGGTGCGGCGGCGCTGTTGATACGAAACGGCATAAGCTACAAATCGGTGCTTGATGAGATAATAGCAATAAGACCCGTGCTGCCGCCTGTCAAGCTGACTCTTTCGCAGATGACAGACAATGCAAAAATGATTCTCAGCAGCGCTGTGAGCCTTTCAAAGACGCTATGCTCTACCCCTGCATCAACAGAGCTGCTGCTTGCGGCTATACTTGACAGACGTGAGTGCTTGGGCTATAATATACTGTCAACTCTCGGCATAAACACAGCAGGGCTTTACAATTATCTTACTGTTGGCGACACCCGTGCCCTTGGCAGGAAAGAAAAAAGGTGTTTTAAATACCTTGAACGCTACGGCAGAGAGCTGACGGGCAGGCAGTCGCTAAGCTTTGATGAGGTTTGCGAGCGTGATGATGAGCTTGACAGAATAATGGAGATTCTCTCACGCCGAATGAAAAACAACCCCTGCCTTGTGGGTGAAGCAGGGGTCGGCAAAACGGCCATAGTCGAGTGCCTTGCAAGGCGTATCTACGAGGGCAAGGTGCCGTCGTCGCTTAAAAGCATAAGGATATTTGCCTTAGACCTCACCTCGCTGCTTGCAGGGGCAAAGTACAGGGGCGATTTTGAGGAGCGTCTCAAATCCTGCATTGATGATGCGGTGAGTGAGAGGAATATTGTTCTTTTCATAGATGAGCTTCACGGCATAGTAGGCACAGGTGCAGCAGAGGGTGCTATAGATGCGGGGAACATTCTCAAGCCCCAGCTTGCAAGGGGCGAGCTTAAGGTGATAGGTGCCACCACCTATGACGAATACTCAAAGACTATCGAGCGTGACCGTGCGCTGGAGCGACGCTTTGCAAGGGTAGATATCCCCGAGCCGAGCTTGGAAAAGGCAACACGCATACTGCGCTGTGCGGCGCCGAAATATGCCGCATTTCACAAGCTGACGATACCCGACGAGCTGATAGCCTTTACCTGCGAGCTTGCGCAGAGATTTATAACGGGCAGGTGCTTCCCAGATAAGGCGATAGAGATTCTTGACGAAGCCTGCGCATATGCAAAGCTGAGTATGGATAACGACAACGGTGATGAACTTCCCAACCCGCTGGAGGATTACCTTGCCGACAGGATAAGCCGCAAAAAGTATATGCAGCTTGTGAGCAGCCGTGAAAAGCTCCCCATGCTGCAAAAAGAGCATATTGCCGCCGTTGTATCACGCAAAACGGGCATCAGGGGCATAGGTGAGCTTGCCGACACAAGGCACATCACCCTACAGCTTGAACAAAGGCTTTGCAAGACCGTCATCGGGCAGGATAGCGTGATAAAGCAGGTTTGCGACGCAGTCAAGCGAAGCTATGCAGGGCTTGACCGAGTAAAGCGCCCCTGTGCGGGGTTTGTATTCGCAGGGCAGAGTGGTGTGGGAAAAACTCTGCTTGCAAAAGCTTTGGCAAAGGAACTCTACGCCGCAGAGGGCTCGCTGGTAAGACTTGATATGTCCGAATATTCGGACAGAATGAGCATATCAAGGCTGTGCGGTGCGGCACCGGGTTATGTAGGCTACGAGCAGGGCGGACAGCTGACAGAGCGTGTAAGGCGCTGCCCTTACAGCGTGGTGGTCTTTGACGAGCTTGAAAAGGCGCACAGAGAGCTTCAGAACATTCTACTGCAAATACTTGAAGAGGGCGAGCTGACCGATTCGCAGGGGCGGCGTGTCAGCTTTACAAACACCGTGATAATCCTCACAACCAACTTGGGCTTTGAAAGGGATAGGCGTGATAACCGCATAGGCTTCGGCACAGTAAGCCACTCGCAAAAGCGTGCAGAGGTGATAAAGACGGTATCTCACTATCTCTCCCCCGAAATAATGGGCAGGCTTGACGGCGTGGCGGTGTTTGAGCCGTTAAGTCAGCAGGCGCTGATAAACATAGCAGATAACGAACTTTCAGGCCTTAAAAAGCGCCTTGATGACAGAGGGCTTTGCTTTGACTACACCCAAAGCGCCGCCGAAGCGATTGCAGAAAAAGCCTTGGGCAGCGAATACGGTGCAAGGGCTGTTCGTAATACTATAGAAAACGAGATAGAGCCGCAGATATGCGAGTATATCTTAAGCGGCACGGAATGTGAGCTGACCCTTTGTGCCGAGGGCGGCAAGATGACACTTACAAACAAACTCGACGAGCCTGCTGATGAGCTGGAACTTAGCAGCTGAACATTAAAAAAGTCTATGCGTTTTGCATAGACTTTTTACTATTCAATCTCTCCTCCGCCAAGCACATAGTCGCCGTCGTAGAACACGGCAGCCTGACCTCTCGATACAGCACGGTGCGGCTTGTCGAACTCACAAAGCACCCTGTTATCATCAAGCGGCGTGATAATACAGTCAGAGGGGGTCTGGTGATACCTTGTCTGCACCTTGCAGCGGCAGGGCTGTGTCAGCTTGTCAAACTTGATGAAATTGCAGTTTTTAGCTATTAGTGATGTTGAGAATATATCATCGTTAGTTCCGAGGATAAGGGTGTTATGCTCTATATCCTTAGCCGCCACGAACAGCGGCTCGGAATAGGACACGCCAAGCCCCTTGCGCTGGCCTATGGTGTAGCGAATAAGCCCTTTATGCTCGCCGAGCTTTGTTCCGTCCTTTAGCAGTATATCACCCTTTGGCTGCTCGCCCTCGGCTCGTTCGATAAACGCCGCATAGTCGCCGTCGGGGATAAAGCATATATCCTGCGAATCGGGCTTATCTGCGTTTACAAGGCCGTTTTGCTGTGCGATATCTCTGATGTTCGTCTTTTCAAGCCCGCCGCAGGGGAAAAGTGTATGTTCAAGCTCAAACTGTGTCATATTATAAAGCACATAGCTCTGATCCTTTGACAGATCGGGCGAGCGCTTTAAAAGCCACCTGCCGCTTTGCTCGTCAAATTCACGCAGCACATAATGCCCTGTGGCGATATTGTCATACCCCAGAAGCTGCGCACGCTTCAAAAATCTGCCGAATTTGAGGTGCTTGTTGCACTCTATGCAGGGGTTTGGGGTACGGCCTTCGATATATGACCTTACAAAGTGGTCGATAACAAAGCACTTGAAATCGTCAGACATATTGAACACAAAATGCTCGATACCAAGCTTCATAGCCGCAAGCTTTGCGTCGGTGGTGTCATCAAGCGAGCAGCAGGTTTTTGACTTTTCCTGCCCTATATCTTCGTTTGAATACAGGCGCATTGTCGCACCTGCGCACTCATAGCCCTGTGACTGCAAAAGCTTCACCGCCACCGAACTATCAACACCGCCGCTCATCGCCACAAGCACCTTTTTGTTATCCATATACAAAACCTCTTATCTGTAAAGCTTATCTCCCCTGCAAAGCTCCTCTTTCTTTATCTCGGTAAGGAAAAGCCCCACATTGTCGCCCATACTTGCCGACTGAATTGCCTTGCGGAAGCTCTCGATACCTGCGACTGTATATTTGCCGCCTTTTTTCTTTCCGTTTAAGGTGACGGTATCGCCAATGCTTATATTGCCGCTTTCGATAACGCCCGTAACTACCGTGCCTCTGTTCTTTATCGTAAACACATCTTCGACCGTGAACATAAAGTTGCCCTCGTTTGCGTATGTATAGCTGTCGGCAGCCGTGTAGCTGTCAGCCTGAACGCTGTTTGCAGGCACGGGGTCATAATCGTTGTGGTCATATTTCACCTGATACATAGAATCAAAATCATTTTCATCGGGAAGCCCGAAAAGCTTTCTGAAAAAACCCATTTTTACAATCCTTTCCTTAACCGAGCGCCCTTAGCTTTTGGGTGAGCAGGGGCAGCTTTTCAAGTATGTAGTCTATATCATCGTCATTGTTTTCTTCGTTTATGGTAAGGCGAAGCGAGCCCTTGGCGGCAGCTTCATCAAGGCCTATGCTCTTTAAAACGTGCGAGGGGTCAAGCGATGCGCTCTCACAGGCAGAGCCGGAAGATGCGCATATACCCTCCATATCAAGAAGCATAAGCAGACTCTCGCCCTCTATGCCTTTTATCGACAGGTTGATATTGCCCTCAAGGCGCATCTGTCTGTCACCGTTAAGAGTTATATCAGGAATACTCTCCATAAGCCCGTCAATAAGCCGTTCACGCATAGCAAGCACCTTTTCACGGCGGGCAGATATGCCGCTTACTGCATCACCTATCACAGCACCAAGGCCGACTATAGCAGGAACATTCTCTGTGCCTGCACGCCTGCCCCTCTCCTGCGAGCCGCCGAAAATAATCGGCGAAAGAGAGAGCCGCCTTGAACAGTATAACACGCCCACGCCTTTCGGTGCGTGAAGCTTATGCCCCGAAAGAGATAGCATATCTATCCCCTGCGCCTTAACATCTATCGGGATATGCCCCACAGCCTGCACCGCGTCGGTATGAAAAGGCACGCCTTTCTCTTTGCAGACTGCGGCTATCTCGGGGATAGGCTGTATCGTGCCTATCTCGTTATTTGCAAACATTATGCTCACAAGGCAGGTGTCGCTCTTTATAGCATCAGCCACTTGTGAGGGCGAGATAAGGCCACGGCTGTCTGGCTTAATATAAGTCACCTCAAAGCCCTGCGTCTGCAAATATTCACAGCAGCGTAGCACTGCGTGGTGCTCAAAAGCAGAGGTGACTATGTGCCGTCTGCCTGCCTTTGCACCCGCAGCCGCCGCCGAGCGAATTGCTTGATTATCCGCTTCAGAGCCGCAGGAGGTGAAGAGTATCTCCTGCACATCAGCACCTATGGCATCAGCGACCCTCTTTCTTGCATCAAGCACAGCCTTAGCGGCATCTCTGCCAAGAGAATAAACGCTTGACGGGTTGCCAAAGCTCTCCTTAAGAAATGGCAGCATAGCCTCATATGCCTTGTCAGACAGCCTTGTTGTAGCTGCATTGTCGGCGTAAACTATGCGCTTATTGTTGCTCATAGAAACTTCCTGCTTTCATTAACTGCAAGGGTGTCGCAGCGCTCGTTCTCGGGGTGCCCTGCGTGCCCCTTGACCCACTCAAAGGTTACTTTATGCTTCCCAAGCAGGTCTAACAGCTTTTCCCACAGGTCGGCATTAAGTGCGGGCGATTTGTCAGCTTTCTTCCAGCCTCTTGCACGCCAGCCCTCAGCCCAGCCCTTTGTCACGGAATCTATTATATATTTCGAGTCGGAGTAGAGCGTCACCTCGCAGCTTTCCTTAAGTGCCGAAAGCGCCGTGATGACCGCTGTCATCTCCATTCTGTTGTTAGTTGTTTCACGCTCGCCGCCCGAGAGTTCTTTTTCTATGCCGTTAAAGCGAAGGATCGCCCCCCAGCCGCCGGGGCCGGGGTTGCCCGAGCAGGCACCGTCTGTAAATATATCAACGTGTTTCATTATTATTCTCCTAAAAGTGATGTATTTATATTATACTACAAATCAGCGGTAAAATCAAGTGAGCGAGCCCAACATCACAATACAAAAATATGAAACCATACAATATAAGAATTTTAACCTTTGGCGGCTATATTAGTTTAAATAACGTTTTCGGCAAATCGAGTTGTAAAATATGCACAAATTTATATAAGATAGTCTGTTAAATCGGCAAATTGACAATTTTTTTCTTAATTGTTATAATAAAATTACAGTATTATATATCACCTTTGTAATGATAATAATATTCACTTTGTAAGGTGATATGAAACAACCGACCAATATTTGGAGGGAAACATAATGAAGAAATTAAAAAGAGCACTTGCTCTGACACTTTCACTTGTTACCGCTATGGGCGTTGCAGCCTGCGGCAGCTCGGGCAGCTCTTCGAGCAACAATGATGAGTCCTTTGAAGCTACCGATAACATCGAGGTAACAGAAAACAAGCAAATTGAGGATATACCCGACGGCGCCGACAAGGAGATTCTCTACCTCGGCGAGAATGACTTGAACCCCACAAAGGCCAACCCCGAAATATCAACAGAGATGAAAATGTTCCAACAGCACGGCGGCTCGATAAAGTGGACAAGGTGTACAAACGAGGGCAGATTTGATGCGCTCGCAAAGGCGATAGCCGCAAACTCCGACGTTCCCGATATTTTTAACTATGAGTGGCTGTCGTTCCCTGCACAGGTGGTTAACAAGATGTTCCAGCCTATTGATGAGATAGTTGATTTTGAAGCCCCTATGTGGAAAAGCTCAAAGACAACTGCCGACCAGTTCGTATTAAACGGCAAGCACTATGTTGCGCCTCTTGCCTATGACCCCTCGGCATTCATCACCTACGACAAAAAGGTTGTTGAGGAAATGGGTATGGAAGACCCCTACGACCTTTACAAAAAGGGCGAGTGGAACTGGACTAATTTCAAGTCGATAATGGACGAGTATGTTTCGGGCGCCTCTGCCGATGAAGAAAGATACGGCATCAACGGCTTCTTCAAACCACATATCACCCAGCAGACGGGTAAGACGCTTGTATCATTTGACCCTGCAACTTCGACCTTTGCAAGCAACCTTACCGACCCCGATATCGAGGCCGCACAGCAGTTCCTCTATGATATAAAGAAGGAAGGCCTTGTGCTTGACGGCTGGATAGGCTCTGCAACAGAGTGCTTCCAGAAAAACTGCTTCTTCTACGGAATGGGCGCTTGGGCTGTTAAGCCTGCCGACGGCGACGAATGGGGCATTGTTCCTATGCCGCAGTATGACAAGAACCCCCAGAAGATAACCACATCTGATATGAAAGCATTTATGTGGGTAAAGGGCTCAACAAGAAAAGAGGCCGTAAAGTGCTGGTTTGAGTGCTATAAATCTGCAAGGAACGACCCCGAATACCAGCAGACAAACAAGGATAAATTCTTTGAGAACAACCCCAACTGGACTGAAGAAATGTACGGCGTATTCCAGGACGTAATATCTGATGATTACTTTATGATATTCGACTATGCATTCGGCGTATCCTTCAAGCTGGGCGACAGAAAGCAGTTTGACGGCAACCAGTGCCTGACAGATGCTCTCTACGGTTCATCTTCAAGCGAGGACGATGAAGGCGTGCAAATGACCTGGACACAGGTAAGAGAGACCTATTCTGCGACTGTTGATTCCGAGGTAAACAACCTTAATAAGGAGATAGAAAAGTTCATTGCCGAGGGCAACTGATAATAACGAACAACCGCCGAAGGGGCTTCCCTCGGCGGTGTTTTTTATCTTAATCTGTCTCTTGCCATTTCCATAAAACTCTTGCCCTGATCCTTGGGGTCGAGGTCAACGTCCTTGGTGTTCTTCTTCCAGGGACTTGAATCGGGCAGCAGTTTGTAGGCTGTGTTGTGCTGCTCCCACTCATAGGCAAGGTCATCAGGCTCACGGTAGCCCGTGTAATCCTTGTTGTGTATCGGGTGGATCTCCGACAAAGCCGTGCAGATGATGATGATGTCAGATTTCTCGGTTATCTTGTAGGAATCAATTATCTTCCAGTTGTCGGTTGTATAATAGGCATTAAAAGTCTCGCCCGAATAGATGAAAGTAAAGCTACCCTCTTCCGTTTCGGTCAGCTTTATATCCTCGGTCGAGCTTAGTTTACCCTTGCTCTTTTTTGAGGTCTTTTTGGTCTTTTTAGCAATCGTTGTTGTCTCAGTTGCAGCAGTAGTCGTGGAAGAAACAATCGCACTCCCCTCGCTGCTGCTCACATCTACCTGCGTCTGCGAAACGGCGATGTCCTCTCCCATACTGCACCCGCAGAAGGATATACACAGCATAGCAAGCAACACAGCAGCCGCTTTAGTTTTAAGCTTTTTCATATAAGCGCCTTCTATTCGATATTGGCAGGTATGCCGTTTATCTCAACCTCGGCATCATCAAGGGCGATAACAATGCATCGCCTGCCGTCAACCATTTGCGTGCGCACTTTGTCAACAGCCTCCTTGCCCACGTTTACCTTAACGCTGGGTGTGACGATAGTTGTCTTTTTCTCTATGAGATTATAGGCGGTAAAGGGCTTTTTCTCCATAGCCTTTTCGTAAGCTTCGGGCAGCTTTTCAAGGTTTTCCTGGCTGACACCTGCCTCCCAGAGAATGGTGCTGAGACGTCTCTCGTCGATCTT
>CADAGC010000026.1 GCA_902787365.1 uncultured Ruminococcus sp. | reverse complement strand
TCATCATCGGTGATGAACTTCCTGCATTGTTTTTACGGCGTGGGGGCGATGATAAGCCCCTACATCATGTCGCTCGCCCTCACCAAAGCCCATTGGAACGAGGGCTATCGCTGGACGGCCTACATTCAATCGGGCATACTGCTTGTCTGCCTGCTGTCAGCCCCGTTATGGAAGAAAAACGCCGAAGCAGATGATGACAGCGAAGAAAACGCCGCAGGCATAAGAGAGGCTTTGAAGATAAAGGGCGTTATACCCACCCTGATAGCATTTTATGCCTACTGCGCAGGGGAAGCGACCTGCTTTTTGTGGACGTCAAGCTACTTTTCCGGCACAAAGACAATATCAGCCGAGACAGCGGCGGCTTTCGGCTCTTTGATATTCGGCGGGCTTATGCTGGGCAGGCTTATCTCGGCTTTCGTTTCAAACAGGCTGGGCGACAAGCTGCTCATTCGCATTGGCGTAGCTGTTGAAGCGCTCGGTATACTGCTGATATTCCTGCCCTTTGAGGGCTACATTCCTGCGGCGGTGGGCTTTGTGGTAACAGGCACGGGAATGGGGCCTGTCTACCCCTCTATACAGCACATGGCGCCCGAAAACTTCGGCAGGCAAAACAGCGCCGCCGTCATCGGTCTGCAAATGGCATCAGCCTACATCGGCAGCACCTTTATGCCTATGGTGTTCGGGCACATTCAGCAGGCTGTGGGCATCGGGATAATGCCTGCATATCTGACAGTATTTGCAGTAATGAATATCGGGCTTCTGGAGTTTGCCTACAGGCGGACAGAGAAACAGTAAACAAAAAACGGATACAGCTATCACTATGACAGCTATATCCGTTTTCTATTATGCGCAAGAATCAGCTTAACGCTCTCTTTTATCTAATTATGCCACGCTTTTTCTCAGGGTGAAGCTCGTAATAATGCTTTTTGTCAGCATACATAAGCTCATCTGCGTTATGCAAAGCAAGCCTTACATTCTTCACGTTATCCTCATAAGCGGCGCCTATTGCAAATACAAGCTCATCATATTTTTCCATTGGCAGAAGCTTTGTATCCTGCGAAAAGTCTTCACACAGAATAATGAATCTATTTCCATTTTGTTGCATGAAATATGTTATATCTTACAAATTATGGGCTACAACCCTTACTCCTCCCCTACAAACTTATAATCCTGCGCCTCGATAGCCGCCTTGATAGTGTCAACGGGTACGTCCTTGCTGAGCGTGATAACAGCGGTGTTTGCGTTGTGGTCGGGGGCGGCAGTCTCGATACCGTCAATGGCTTCAAGGGTCTTCTTCACTCTTGCCTCGCAGTGTTCGCACATCATACCTTCGATTTTAAGTGTCTTTGTCATAGCTTTTTCCTCCGTTTTTGTTATTTTGGTTTTTATCTTCTTATCATGACTGCTGTCATGAATTCTGACTAAGTTTAGCCTCAGAGCATTCATACACACGCAGAAGCTCGACATTGCCATAGCCGCCGCACCGTATGCAGGCTTCATTTCAATTCCGTAGAGACCTATCGCAAGGGGTATGCACACGGCGTTGTAGATAAACGCCCAAAACAGGTTCTCGTGGATATTGCGTATGGTCGCACGGCCAAGACGTATCGCTGCGCTGACATCTGTAAGCCTGTTTTTCATAACAACGATGTCAGCCGCATCTATCGCAACATCTGCGCCTGCGCCTATCGCTATGCCCGTATCGGCGGTTGTCAATGCGGGTGCGTCGTTGATGCCGTCGCCCACCATAATGACCCTGCCCTGCTTTTTAAGCTGCGCTATTTTCTTTGACTTGCCGTCGGGCAGCACGCCTGCGATAACTCTATCCACGCCCGCCTGCCTGCCTATAGCACCTGCTGTGCGCTCGTTGTCGCCCGTGAGCATATACACGTTCAGCCCCATGCCTTTAAGCTCTTGTATTGCGGCGGCAGAGTCGCTTTTTATCGTGTCAGCAACGGCTATTATGCCTATGAATTTGCCGCCCTTTGCAAAAAGCAGAGGTGTCTTCCCCTCGTCGGAAAGTGCGGTGATCTTTGCTGCAAACTCTGCGGGTATATCATACTTTTGCGAGATATACTTATTGCTTCCGCCTTCAATCACTTCACCGTCAAGAGAAGCCGACAGTCCGCTTCCTGCAAGGGCTTTGAAGCCCATGACTTCGGGAATTTCCATACCATCTGTTTTTTCTATGACAGCCTTTGCAAGAGGGTGCTCTCTCGGTGATGCCGCTTGGGATAATATCCGTCACGTCAGGCTTGCCCTCGGTGATAGTTCCCGTCTTGTCAAGTGCGGCGATATTTGCCCTGCCCACAGCTTCAAGTGAAGCGGCGGTCTTGTAGAGTATGCCGTTTTTAGCGCCCACGCCGCTGCCGACCATGATAGCCACGGGCGTTGCAAGCCCCAGCGCACATGGGCAGCTTATAACAAGCACCGATATGGCTCTTGCAATTGCAAAACTGAACTCTCTGCCAGCTATCAGCCAGCCGCCAAGAGTCAGAAGCGCTATCGCAATAACAGCAGGCACGAATATCCCCGACACCTTATCGGCAATTCGTGCGATAGGAGCTTTTGTTGCGGCTGCGTCGGAAACTGTCCTGATTATCTGCGAAAGCGTTGTGTCCTCACCTACACGGGTCGCACGAGCGCGGATATAGCCAGATTTGTTGATAGTTGCCGCCGAAACAGCGTCGCCCTCAGCCTTGTCAACAGGTATGCTCTCACCTGTGAGGGCTGATTCATCGACAGAAGATGTGCCGTACACCACGACCCCGTCAACAGGTATGCTGCCGCCGGGCTTTACTGCGAAGATATCGCCCTCACGAACTTCCTCGATACTGACTTCACTCTCCTCGCCGTCACGATAGAGAACTGCCGTTTTCGGGGCGAGCTTCATAAGGCCTTTGAGCGCATCTGTGGTGCGCCCCTTTGACATAGCTTCGAGCATTTTGCCCACGGTGATGAGCGTAGGTATCATAGCAGCCGATTCAAAATACAGGTTCATTCCGTATTCCATAACAGTCTCATTATCGCCGTTGCCCTGCGCTAAAATCATGATAAAAAGCTCTGCCAGCGAATAGCCGAATGATGCGCTCGATCCGAGGGCAACGAGGGTGTCCATATTAGGGTGCCTGCCGATAAGCGATTTAAAGCCGCTTGTGAAGAACTTGCTGTTTATCATCATTATGACGATAGCGAGGAGCATCTCAAACACGCCTAAGAATACGTGATTATCAAACGCTTTCGGCGCAGGAAAGCCCCACATCATATGCCCCATTGAAAAATACATAAGCGCCAAAAGCACTATCAGCGACCTGACAAGCCGCTTTCTGAGCTTCGGGGTCTCGATGTCTTTGAGCATATCGTCATCAGCTGCTACCGATTTAGCCGCTGCGCCTTTTTTAAAAGCGCCGTAGCCTGCATTTTGCACGGCCTTGATTATATCTGCCTCGGCTGCGCTGCCCTCAACGCCCATTGAATTTGTAAGCAGGCTGACCGCACAGCTTTGAACACCGGGAACGGCCGACACCGCCTTTTCAACCCTTGCGCTGCACGCAGCACAGCTCATTCCCGTAACACTATATTGCTCCATAAATATCCTCTTTCTATTTCATTATCTTCTGCAATGTAGTCACAAGCTCGTCTACGACCTCGTCTTTCCCCTCACGGATATCATTCACCACACAGCTTTTCATATGAGATGCGAGCAGCACCTTGTTAAAGCTGTTAAGAGCGCTGTTTATAGCAGAAACCTGTATCAGTATATCGGGGCAGTAGGCATCATTTTCAAGCATCTTTTCAACGCCACGCACCTGCCCCTCTATTCTTTTTAAGCGGTTCATAAGCGACTTTAGTTCTTCCTCGCTGCGCTTTTTCTTGCGCTCACAGCAGCATTTTTTCTCCTCCATATAGTATCCCCCTTGTATACCCCTGTGGGGTATTTTCTTTAATACTATTATATACCCTCACGGGGTATTTGTCAAGGGGTTATCAAAATAATTATTCCTGCCTTTTCCGCACATAAAAAAAGAAGCCCTCATTTTCGAGAGCTTCTCTGTCATCAATACAGCTTCGGCAGCCTATCAAGCGTCACCGAGCAGGGGCTGTCATAGACCTTTTTGAGCATATCAAAGCTGTTATACTCCTCGGTCAGGCAAAAGACCTTTGACCACACCATAAACGCCGCCCAGCCTGCTTTTTCATTACTTATCGCCTGCGTGTCGGGCAGCACGCCTATCTCACCTATGGTGGTTATCTTGGGTGTGGGGGTTATCTTCATAAGTTCGTCATACGCCGCCTTTTGCGAGGTGTGGCTGTGCGCTTCGGGGTAGAGGTCACGGGAGATAATATCTACCACATCATCGCCTGGGTAGCACTCGGGCACCTGCGAATTCCACACCCATATGAGGTTGTTAAGCCCGTGATGTTTGGTATAGCGCTCAAACATCATACGCCACAGCTTTTTTACCGTGTCAGCACCCTTTGCACCCCACCAGAACCAGCCGCCGTCGCCCTCGTGGAAAGGCCGCCAGAGTATCGGCACGCCCTTGTCGCAAAACGGCCGCAGAAGCCCTGCCATAACGTCCATATCCTTTATAAGCGCACGGTTTTCGGGCGTGCCCTCTATGACCGCACGGCTCGCATCAAAGTCGGTGTTCTCGCTGAAAAACGACTTGCTCCTGCCGCCCAGCGGCGAAAACCAATGCCACGTAAAGGTGATAAGGCCTTTCTTAGCTGCCCACTCCCACGCACGCTTTAGCATACCGTAGTTTTCCACGACCTCGGTCATGCAATCTTCATCGGTGTCGAGGTAGTTGATATTAGGCGAGTATGAGAGCAGCTCAAAGCCCAGCAGCGCAGGCTCTTTGCCCGTCTTTTGCTTTATAAGCTCATACTCCTCCATTGCAAGCGTCTGAACGTGCTGGCCTGTTATGGTCTTTTCATATGTGATGTCGGAAAAGTATTTCAAAACATTTTTTACGCACTCCTGCGAGTTTTTGTTTACTGGGGTGTATAGTTTGTCGCTCATCGTATGCCTCCTGTCAGAAGATTTTTGCGGTAGCCGAACTGATGATAGCCCTCTACCTCATATTTATTTTCAAAAACAGTAAATCGCTCATATCCGTTCTTTTCATAAAACTGCGAATTGATACTCCCCGCCGTCCAGAGATAGATGTGCTCCATTCCCACACTCAGGGCTTTTTGCTCTATCATGCAAAGCAGCTTTGTGCCAAGCCCTTTTCTGCGGCGGCTTTCCTCGACCCACAGGTCGGTAAGATAAAACCACTTATGCTCGGTTATTCCCGAAACATAGCCTATCACTCTGTCATTTTCTTCGGCAATATACTCAAAGCGCTCGGTCTTTCTCTGGGGAATGCCGTCTTTTATCTCGATATTGCGAAAATCCTGATATATCGCATCAAGCTCGGCTTTTGTTATATCACGCTCACTTATCTTCATAGCATCACCTGCATAGTTTATTCGGGGGTCAGGTCAATTATACCATATTACAGGCAAAAGGTCAATCGTGTGACAACAAAAACCGCCCCCATGCATAAGCACAGATTCCCGTAATGCTCGCACTACACACAAAAAGCCCGACACTCACCTTTTTAGTTAAGTGTCAGGCTCATTTTCATATAGCTTATTTTACTTTTACCTTTAATACTTTAGAATAACCGCTGTAGTATCTCACACCGCCGACCGTCTTGTATGTGCGCACCTTTACATAGTATTTCTTGCCCTTTGTGAGCTTCTTTATTGTCTTTGATGTGCCGGATACATTCACGCTCTTGGTGGTCTTCTTTGTGAATTTCGAGCTTGTGGAATATGTTATCTGATAGCCCGTCACGCCCGAAACCTTGCTGTATGTGACCTTAAGCTGCTTGGTTTTGGGTGAGGTCACTTTCTTGATAGCCGTTTTCTTGGGGCATATCTTGAATGTAGCTGTGACGCTGCCCGTGTAGTCGCCCCTGCCTGTGATAGTGACTGTTGCAGTACCTACAGCCTTGTTGTTTTTGTAAGATACCGTGTAGTCTGTGCCGGCTTTGAGGGTCTTGCTGCCAAGCTTTACAACAGGTGTCTGTTTAATAGCGCTGCCTGTGTAATACTTGTTCTTCAAGCCGCTGACCGAAGCCTTTGAAATGCTTGTTCTTGACAGCTTTGATTTGTAGTTATCCTTGTAGCTGTCGCCGCATTCCGAGCAGGTGTGGAGCGTGTAGCCTCTTTCATCATAAGTGGGTGCAACTACCTTTGTTGTGTAGGAATGCTTATGGAAAGTAAAGGTCTTGTCCATCCATTCAAGGCGCTTATCGACCCATTTGAGTGTGTTCTCGGCGCTGTCTGTTCCGTAGGGCTCTTTTTTGTTTATGTCGGTCTTATACTTTGTTAATACAGCACGCTCTTCGGCTACTGCTGCTTTGACTGCCGCACTTTCCGCTATCCATTTCTTTGTGCAGAGGTCGTGGAACCACTCCTGCTTTGCAAGAAGAATGAACCAGGGGTTTGAGCGGTCGCCGTACTGGTTTGCAAAGCTTGTTGTGCAGAATGCGCCTGCCCAGTAACGTGTGTTGCTGTCGTTATATGCCCAGTTGAAATCCCAGGGGGAAGTGAACTGTAGCTTGGGTGTTGCGCTGTTTTCAGAGAAATCAACGCACATATAGAAGCTGCCCTCGCCGCAGTCATAGTCGTGAACTATCTCATAAAGCAGATACATATCCACAACGGATTCTATATTCATAACTGCGCATATAGCTTCCTCAGCGCTCTTGTAATCAGAGGGCACAAGGTCGTTGTTCTCATCAAGCGCCAGGAACTCGTTTTTCTCGGTGGCTCTGTAGATAAGCTCAAATACATTGTTGAGATACTTCTCGATATAATCACGCTGCTCGGTTGAATAAATGTCATTCTTTATGCTGTATTCGGCAGGCACGAACTGCCGCTCGGTACCTCTTACGTCCTTGACGGTAGCGCCCTCGTAGTCCATACTGATATACGGGTTGTCAGGCTCGTCTGTGGCGTAATTGTCAAGCTCTAAATAATAGCCTATATCTGTGCCTGTGTAGTCTTTTTCGGGCTCGGTCACGTTTACCCTGTTTTCGTTTACCTGCGACTGCTCGCACAAAAGGTATGTGCCCTGCAATTTGTCATTAACATAAAGGTGAACATAAGTAGAGTCGGACACAAACGCTGTATCGTCAAATATCTCTCTGCCCATTCTCAAAGCGATAGAGTTTGCGCAAATGTTCCAGTCGGTCTTTAGCAGCACCCAGCTTTTACACTTTGCGCCGTCGTTGAGACCCAGCATATTCTGCTTCTTATCAAACTTTATGCGGTAGGGAACGGTGTTTTTCTTGATCTTCTCGGGGTCGCCGTAATAAGCAGATGAGTTGCCCCTTACCTTTATGCCTGCCGATACCTCGCTCAAGTCATACTTCTCGTCAGCGCCGAAAACATCAACAACGCAGTCGGTGTATTCCTCTTTTGAAAGTATCAGCTCGCTGTTGTTTCTTGTGGTGATGCTCACAATAGGCAGCTGTGTTTTTGCATCTGCATTCTTAAAAAACGTCGCCTTAGCCGCCGCATCGACTCCAAGAGATTCATAGTCGTGTGCCGATGCACCGACAGCGCTCAGCATACTTACCGACAAAGCCGCCGCACACGCCGATGCACATATTCGTTTAAACAGTTTCATAATTATCCTCCTTCTTAAAGCATTATAAGGTTTATATTATTTTAGCATATTATTTGTAACTTGTCAACAAAAAGTTTCAACCATTCTTACCCATTTTATGCCATTTCCGATTCTTGACATCAGTCATAAACCTCAATCTCGCCGCATATTATGATAGTATCAATTCTTTCGGGGGAGATATTATGTTTGAGCAGATATACCGATTCTTGTGCCACAATCTTTTATACTTCGCACTTCACTTTGACGGCAGGAGCGTTTTCCCAAAGCCGCTGTCTGCCAAGGAAGAGCGTGAATACTTTGAGAAAATGGCGCAGGGTGACAAGGCCGCAAGGGATAAACTTATAAGCCACAATCTGCGGCTGGTCGCCCACATCATCAAAAAATACTACGGCACCTCATCAGAGCAGGACGACCTTATCTCAATAGGCACCGTGGGGCTCATCAAGGGCGTTTCGACGTTTGACTACAAAAAAGGCACACGCTTTGCGACTTATGCGAGCAGGTGTGTTGAAAATGTAACACTTCCGCTGCGGACACAGATGTTGCAAACCAAGGCCTCCTGAATCTGAGCAGAAAAGATGACGAGCTGTATTTTATATGCAAATCGGAAAAGCCGCTGTATATGCACAGATTCTCTCCCACGCACCTCCCCTGCCATGTCAGAGAAGATTCAAAGGTAAAGGACAAGCTGCGGTATCACCGCAAGCAGGCAGGGCTTACGCAGGCACAGGCCGCAGAGCGCATCGGCATAGACCGCACCACATACATTCGCTGGGAAAGCGAGGAGCTTACCTACTACCCTGCGGACAAGCTTAAAAAAGCGGCAGAGGTTTTCGGGTGTGCGCTTTGCGACATTTGTGACCGTTACAATATGTTTATAGCTGAGCAATCGGCGAACCTCAAAGCCATAAGAAATAAGCTATCCCTCACGCAGAAAGAGTTTGCAGATATGCTGGGTGTCGCCTATGACAGGATAAAAGCGTGGGAGCAGGATAGGGTGAGAATGAGCAGGAAGTGGTTTTCGAGGATCGAGGGGAAAGGGGGATAAACTTTAGAACTTTTTCAAAAAGCCTATAAACACAAATGATCACCGCCCAGAGCGATATACTCTGAGCGGTGTGTTTTTTGTTGAGTTGTAAAAAGCTGATCAGATATATCATTACATATCATATGCGATGCCCTTGGGGGGTAATGTGGGTCCGTCGTTAGTTTTGGGTGTGTTCTTGATTGCTTCCCTCTCAGCCTTGATGTTTGAGTTGAACTCCCTTTCAAGCTCATAACTTGTGACAAGTGACTTTGTGCCCATGGAAACAGTTCCCGTCCAGCCCTTATTGGCTGCCATGAAGCGCTCAAAGGCCTTGCCCTCTCTCATCTGCTTAGAAAGCTCATCTACACCCTTCTCATCCTTCATAAAACCGGGTGCCATGTTTGATGAGATATACTTCATCGCAAGTATCCTGCTTGCGTGGTGTGCTATCTCCTGCCTTACACGCTCAACGCCCTCCTTGGTCTTGGGCTTGCCTTCGTTTAAGAGCTTGGCTATCTCGTTGCGCTCATGATCCTCGCTGAGCTTGTTAGTCTGCTTTGTGACCTCAAACTGGTCACGTCTGCCCTTGAGGCAGTTTCTTACAGCATCATAAAAATCCTTGGGGGCATACTTTTGCTTTTCATAGCGTCTTATAGCAACAGCATGGTCTGCAATGGAGAATGAGCTCATACCAAGCTGCTGTCTTGTAAGATCAATTATTGCAAGAGCGGCATCAAAGCGCTTCTCGCCGCTGGGCGATGTGGGCTTCCAGTTGGGGTCGTTATCCCAGCGCCCTTCACGCTTTACCGAAACATACTCCTCGGCTGACTTTCGCAGGTCATTCAGGAACATTGCCTTCTCTTCGGGGTCAGCGTTTGCGCCCCACTTCTTCATGTAGTCATTATACATCTTGTATTCTTTAAGCAGCTTTTCATGCTCGGGCGATGAGCCCTTGTTGAACCAGCCCTGCTTGTTAAGGTCTTCTGTGAGCTTCTTAGCATCAAGCGAGCCATAGCCCTGAGCCTCAAACTTATCATTGCGGTGAACTATATCCTCAGCGGTCTTTACTTCGGGCTTGGCAGTGAGCATATAGCTGTATTTGCTTTCGACAAGCATACCGTCAATGTCCATGCCTGCCTTGCAGTGTGAGTTGAAATACTGTAATGTCTGAAGGAACTTTCTGCGGTGCTCATCAGCATTCTCGCCGCAAAAGCCGTCCATTACCTGTTCAAAGTTATTATCAGCCTGGATCCAGTTCTTGAATGCGCCGAGACCTGCTATGCCACGGTAGAATTTGTGCTCGCCGATCTTTTCCTTATTTTCGGTAGAGTCATAATAGCCGCCCATCAGCTCATCAGCAGTTTTTGTGAGCGGTGAAATGTTTGATACGTGGTTGCACAGCTGCCCGTAAACAGGCGATGTTTTGTTAAAGCTCGTCATTATATCGCCAAGACCGGCAAACATCTTTAAAAGCTCATCTGTGCGTTCAAAATCCTTAAGCTGGCTCTTTGTGTATTTGCTTCTGTTCTCTTTGAACTTATAGTCCTTGGGCGGGCGCTTTGGGTGCATTGACTTCCACTCGCTAAAGTCCGTAAGACCGATGTCTTCCTCTACTGCTATATCATAAAGGTCGACGTCATCCATATCCTCGATCTTGGTGTTTTCCTCGTAGTTTACGTATTTCTTCTTAGGCATAGTGATTACCTCCTGTATATTATCTGTGTTTTTTACTCTTATATGAGCCTTGTTTTCCGGCTCTCTGTAAGTAATACCCCTATGATCGGCATTTGGGTGCAAAAAAAACAAAAAATAAGCTGTTGCACGCCCCTTGTTCACGTATTTTTGCTTAAATCCGGGTTTGGTTTAGCAGATACTCCCCTTTTAAACATTCCATGAACTTACAAAAACCCTCTTGACAAACCGGTTAGCATATGCTAATATAAGATTGTTAGCTATCGTTGATAACTGAAAAGAGGTGAACCCTATGCCAAAGGATAAGTCTGTAAGCCATGTGAAGATAAACGCCGCCATGAAAGCCGAGTTCATTGAAAAAGGCTATGCCGGCGCATCTATTCGCAGTATCGGTGAGCGTGCAGGCATGACTTCGGCTGCTCTGTATAAGCATTACAGCAGCAAGGAAGAAATGTTCTGTGCTACCGTTGAGCCGCTTATTACGGCTCTGCATGAGAGAATGGAGCAGCACACCAAGCGCAAATATCTGCTTTGCGAAAAGGGCGAGGGCGTTGACTCGCTGTTCGGCGAGACATTTACCGACATTGTGCGTGAGGTGATACTGCCCAACAGAGATGAATTTATGCTTTTGATGAACTGCTCGCAGGGAACAAAGTATGAGAACTTTCTGCACGACTATGCAGAGGAAAACGGGCAGGCGCTTGCTGAGGCGATACGCTTTATGAAAGAGCAGGGCTACCCTGCACAGATTCTGGAAAAGGAGGAGCTTCATATGCTCTTGAGTGCTTATCTTACGGCAGTTTTTGAGCCTATCATTCACGGGCTTGAAGATGAAAGGATAGAAAAATATCTGACCCGGGTGAATGATTTCTTCATGCCGGGCTGGAAGAATATACTTGGAGTAAGCTAAGAGACCTTCGGGTCTCTTTTTATTTTGGATAGCTATCAATATGGAGTTAGCGATAACTAACGCAAATGAAGGAGGAACATATGAAAACGGAAAAAGACACAAAAGTAATGAAGATACTGAGCGAGTATGCAGGCTCTCACCGCCACCTTATAACTTTAGGGCGCATACTTGCGGCAGTGAGCGCATTTATGGGGCTTGTGCCGTTTTATGACCTGTGGAAAATAATCCGCATTGCCGTAAAGGACGAAGACCTTTCAAAGATATCGGGCGTTGCTTGGCAGGCGGTGGGGCTGACCGTCGGGGCTTTGCTTGTGTATATCGCAGCGCTGATGTGTACGCACATAGCAGCATTCAGGGTGCAGGCGAATATGAGACAGAGCCTTATGCGCCGCATAATAACTCTGCCGCTGGGCGTTTTCGATGAAGACGGCACAGGCAAGATACGCCGCACCGTCAACGAATCAACAGCCGCTACCGAAACATTCATCGCCCACAATCTCCCTGACAAGGCGGTAGCCGCCGCAACACCGATAGGGCTTTTGATACTGCTTGCTGTGTTCAACTGGAAGCTGGGGCTTATCTGCCTTGTGCCTGCGCTTATCGGGTTTTGCTTTATGGCAAGCATGATGGGCAAGGGTATGCAGGAGAAAATGGCAGAGTATCAGAATTCTCTTGACACCATGAGCAGCGAAGCGACAGAGTATGTGCGTGGAATACCCGTCGTCAAGGTGTTCGGGCAGTCGGTGCATTCATTCAGGCGATTCAAGAACGCCATTGACAGCTACGGAAAATGGACAACGGAATATACCCTTATGCTAAGAAAGCCCATGATAGCATTCATGACCTGCATAAATGCCGTATTTGCATTTTTGGTGCTGGGGGCATTCATATTTGCAAGGGGCGGCGTTACGAATGATATGATACTTGATGTGATTTACTACATCATCGTCACTCCCCTGCTTACTGTAACGCTTACAAAGATAGCATATTCGGGTGAGGCTGAAATGGTAGTTATAGATGCGCTCAAACGCATGGAAAACATACTCAGCATCGAGCCGCTGACAGACGGTCAGAAGACCGAGAACCCGAAAGATAATTCAGTAGAGCTTAAAAATGTCAGCTACAAATACAAAGATGCTGCCGAATATGCAGTCAAGGGGCTGAACATCAGGATAGGCAGCGGCGAGCATATAGCGCTTGTTGGCCCCTCGGGCGGCGGCAAGACCACAACTGCCGAGCTTGTGGCACGCTTCTTTGATGTGACCGAGGGCAGCATTATGATAGGCGGTGCCGACATACGAAACATACCGCAGGATGAGCTTATGAGAAATGTTTCATTCGTGTTCCAGGACAGCAAGCTGCTAAAGACCTCGATCTTTGAAAACGTGCGCCTTGCACGCCCCGATGCAGGTGAAGCTGACGTTGTAAAAGCGCTTGAAGCTGCACAGTGCATGGATATAATCGACAACCTGCCAAACGGCATACACACAGTTATCGGCGAGAAAGGCACATATCTTTCAGGCGGCGAGCAGCAGCGAATATCTATTGCAAGAGCTGTGCTCAAAAACGCACCCATTCTCATTCTTGACGAGGCAACGGCATTTGCCGACCCCGACAACGAGACAAAGGTACAGGCTGCACTTAGCGAGCTTGCAAGGGGCAAGACGGTCATAATGATAGCACACAGGCTCAGCACCGTTGTAAACTGCGACAGCATTTATGTGCTAAAAGACGGCTGTGTATGCGAGAGCGGCACACACGAAAAGCTGATGCAGCAAAACGGTCTGTATGCGCAGATGTTTGAAGAATACAACCGCTCTGTAAACTGGAAGGTAGGTGCATAATATGAAAATACGTGACAAATTGCTGCACACTTTTGCTCTCTCAAAAGAGGGTGCTGATGATATGATAAAAGCCTGCATCAGCGTGACGGTAACGAATATGTCGCTCATGATGACGGCGGGCGTACTTTATACGCTGATAAAGGATATGCTTGATGACACGCTGACAAAAGACCGCATACCCATTTATGTTATCGCATCGGTTGTTGTTCTTGCACTTGTGGCAATAACCAATTTCATTCAGTATAACAAAACTTTCCTATCTACCTACAAAGAAAGCGGCGTGCGAAGAACAACACTTGCCGAGAAACTAAGAAAGCTGCCCCTTTCATTCTTCGGCAAGAAAAACATAGCAGACCTTACCACAACGATAATGTCTGACTGCGCCATGATAGAGACTGCATCGAGCCACTGGATACCCGAGCTTATCGGTGCGATAATATCAACATCACTTGTAGGTGTAAGCTTATTCCTATTCTTTGACGCAAGAATGGTGCTGGCGAGCTTCTGGGTAATACCCGTATCGTTCCTGCTTGTATGGGGCTCGGCAGGCTATCAGAAAAAGGCTGTAAAGCACAACAACGGCGTAAAAATGGCGCTTGCCGAGGGTATTCAGGAGTGCCTTGAATCTGTTCGTGACCTGCGTGCAAACAATGCACAGAATGATTACATGGACGGGCTTGATGTAATGATAAAAAACGTAGAAAAGCAAGCGCTTTTCACAGAGCTGAGGCTTGCAGTATGCGTAAACTCTGCGGCGATAATACTAAAGCTCGGAATAGCCACCACCGCACTTGTAGGCGGAATGCTTTTAGCAAAGGGCAGCATTGACCTGCTTACATTCTTTATGTTCCTTATGCTGGTATCAAGGCTTTATGACCCCATGCAGATAACCTTACAAAATTTCGCTGCGATAATCGCCACAACAGTTCAGTGTGAGAGGCTTGACGAGGTGCTTTCTCACGATATACAGACAGGCTCAGAGCATATGACAAACAAAGGATATGACATCACATTCGACCATGTTTCGTTTGCTTACAATGATGACACAGCGGTGCTTGAAGATGTTAGCTTTACTGCAAAGCAGGGGGATGTAACAGCGCTTATAGGCCCTTCGGGCGGCGGAAAGACGACCGTATCACGTCTTGCGGCGAGATTCTGGGATGTAACAAGCGGCAAAGTAACTCTCGGCGGAATGGATATATCAAAGACCGACCCCGAAACGCTTTTCTCTGCATTCTCGATAGTATTCCAGGATGTTACGCTTTTTAATCAGAGCGTTATGGAAAACATACGCATTGGCAGAAAAGATGCCACAGATGATGAGGTCATGCAGGCAGCAAGGCTTGCAAACTGTGATGAGTTCGTATCAAAGCTGCCTAAGGGTTATGACACCGTTATAGGCGAAAACGGAAGCGAGCTTTCGGGCGGTGAGAGGCAGCGAATCTCAATAGCGAGGGCTTTCCTTAAAGATGCGCCCGTAATACTGCTTGATGAGGCATCGGCAAGTCTTGATGTTGAAAACGAAACAGCCATTCAGACAGCGCTTTCACGGCTTATAAAGGACAAGACAGTTATGGTAATAGCACACAGAATGAGAACTGTTTCGGGCGCTGACAAGATAGTCGTACTCTCTGACGGCGTGGTAAAAGAATCGGGCAAGCCTGATGAGCTTATGCGCCAAAACGGAATATTCGCAAAAATGGTAAAAACGCAGACCGAGGGGCAGAACTGGGTTATGGCGTGACATAGCTTGCAGATAAAAAAGGGCTGCCATTTGCTATGCAATAGCGGCATTTCACAATTTCCTTGATGAGCAGGGTGTTCCTCACATTTACGAGGAAGCCGCCGGCAGTCATGACATGGTATTCCGGAACAAGTATGTTGAAAAGATTATGCCGGTCATATTTGGAGAGTAGGTATCATCACACCCAATACCATTCACAAAAACACCACACCGCCCAGGGTCTTGCGTGACCCCGGGCGGTGTTGCCTTACATACTATTTTCCCCCTGTCAGAGCCGTGCCCTTCTCATATAGGATATTGCCGTCAGAGATAACATTCGACGCATGACAAGCAGAGCCTTTCATAGAAAGTACTGCTTAAAGTAACGAAAAAACAGCAAGGAGAGCTTTTCTCCTTGCTGTGATGATAAATTATTTATGATTTGAAAACATCTTTACGATTATGTCAGTGTATTTTTCGGGTTGTTCAAACCAAGTAAGATGTGCGCAGCCCGAGAGTATTTCAGTTTTGCCATCTGGTGCATTGTCTGCAAACCATTTCTGCTCATATCTACCACAGGTCATATCATACTCACCGACTATCAACAACTGCGGTTTTGCAATATCTGCAAGATAGGGAATGTAGTCAGCATAGAAATCCTCTGAGAGAAAGAGCTTCTTTCTGAAATCGGCAAATTTTCCCCAGCAGTCCTCTGTTACCATCGGGTCGGGGATATGAGTGTTGATATAGTCGTTATACCTATCATTCTCGATAACATGACAATAACGCTGCACCGTCTCGTTCATATCTATCGACATTGCCTTTTCAAAGGCTTCCCTTGAAGAAAGCTCACTATTAAGTATTCTTCTGCAAAGTGCAGTTTGTTCGGCAATGCCCTCTTGCTCAAAGCAGGGCAGGGTCGCTTCTGCTATGGCTCTTGCGGTATGCAAGGCACTCCACATCGGGCAATCGTATATAACAGCATCAATGCTGTCGGGATAAGTGTGTGCATAAACAAGTGCGAGCATTCCGCCAAAGGAATGTCCGAGTGGTATCCAGCTTTCGATGCCAAGAGCTATTCTCATCTGCTCGGTCATTTGAACGAGGTCATTGACACCAAGGGACTCATCGCCGACTGCATCGGAACGGAATACGCCGTACTGGTCGAAACTGATGACATGAAAAGTCTCACCGAGCTTTCTTGCCTGATATGTATAAGTAAGACAGCTCTCACCCGGGCCGCCGTGCAAATAAACGAGCGTGGGTGCTTTGTCAGTGCCGTATTCCTCGTAATAGATTTTCCTGCCGGATATTGTTAAATAAGACATATTGTACCTCTCAAACAGATGATTGATGATGATCTGAAAATACCGTGTTTCATACACTCAGTATGTATGCTGTAACAAATATATTATACACCATAGCTTTGTATAAGTCAATCACCTATCCACAGAAAGAAAAACTCAGCTCTGTAAGCATCTCGGAATTACTGTTACGTTTTAACCATAGTTTTACTTCTTATTTCAGATACTCTCTGTAAAACTCTTCAAGCTTATCAAAGGGTATAGCGCCCTTTTCGCCGCCGTCATAGAGGTCTGTGTGAACGCAGTCGGGGATTATCATAAGCTCCTTGTTGTCGGTGTATTTGCTGTCCTTAGTCATAGCGGCGTAAGCGTCCTTGGAGAAATAGCAGGAGTGCGCCTTTTCGCCGTGAACGATAAGCACAGCGCTTCTTATCTCGTTTGAGTATGTGTTGATGGGCTGGTTCATAAACGACATACAGCCGATGACATTCCAGCCGCCGTTTGAATTAAGCGAGCGGGGGTGATAGCCACGCTCGGTCTTGTAGTAGCTGTGGTAGTCCTTAACAAAGAACGGCGCATCATCAGGCAGAGGGTCAATAACACCGCCGCCGAGAACATATTCGCCGCTCTGATAGTCCCTGATACGCTGGGCGTTAAGTGCGGCTTTCTTCTCATAGCGCTTTTCCTCGCTGTCCTCAGAATCGAAATAGCCGTTGGCATTTACACGAGCCATATCGTACATTGTGACAGCCACAGTCGCCTTGATACGGGTATCGAGAGCCGCCGCATTTATCGAAAGCC
Source organism: uncultured Ruminococcus sp. (assembly GCA_902787365.1). Taxonomy (GTDB): domain Bacteria; phylum Bacillota; class Clostridia; order Oscillospirales; family Ruminococcaceae; genus NK3A76. The sequence goes on along the minus strand of CADAGC010000026.1, from coordinate 12,776 downwards.
CGCCCCAGCCGCAGATGCCGCAGATACCTATCTTGTCGGCATCAACATTATCCTGCAACGACAGAAAATCAACAGCCGCCTGAAAATCCTCGGTGTTGATGTCGGGCGAAGCCATATAGCGAGGCTGCCCGCCGCTTTCGCCTGTGAACGAAGGGTCAAATGCAATAGTGAGGAAGCCACGCTCGGCAAGCGTCTGCGCATACAGCCCGCTGCACTGCTCCTTGACAGCACCGAAAGGCCCGCAGACAGCGATAGCAGGGAGTTTGCCAGTGACGTTCTTAGGAGTATACATATCTGCCGCAAGGGTGATGCCATAGCGGTTATGGAAAGTCACTTTCTTGTGTTCTACCTTGTCAGACTGCGGAAAAGTCTTGTCCCATTCCTGTGTTAAAGTCAGCATTTCGTTTGTCATAATGATACCTCCGTTTGTTTAATTTGAGAACGTGACGGTCACATTGCCGTCGCCCAGTATTGCCTTTAATTCCTGCTGTGTGATGTTGTCGATATGCCCGAGCTTTGTGAAATCCCATGTATTTTCGGCATAATATATCGTGATCTTATTGCCCTGATAAAGAATAATATCGCCCGCAGCGGTTGTTATGCTTTCATCATTCGTCGGCAGACTCTGCGGCAAATCACCTACCTTTTCAAAATTGCCGTAATCGCTCATATCTATTGTGATATCGCCCTGTTTCAAAAGCTCCGTCAAAGCCTCAGCCGAGCTGTTATCTTCAAGCGTTGCTGTAAGCTCCGTTCCGTTTACGGATATTTTCAGTTTGTTGTCTGACATTTCAGTTACCTCTTTCTGCTGTGACGAGTTCTCAGCTGATATCTTTGAACCTGAACTGCTGTCTGAACTTCCACAGCCCGTAAGCACCGCTGCACAGCCGCATAAAACTATAAGTAATAACAGCTTTTTCATGTCGCACCTCCGTGTTCTATATTCCATATCAAATTATCAAGTTTATCAAGAATAGCCTGCTTCTCGTGTATCGTATCAAGCAAAGCTGAACGTGTTTTACGCAGGATACGAATCTTTTCAGTACAGCCGCAGTTGCTTTCACAGCGTCTGATAAATGACTTTATTTCGTCATTAGTCATTCCCGAGCTTTTCAGCAAGTCGGCAAGCTCCTTGTCGGTTATTTCGGGTATCGTCACTTTCATATCATCACCTCCGCAAAAAGAAAATGAGCACAGATTTTTTGTTCTGTACTCATTATAGCATAGATTTCTCAATATGTAAAATGCTTATATTTTATACTTTGGTATGCTCAGAATGTATAGTTTTGATATACTCCAAAAACTTCCCCGCCGCCCCTGCATACGGGCTCAGCTTTTTCCACGCAAGCACAGAAGTCATGGAAAGCTCGGGTTTCAGCGGACGAAACGCAAACCTCGCAGGGTCAAACATATCCACAGCGCCCTCAACGCACAGAACGCAGGCGATACCTCGCTCTGCAAGCGGTGCAACATTGTCGATAAGGTTAAATGTCGATACGATATCAAGCTCCGAAACAGGGCATTTGAGCCATTCCTCTATCTCGCCACGCAGGGCGCTGCGGCTCGTTACCACAATCGGGAGTTCTCTTAGCTGCTGACGTGTGATAGCTTTTTCTGCTGCAAGCTGGTGCTCCGCAGGCAGAAGAACGCCCCATATTTCTTTGGTCGGCAGGCGCAGATAGTCAAATTTCTCTATGTCAACAGGCTCTAACAGAAAGCCGAAATCAAGCAGACCGTGTTCAAGCATTTCCTTGATTCGGTCGGCAGTTCCCGTGATGATATCAAAACTCACAAGCGGATAGCGCTCACGAAAATGCGCTATCAGATCGGGCAGTATTTCCGCCGCTTTCAGCCCGCCGCTGCCGACAGAGATAACGCCGCTTATCTCTTCCTGCTCACGGAATTCGCTGTCTATCTTGTTCATCAGCGACACGACTTCCTCGGCACGTCTGCGAAGCATTACGCCCGAATCGGTCAGAGTGAGCCGCTTTCCTCTGATAAACAGCGTGGTGTGCAGCTCGTCTTCAAGTTCCTTCATCTGACGGCTCAAAGTCGGCTGGGTCACATGAAGCACCTCGGCGGCTCGTGATATGTTCTCCTCACGCACGACGGTGAGGAAGTATTCCAGTACCCGAAGTTCCATTTGCTTGCCCCCCTTATATAAGGTATAGGTCAATTATACCATATCAGAGGAAAAAGGTCAATCGGGGAAAAGAATAGGCATCCGATTCTGTTGTTTTTATGTTTTGGCGGCGATACTTCCTTTGAGCGCCAGCAGCTTGCGGATTACCTTAATGTAGAACGATCGGTGCTTTCAAATAAGCTTAGCAAAATGCAGAGAGACGGGCTGATAAGCTGCCGCAAGAATCATTTTGAACTAAAAGAGGCAACGGGTATAACTGTCTGAATGGCGGCTGTATCCGTTTTCTTTTTTTGACTTGCTGCTTTCATAGTATAATTGACCTTTATACTTTCACCTGATTTTCATATTGACTTTAGGTAATATTAAGGCGGGCATGATATTATGGTAGCATAGAGAATACAAAGGAGGTCATCAATATGAAAAAAGCATTATCAATAACACTTGCGATCATACTTGCAGCATCTATGGCAGCCTGCAGCAGCAGCTCAGACAGCTCGTCAAATACAACATCTGATACAGCTTCATCTGTCAGCGAAAGTGCGGCTTCAAGCGAGGAACAGAATGAATCTACTGACAGCAGCAGCGATAAGCCCGGAGATCCACCCGACGGTGATGGCAACGGCGACAAGCCCGGCGATCCACCCGACGGCAAGGGCGGCGGTGACGGTGAAAGACCTGACGCTCCCCCTGACGGCAACGGCGGAGGTCCCGGCGGCGGAGGTCCCGGCGGCAACAGCAGCGAGGTAGTTTACGGCGGTGCAACAGAGATAACCTCAGCCGACACACAGGACGGCAAGACCTACGCATCAACGGAAGCCGACCAGAGCGCACTTATGATAAGCACATCTGACGAGGTAACTGTCACAAATGCGACTGTCACCAAATCGGGCGATTCTGACGGCGGCGACAACTGCAATTTCTACGGGCAGAATGCATCTGTCCTTGTCAAGGGCGGAACTACAACAACTATCACAGGTGCAACGATAACCTCTGACGCATCGGGCGCTAACGGCGTATTCTGCTACGGCGGCAACGGCGGTCAGAACGGCGCATCGGGTGACGGCACTACCCTTATCATAAAGGATTCAACTATCACCACAACAGGCAGCGGCTCGGGCGGCATTATGACAACAGGCGGCGGTATTACAAAGGCGTATGACCTCACCGTAACAACAAGCGGTCAGTCATCTGCACCCATACGCACCGACAGGGGCGGCGAAACTGTAACTGTTGACGGCGGCACCTACACATCAAACGGTCTCGGCTCGCCCGCCATCTACTCCACAGCGGATATAACAGTCAGCAACGCCACACTTGTTTCAAATCTTTCCGAGGGCGTGTGCATAGAGGGGCTGAACTCTATAACCCTCAACAACTGCGATATGACAGCCAACAACACAGGGCTCAACGGCAACGCAACATTCAATGATACGATAATGATATACCAGTCAATGTCGGGCGATGCTGACAGCGGCACATCATCATTCAATATGACAGGCGGCTCGCTGACAAGCAAGAACGGTCACGTTTTCCACGTTACCAACACCAATGCGGTGATAACTCTTTCGGGTGTGAAGATAACCAATGAGGACAGCGGAAACGTGCTTATCTCGGTATGCGATGACGGCTGGAGCGGCGGCTCAAACACAGCAACGCTTAATGCAAGCAAGCAGACACTCGAAGGTGCGGTGCTTGTAGGCGACAACTCCAAGCTGACGCTGAACCTCTCTGACGGCTCGACATTCAAGGGCTATGTCAGCGGCAAGATAACCAATGCCAAGGGCGATACAGTATCTACCGAAGTCGGAACGGTATCCGTAACGCTCGACAGTTCCAGCACATGGACGCTCACAGGCGACAGCTATGTTACCGAGTTTAACGGCGATGCATCGAATGTTATCTCAAACGGCTATACCCTCTATGTGAACGGCACGGCTCTGACAGGGACAAAGTGATATGTCAGGTAAGCTGAATAATAGTATGTAAGGCAACACCGCCCGGAGTCACGCAAGACCTCGGGCGGTGTTTACTGATGATTTATAATATATTTTCTTGTCAAGCAGTGAGCCAGCCGCTTGAGTCAAAACACTGTATCTGCGCCGCAGGGAGCTTGCCGAAAGCGGTAGAAAACTGCGTTCGGCAGACGAGCATTATCTCGAACTTGCTGAAAATATGCTTGCTTGTATGATACAAGTATATACCAAAAATGACCGCTTGTCAGAGGATAATGAAATCATCTGTTTCGGTAGCAATGTGTATGCTTATCTATCATCTGCGTACCATGCTGCCTGTCGGTAACGGGATACCTTTTTACAGCGCACTTGCAGCTCTGTGGCGCTTGCAGCCATATCATGATACGACAAAGAAAAACGCCGGACAGCGTTCGATAGGTATGCTGACAGGAGCTTTGTTCGGGTTGTTGTTTTTGATATTTCTGAAAGCTGCTGATCTTACCGAACCAATGATCGTCTATTTGCTTGCATCTTTGGAACGCAGGCGCCGGACTAATGAAGAAATAAACACTTTTGAATCCAGATTCAAAGTTACCATAAAGGGCTGTTGCTTTGGCAATGGCTCTTTTATTATGTTCGTGATATGAAACCATTTGACGCAAACCGTTACCTAAGTAACCGATTCAATAATACTGCCCATTGTTTTTTCTGCCAATTGCAGTATAATTAAGATAAAGAAACGAGAGTTTATCTTCCTGCAAGCTATGGGCAAGGCAGTAGAATCGACAGCGCTTTCCATGATAAGAGAAATAGTATTCGGTGTGGGTTTTGCTCTTGTCCTGCCTATATTCTTCGGACTTGACGGTGTGCTGTATTCCATGCCTGTGTCGGATATTCTGACATTTGTGGTAGCTTTATTCCTTATCATCAAGACTTATAAGGAGCTTAGTGCAGAGAAAAAAAGCAAGTCCGTGAACAGTACCGAGCCTGTAAGCGAAGCATCTTAATAACACATTATCAGCAAGAAAAAGCAGTCAACCAATTATCGGATGACCGCTTTTTCTTGTTTATGCGATCCCGTGTTCCGCTTCATACTCCCTGACACGGCGGTAAAATGTATTAGCCGACAAGCCCATTCTCTCAATGTAAAGCGTATCGCCATCACGCACATAGTTCAGCTTTGCTTTGAGCTGCGGTGACAAAGTAATATAGGCAGCGACTTGTAATATGCGCCCTACATTGTTGAATACAAAAACAACGCAGCCAAAAAATGACTGCGTTGTTTTATTCTATCAGAGCCTGATGTGCAAAACGATTACTCAACATCAAGCGGCAGCTTTCTGTCCGGCGGAGGGAACTCTTTGTCAAGCATTTTCAGCTCGTCATCGGTAAGCTGTATCTCTGCTGCCTTTGCGTTGTCTGTAGTATGCTCAGGCGATGAACTCTTGGGTATTGCTATGGTATTGCCGTCACGCACAGCCCACGCAAGCATTATCTGCTGAACTGTGGCACTGTGGGCATATGCTATCTGCTTTAACACCGGATCATCTGTTATTCCGCCCCTCAGACCGCCGTTTATAGCAAGCGGGCAGTATGCAATAAACGCAGTGTGCCTGCCATTAAGATACGGTTTAAGATCATATTCCGTACCCCTTGAGCCTATGTGGTAAAGGTCTTCAACAGCAGAACAGTTACAGCCATAATCAAGCGCTTCAAGCTCCTGCATATCAGCCAGATCGAAATTCGATACGCCCCACTCCCGTATAAGCCCGCTTTCTTTTAGCTGCTGCAGGCATTCTACCGTTTCACGCAGCGGTATATTACCGCGCCAGTGGTAAAGGTACATATCAAGATAATCGGTTTTAAGGCGCTTTAAGCTTTGCTCGCACGAACTGCGCATTGCCTTTCTTCCTGCATTATGCGGCAGCACCTTGGATATGATAAAAAGCTTTTCGCGGTCATAGGGTGCTATAGCTTCACCGACCAGCGATTCGCTTTTTCCGTTACCGTACATCTCTGCTGTATCAATAAGTGTCATACCGCACTCTATACCTGTTCTGAGTGCTTTTATCTCGATATCTTTCTTATCGCTGAAGTCACCGGTCTTCCAGCTGCCCTGCCCTATCGCAGGCACTGTTATACCGCTTTTTAAAACCACCTGTTTCATCATAGCCGCCCCCCGGTATTAAAAAATACTTGCCGTATTCCAATTATACCACAACGCGCAGCAATAGTCAATCAAAGCCGCAGCCGATCAGACACAGCGGTTAATAACACAATGCGCCACAGAGCTTTTTACTATACACAGTATCGCTGTTATTGCTCAGCTGCATTTTTACGTCTGAATGCTCCAGGTGATATTCCTGTTTTGCGCCTGAATACCGTAATAAAATAGCCTGCATCCCTGAAACCGCATTTTTCAGCGGTTTCAGCAACAGAAAAAGTGTTTTCTCCAAGCAGTTTCTTTGCGACTTCTATCCTGCGCTCAAGCAGATACTCATTGGGGCGCATATTCAGAGCGCTTCTGAACAGCCTGCACATATGCTGCGGTGTTATACCGGAAAGCCCGGCAAGAAAAGCCATTGATATATCTTCGGCATAATTCTCATATATGTATCTTAATGCAGGCATTAGCACAGAAAGCTGCCTGCTTTTTATTTTGTCCGCCTCGGTAGTTATAAGCCGCCTGAAGCCCAGCACATATTCATAAACAAGCCCTGAACAGGTGAAGCCGCTGTATATCACATCAGTTTTCAGCGATCCTGCCATTTTATCGAACAGGTGTTCCATTTCATCAGCATCATAGTTAAAGGCTGTAAGTATCCTGTCCATACCAAGCAGTGCGAGCGTTTCTTCACAGCCCCTGCCGTCAAATGCCACCCAGCGCAAATCCCACATATCGGTAAGCGGATAGTATTTATGCGGAGCATCCTTTGGAAGAAAAACAAATGAACCGGCAGGCAGTTCAACACTTTTGCCTTCATATTCAAGCATACCCTTGCCGCCGGCGCAGTGAAGTATCTGATGCCACATATAGCCCTCATCACGCTCGATACGGCTCTGCCAGCTGCTGCCGCCTATGCCCTTTAACACAACAGGCAGGTTTTCAAGCTCAGGGTAATATGGGTATATGTTCTGCTCAAGTTTCATATTTTTCACCTCAGTATAAGTATATAACACACTTATGAAAAAGTCAAGAAAAATGCAAATATTTAATATCAAAATACTGAATTTTCAAGTATTTTGCCGTAAATATGAAAAATTTTAACATAGGTCAAAAAGGCTTGGTTCAAAATTTATTATTGAAAAATTGAACAATTAGTGTTATCATATAAACAACGAACAATGGTTTTTTATCAATTATCAGGGAGACGGTTTTTATGAAGATAAAAAGAACACTTGCACTTATAATTACGACGGCACTGCTTTGCACCGGCTGTGCGGGTACAGACAGCAGCACGTCCGGCAGCGAAAGCACACAGGCGTCAGGCTCTTCAGCTGCTGACAAACCGGCAGGCAAGGTAGCCGAGAAAAAAGGCAGGATATACAGCTACATACTTGAAAACTACGGCAAGGCAATGCTAAGCTGTCAGCAGGAATCGACATGGATGACTTCGCCCGAATACGAAATGGAATACATTGAGCAGACCACAGGCAAGCTTCCTGCAATGCGCGGGCTCGATTTTATGAACAATGATTTTGAAGGCTGTGTAGCAAGGGCGCTTGAGTGGGATTCAAAGGGCGGCATAGTGACCATATGCTGGCATACCGGAGTAAGCGGCAGCGGCTACCTGGAAAGCCTTGATGAAACCCCCGATTTTGACAAGCTGCTTACCGAAGGCACAGCAGAATACGAATCTATGATGAAAAGCTGGGATGAGGCAGCAAAGGCTTTGCAGCAGCTTCGTGATGCAGGCGTGCCCGTTCTGTGGAGGCCTTTCCACGAATTTGACGGACAATGGTTCTGGTGGGGTAAGGGCGGCAGCAAGAACTTTATAAAGCTGTGGCAGCTTATGCACGACAAGTTTACAAACGAATACGGGCTTGACAACCTTATATGGGTGCTTGGCTATTCAGGCGAGGTGAAAGACGGCTGGTATCCGGGCGATGAGTATGTTGACATTGCAGGCTCAGACACATATGACAACTCAACAAACATAAGAGCGTGGAAAAAGCTTATCAATATAACCGACAAGCCGCTGGCGTTCCACGAATGCGGCAACATACCCTCGATAGAAAGATTTGAAAGAGACGGGGATATGTGGGCATGGTTTATGATATGGCACACTGATTACATTACAAAAAACAACAAGGAAAACCTCAAAAGGGTATATAACAGTGATAAGGTAATAACCCTTGATGAGCTTCCCGGTTTTGACAAGGATGAATAAGCTATGAAAAGACTATTTTTGATACTAATATCTGCATTGCTGCTATGTTCCTGCGGCAGCACAGGCAGTGAAAACTCAGGCAGCGAAGGCGCATCATCGGCTTCTTCTATAGCAGATGATACATCGGACGGGCAAAAGCAGGAGGAAGAGGGAATGGAGCGTTATGAAGACGGTATAACCGAGCTTCCCCCGGAGGGCTATGACAAGCAACGTGAAGGAGTGGACTATCCTAAGTTTACAAAATACACCTATTTCTCACAGACATCAGGGCGGGACACCAACGTAAACGTACTTCTTCCGGCTGATTATGATGAAAGCAGGGAATACCCCGTATTATACATACTTCACGGTTTCTGGGACAATGAAAACTGGATGGCAAGAGACATAGTAGGTTTAAGCCAGATACTTACAAATCTTCAGCAAGACGGCGAAGCAGAGCAGATGATAGTTGTACTGCCGTATATATTCTGCAGCAAAGATCTTGAATACTGCACCGGTATGGATTACGAGAACTGTCTTGCTTACGACAATTTCATAAACGACCTTGAAACAGATCTTATGCCCTTTATAGAGAAAAGCTTCTCAGTTGCAAAGGGCAGAGAGAACACAGCTATAACAGGCTTTTCAATGGGCGGACGCGAATCGCTCTACATTGGCTGCAAGCATCCTGAGCAGTTTGGTTATATAGGCGCTGTATGTCCTGCACCGGGGCTTGCTCCGGGAATGATAGAGCCTGACGAGATGAGCTTTGATGAAGATGTAAAGCCGTATGTACTGCTTATAAGCTCGTCACAGTCTGACGGTGTAGTAGGCAGCAACCCGGACACCTACCGCGGTTATCTTGCCAAAAACGGTGAGCAGTTCCTCTCACACGTTATGAAAAGCACAGGGCATGACCACAACAGTGTAAAGCCGCATCTTTACAACTTTTTCAAAACGCTTTTTAAAGACGGTGGCAGATAACCGCCGCATACAAGCCTGCACAGGCTGATATTACTAAGACAAAGTATCCTTTTTGATGTATAATTTCCTCAAATACGGGGGCTGTTGCTATATATGCAGCAGCCCCTGTAGTTTTATCAGTAACAAGGCTCTGTGCGATGAGAACAGGGTGCAGATATTCAGGCTTCTGCAAAACGGCGAGAAATGTGCCTGCAAGCTGCTTGAAGCAATGCAGTGTACCCAGCCTACGCTTTCGCATCACATGAAGATACTCTGCGACAGCGGTCTTGTGGTCGGCAGAAAAGAGGGCAAGTGGATGTATTACTCCATTTCTGCGGAGGGGACAGAGATTGCCGTGAATGCTTTGCATGAGCTGACAAAAGTGTCTGACAGCGGAGAATGCTGCTGTAAATAAGTGTCCGTGGGAACACGGATATTTGTTTGGGCTAAATATAGATAAATTCAAATATATTTATTGGAGGTAAACTATGAAACACACAGAAATTGCAAGCGAGCTTTTCTCAAAGCGGTATTACTGCTCTCAGGCGGTGCTTGCGGCTTTTGCCGAGGATCTTGGAATGACGAAGGAACAGGCACTTAAAGTCGGGGCTTGCTTCGGCGGCGGTATGTGCAAGGCTGAGGTCTGCGGAGCGTGTACGGGTGCGCTTATGGCTTTGGGGCTGAAATACGGTATGTGCGAGGACGGCGACTTAGACAGCAAAGAGAGAGCCAACAGCTATGCCGTGCGTTTTCTTGATGAATTTGCAAGTCAGAACGGCTCGTATATCTGCCGTGAGCTGCTTGACTGCGATATTTCCACCCATGAGGGAAAGGCTTATGCAAGGGCAAAGGGGCTGTTTGCAACGGAATGTCCTAAGATGATAGAGAGTGCTGTGCTGATCGCAGAAAAGCTGCTAAACGAATAATTCTGCCGTATGAAAAAAACGGTTTTTTATCCCGTAGATAAATCGACTGATTTCAATTTATCTATGGAAGGAGGTGTTTTATGGGAATTTGGGACTTCATACAAGACGAGATTCTCGGTATGAAATGGCTGAACAGGCTGATCGGCTCGTTGCTGAACGCCTGCGGTCTTGATACAAGCGAAAAAATCGGCGGAAGTGTGCAGTTTTTCATCTATGATGTGATCAAGATCATGGTTCTGCTCGGTGTGCTGATATTCCTTATATCCTACATTCAGAGCTATTTTCCGCCCGAAAGGACAAAAAAGATACTCGGACGGTTTCACGGTATCGGTGCGAACTGCATCGCTGCATTGCTTGGTACGGTCACACCGTTCTGCTCATGCTCGTCCATACCGTTATTCATGGGATTTACAAGCGCAGGGCTGCCGCTTGGTGTGACATTCTCATTCCTGATCTCGTCGCCAATGGTCGATCTCGGCTCCCTTATTCTTCTGATGAGCATATTCGGCTGGAAGGTCGCTGTGATTTATGTGATCGTCGGGCTTGTGATAGCGGTGGTCGGCGGTACGCTGATCGAAAAGCTGCACCTTGAAAGTGAGGTCGAGGAGTTTATCCGAAACGGCAAGAGTATTGACACTCCGCAGAACGAGCTGACAAAGCGTGACAGGCTGAAATACTCATGGGAACAGGTCACGGAAACTGCGAAAAAGGTCTTGCCCTATGTCATAGGCGGTGTGGGTATCGGTGCATTTATCCACAACTGGATACCCGAAGAATGGGTGATAAAGCTGCTCGGCACAGGAAATCCGTTCGGCGTTATCATAGCTGCGATATGCGGAATACCGATGTATGCAGATATATTCGGGTGTATCCCCATAGCCGAGGCTCTACTTGCAAAGGGTGCAAAACTCGGCGTTGTTCTTGCATTTATGATGGGCGTTATCACGCTGTCGCTGCCGTCGATGATCATGCTGAAAAAAGCTATCAAGCCGAAATTACTCGGCTTTTTCATCGCAATCTGTACGGTCGGAATTATCCTTGTGGGATATTTCTTCAATACATTTCAAAGCTATATCATTTAGGAGGAAAGTTTATGGCACTGTTTGGAAAGAAAAAGGAAGATGCAAAAGCTGAAACAACTTGCTGCTGCGGAGATTCAAAGTCTGCAAGCGAGGTCACATCGACCTGCTGCGGAGAAAAGGTTGACAGTATCTGCTGTATCAAAGTACTCGGTTCGGGATGCAAGTCCTGTCATCAGCTTTATGACAACACTCTGAAAGCTGTCGAGGGGTTGGGCATTGAGGTCGAGTACATCACCGATCTGCAAAAGATCATGGAGTACGGTGCAATGTCAATGCCTGCGCTTGTGGTGAACGAAAAGGTCGTGTCGGTGGGCAGAGTTTTGAAGCCTGCGGAGATAGCTGAAATCGTTGAGAAGTATTGAGTTTACGGAAACAGTGTGGGAAGTCTCCCATACTGTTCCTTTTTTGATGGAAAAGCTTTCGCTCCTGTGGAGCGAGGTAAGCTCTTCTTCGTTTATTTCAATGATTATTTATTTCTCTGGCATTGACTTTTCTACGATACACTTGTATAATATATGGTAATGGGAGGTGATGGATATGAGCACTTCATGTTCTACTGACTCTTTTATCTTAGATGGAGTTGAATATGTAGTTATAGACATATCAAAATATGTTCATCCTATTCTATGTGCAGATTTTATCATGCCATGTGAATTACAATATAATCCGGGCACTAATAATCGACGAGGATATGTAGCAGATTATGAGCTGATTGATAACAAACTTTATGGTACAAAAGTAATATATATGGGAGGAGAGCCGGTATCATCTGAAAAGCTGTTTGTAGATTTCACTGGTGCTTTTGTTATTGCCTTTATTCCTCATAGCGGTAGATATGGTGGAGTGTATTGTGGTGTAGAGCATTATATCTATTTGGATCGAGCTTTTGAATTAATTTTTGAAAAGGGTATTTTGATAGAAAAGCGGGATCTTTCAGCAGCTAAGATAGAATTTGAGCAGTTAGTAAACTCCAAAAGGTATGGCTCGGGATTTATTGAAGCACATAGAATAAAAATAGCAAGAAAGCATTTGAAATATAGCTATCATTCGCATCAGTATACTCATCGTGAAACAAGTATGCTTGTCATGAATCAACTGGACTTGATGGACGATTTCTATGATAGGTAAGAATTCATCTTATATAAATCACTATCATTCTTCGCTCGGCAGTATTACTCTCGCCAGCGATGGCGAAGCACTCACCGGATTATGGTTTGACGAACAGAAATACTTTCTCCATAAACTGTTCTGATGCTCCAGATGGAGAAGATACGCACAAGTTGCTAACAACATATTTGCCGTCTGCGGTTTTGTCAGGGCCCACGATATAAGCAATTGCA
>CADAGC010000025.1 GCA_902787365.1 uncultured Ruminococcus sp. | reverse complement strand
CGCCACATACAAATTCTCTTGGCGGATCCCTTCAAGGATCGCGTCTTCCGCACTTCCAGGCGAAGAAAAGTATCTTTCGCCGAGTATGGACTGACATAGTGCGTCCCTGCAATCCTTCAGATACAGTTCGTTTCCTTTTTCAAATGTGATTTCCTGCATTCCAATCTCCCTCTTTGCATCAGTGCTTCATTGAACCGGCGCACTGCTTACCACAATCGCTGCACACACCTGTGTGGACACAGATGATACCTCCGCAGACGGAACATGTCCACTTTACGTCATTTCTCTGACGGAGTTCACCCAGCGCCTTTGCCATAGCAGAAGCCAGCGGCTTGAACACTTCGGGGAAATCAGCACCGTCAGAAACACAGGCGGTATGCTCAGCGTTCACATACAGGCTTCCTGCACCGCCGACAACGAGAAGTCTTGTGTCAGTTCCCGAAAGAATGTCGCATAGGTGAGCAAGTGAAGTGGAGTGCTGAGGAAGTGTCTCGGGTGTCCATGCGCCGAAAGCATCCACAACTGCGTCAAAGTCTGCAAGGTCTGCTGCGGTCAGGTCGAACAGATCTTTCACGATAACATTCTGAGCAACGGACTTGTTGTCGCCCTTGACAACTGCGGTAACATCAAGCCCTCTGTCAACAGCCTATTTCACGATAAGCTGACCTGCCTTGCCATTTGCACAAACTACTGCGATTTTCATAATAGGTACCTCCTGATTATAACATGATTTTGGTGATTTGTAAAGTTGTAAACACTACCGTTTCAACTTTCTGATATCAGTATATCGTGCAAACGTTGAGTTGTCAATGGCAACATTACAACTTTGAAGGATTGCATAAAAGGACTGCGAAAAAATGTGCATACTCAACAAACTATATTGCTATATATCAAGCAGAGGTCGGCTCGGTGATGCCGTGACGGAGTTCATACTCCCTGACACGGCGATAGAAGATTTCACGGTTTTGTATAACATTTGATTCTCCCAAAACGCTCAAAGCCGGGAAATAGCATATTAACAATATGTTTTGGCATAAGAAAAAACCAAACTGAACTCTGTGGTTCAGTTTGGGTTACTTCTATCACTATCTCGGCTGATACAATTCAGGAATAATCTTATAAAGTTCAAATTTTGGTTCTCTTGCAGTACCCGTGTTGACAACAAAGTATCCGTCACCATATATGTATTCAAGTCCAAGCAACAGTTCACCTTCCAGATGAATGGTTTCCATATTATTGCGAAAATAAATGCGGTCTTCAATCTCATCCGGGAAATCAGTTACACGTTGAAGATTCTCATCAATAAAATAATATTCCTTCCTGTTGTTTTCAGTAGCTTCAACTAAGGCGAATCCATTGATAAATGAAAATGCTTTTGTTATATTCGGCATATCGGTGTCTTGACCATTTGCATCTGAATAACCATAGTTTACGCCGGTGTTTTCCGCATCTGCATCTTGATAGATCAAGTATTGTCCTGTAAATGTACTGTAATAGTCATGCTTTGTCAAGTCGCCGTGATACCCTTCATGCGTTTTATCTTCACTTTTGTTTCCGTTCAGGTCGATATAATAGCTTTCATCATTCTGCATTACCAAGGCACTTCCATTTACAAATGGACGAGCTTCACTGAAAACAGGTTCGATAACAGTTTTACCATTTTTGTCAATGTAGCCATAAAGACCATTTTCAAACTTATGCGCCGAAACACCACAACTGAACATCAAATCATTTTCGGAGACAGAGAAAACCTCATTCCCCCAATAATCAATCACCTTATCTCCGCAATCATACCGGAAGTCTTTGAGACAAGAAGGATAATCTAACTCGTCATTGATTATAATGTAGCCGTTTCCAACTTCATTCTTTGGGTTTGATATGATATTATCATCAGAAACTGATGAACTGTTTTGATTTGAGTAATCTGAGCTGCCGCTGATGCTGTTGTCTGAACAACCACACAGTTGAATTGAACAAATCAACATTAGTATCAATACAATCTTTTTCATTTCATTCCACTCCAATCATTTTTGATGAATATCGCATTGTCAGTGCTATCACTTTTTTGCTGGGCAGTCATGTGACTCCAGTGCAAAAAAGATGACATTATTTTTTGTTGTCCTTTACAGTTTTAAGCGAAGCTATAAGTATCCTCTTGATCTCAAGGCAGTCATTAAGCATTGATTCGCCGTGTTCTTTTTCAATGTATTCAGACAGTATCAGAAGCTTTAGCCAGTATTCGGTCTCGGCACACTCTTTAAGAGATATTTGCAGTTTTGAAATAAAGTCGGCAGAACTAACGCCGTAAACTGCTTCATTAGCATTTGCACCGATCGAAGTCCCGCTTCTGATGATCTGCTTAGAAATAATGCTTTCTTTTTTCTCTTTTACAAGGTATTGATATAACCTTACTATCCTTGCAGCAAGCTTTAATGATTTTTCTAATATTGGACTATCCATTTTATTCATTCCTTTTTAGTGAATAGTGAAAAGTGAAGAGTGAATAATGAATAGTACAGAAACGCCCTCTTGAAACTATTCACTATTCACTCTTCACTATTAACTAAGCCCCCGTCGCATCAGCGACGAGGGCGTTTCTGGTGGGAGAGGATGGATTCGAACCATCGAAGCTAGAAGCAACAGATTTACAGTCTGCCCCCTTTGGCCACTCGGGAACTCTCCCAGGTATTAAATTAAAAAATGGAGCTGGTGGACGGACTCGAACCCCCGACCTGCTGATTACAAATCAGCTGCTCTACCAACTGAGCTACACCAGCGTAGTGTTTGTTTTGTGTTTCGCAACATAAAATATTTTATCACAAATCAGCGCCGTTGTCAATAGCATTTTGTAATCTTTACAATTTGTTCATTTGTTTTCTCGCAATTTGTCACACTCGTCTATATTATCAAACAAGCCGCAAAATTCTTGTAAGATACTACAAAAAAGCCGCCCCCTCACGGAAGCGGCCTTGATATCATCAGATCTTGGAATAGCCGAAGCTGTTAACAAGCGCATCGACCTTCTTGCCGGCCTTGCACATAGGGCACTCGGCGGGGGCGTAGTTCTTGTAATCGGGCATATCCTTCTCGGTGAAGAGGGCGTGTACCTTCATACCGTCTATCTCGTTGATAGCCGAGAATATGGCAGCCACAGCAGCAAGATTGCCGCTGTAGTAGTGCAGGCAGTCAACAGCCCTGTTTATGGTCTTGCCTGTAGAAGCCGAGGATATGAGCAGCAGCACCTGCTTGCCCCATATAGCCTTCTGTGTGTTGTCTCTGAATATCATCTGATTAACGGCGTTAAGCTCGGGGGTAACAACGCTTATGTCCTCGCCCTTGTTTATACCGCTTGCAGAAAGCTCCTGCGCTAAGAATGCGCCGAGTATCTCTGTGCCCTCCATGCAGATTATAGTCTCGATATGAGTGCTTGCATAGGTGAGCGCCAGCTCGCTCGCTGCCTCTTTAGCCATTTTGAAGCTTGACTTTATCTCGGTCATGGCAACGTAGTAGTTGATGTGTGAGTGGTTAGTTGCATAGTGACCGGGTATAACGCCGATCTTGACCTTTTTATTCTTTGCGGATTCAATGGTCTGCATACGTTCTTCCATTATTATCAGCCTCCCGTGATATAATTTTTCTTGTGAATATATTATATCACATTTGTTACGATTTTGCAAGAGGAAATATAAAAAAAGCAAAGACCGAAAGCATAACGCCTTCGGCCTTTGTAATATCTGTCAGATTTGGAATGCGCTGTAGAGCAGCTCGCCGCCCTCCACCGTGGCGCATTGATCCCTTCAAGAGTTGATGTCGAGTATGTGCTTGTAGAACTCGGCATAATCCTTTCTGTGAGCCTCGCTGTATGCGATAGCCTCTCTCGGGTGCTGGTTGAACTGGCCTGTTATCATGTAAGGTATGCCATAGCCCCAGAGTACGCCGTCCTCACGCAGCTTGTTCATGTGCTGCTCGATGAACTTTATAACAGGGAAGAGCTTGTATTTCGGGTTTTTCAGGAAGCCCAAGAGCAGCTCCATAGGGCAGTTGCCTGCACCTCTGCCCATGCCGTCGTATGTTGCATCTATGAGGTTTACGCCCTCTGAGAGCGCCTCTATCGTGTTTGCAAAGGCAAGCTGCTGGTTGTTGTGTGCGTGAATGCCTATCTGCTTGCCGTATTTGTCGGCCATGTCAAGGTACTTGTTGCATATTCTCTTTACCTGCTCGGGTATCAGCGAGCCGAAGCTGTCAACGATGTATACGCCGTTTACAGGTGATTTGCCCAACATATCGAGGGCTATGTCTATGTCAGCCTCCTGCGCATTGGATATAGCCATGATGTTGCAGGTAGTCTCGTAGCCCTTCTTTGCGGCGTCTTCTATCATGTCGATAGCCGCAGGCATTGTGGTAACGTATGTAGCAACCCTTATCATGTCAAGTGCGCTGTTCGAGCGGTCGATTATGTCGTTTTTGTAGTCGCATCTGCCAACGTCTGCCATAATAGAAAGCTTAAGGTCTGTGTCGTTGTCGCCTACTATGTCTCTTATGTCGTCCTCATTGCAGAACTTCCACTTGCCGAAGTCGTCCTCATTGAAGATAGTCTTGTCAGCCTTGTAGCCAAGCTCCATGTAGTCAACGCCTGCTTTTACGTTTGTCTTGTATAAGTCCTTTACAAACTCATCCGAAAAGCGGAAGCTGTTTACAAGTCCGCCGTCTCTGACTGTTGCATCGAGCACCTTTATCTGCTCTCTGAAGCCCATAAGCTGGGCAGGGGTAAGTTTATCGTTTCTCATTTATGATTATCCTTTCCGTTTTGGTTTTTTGTTTTATATTAAGCTTCGCCAAGCCTGTTATACATCTCAGTCAGCGAAAGTATGCGCTCTGCCAGCTCGTCTGTGAATACGCCCTCCTTGGCTCTCCACTGCCAGTTGCCGCCGAGAGTCGAGGGAATGTTCATTCTCGCATTGCTGCCAAGCTCTAAGAAATCCTGCATCTGCGCTATCGCCGTATCGCTGACACTTGACCACGCAAGGCGTATCATCGCCCAGGGGATATCCCTGTTCCTGCTGACACCCAGGTAGTCACGGAAGAACTTTGCTTCCTTTCTCTTTAAGCTGTTAACCCAGCCCACAAGAGTCTCATTGTCGTGAGTGCCTGTGTAGCAGATGTTGTTGCCGTTTTTGAAGTTGTGGGGCAGATAGCCGCTCTTGTATTCGGGGTCATAGGCAAACTCCAGCACCTTCATGCCGGGGTAGCCGCAGGCCTTTAGCATCTTGTTTACCTTGGGTGTTAAGAAGCCCAGGTCCTCAGCGATTATGTCAAGCTTGCCGAGCTGTCTCTTTACTTCCTTGAAAAGCTCAGCATCGGGGCCTTTGCGCCACTCGCCAATTACGGCGTCCTCTCTGCCGTAGGGTATGCAGTAGTAGCTCTCAAACCCTCTGAAATGGTCTATCCTGACTACATCATAAGTCTCTGCCGCCGAGCGTATGCGTGAAATCCACCAGCGGTAGTTTTCTTCTTTCATAACGTCCCACCGATAGAGGGGGTTGCCCCAGAGCTGACCCTTTGCCGCAAAAACATCGGGCGGGCAGCCTGCCACGTCAATGGGCGTCTTGTTCTCATCAAGCAGGAAGTATTTCGGGTCAGCCCACACATCGGCGCTGTCGTAGGCTACATATATCGGTATGTCGCCTATTATCTTTATTCCGAGGGAGTTAACATACTCCTTGAAGGCTATCCACTGCTTGAAATACTCATACTGCACGAATTTATAAAAGCCGATGTCGGCCTTGTATTTTTCCTTGGCTTCCTTTACTGCGGCCTTTTCGTAGTTTCTTATGGGCTTTTCCCAGTGCTCCCACGCCTTGCCGCCGTGAGCGTCCTTTAGCGCCATAAACAGCGCATAGTTGTCGAGCCACTTGTTGTTTGACTCAAATCTCTTGAAGTCAAAATCAGGCTCAAAGCGCTTGTAGGCCTTTTTGAGCACTTTGAAAACAGTCTTGTAAAGTGTTCCGAAGTCAACGCTCTCGCTATCCTTGCCGAAGTCTACCTTCTTGTATTCATTAGCCTTTAACAGCCCCTCTTTTTCAAGTGTCTCAAAGTCAATAAAATAGGGGTTGCCCGCATAGATCGAGAAGCTCTGATAGGGCGAATCACCGTAGCTTGTCGGGGAAATAGGCAGTATCTGCCAATATCGCTGGCCTGCCTTTTTCAGAAAATCCGCAAATGCGTAGGCCTCTTTACCCAGCTTGCCTATGCCGTAGCTGTTAGGCAGGCTTGAAATGTGCATTAAAATGCCGCTTGCTCTCAATGATCTCACCCTTTCCGGTACTGTTTTTGCTATTTTTCACTTTAAAGCGTTACAGTACCTTTCTATTATACTACATTATTTTTCATTTTGCAAGGGGTTTTGTCAAAAAAACCTTTGGATTTTTTTGAAATGCATTACCCTATGTCTCCCCTGTACCGCCATACCGACCAGTTGTCGTTTATGTCATCAAATTTGCTCCAGGCTGAGCTGTTATTATCTATGCCCTTATACACAAGACACCACTGTTCCTTCTGCCGATCGCCGATAGCTTTTGAGCTTACCTTGCAAATAACACAAAGCTTCCCCTCGTCATAAAAGCCGTATACCTCAGCGCTCTTTTCGCCGCCGTCTGTGTCTTTAAGCATAAGCTCGGTGGCGACATTGTCTGTCTCACGACTGCCGTTTTCATATTCATTCGCAACACTTTCGAGCAGCTCGGCGTTTTGCTCATATAAGCTTTTGGTGTATCTTATGTCCTTTGTGAGATACAGATACACCGCCGCAACAGCCGCCAGCAGTATAACGATAAATGCTATAACGCCCTTGCCTTTTATTTGCTTGATCCTCATAACCATTCACCAACTCGCCCGAACAGGCGCACCTTAATTGTGCATTGTCACTTCTTGCTCTTATAAACAAACTTCTTCGCCAAATCGGTATCATCATACCCGAGCCTGAACGCAAACCAGCACGCCACGGGAATATAAAGCGGTATAGCGCCTATGACTATCAGCTGCCCTGTCGAAAGCTCTGCCGCCTGTGCAGTAGATGCAAAGATGTTGACAGCGGGGGCGAACATTGAGTTTATTATCTTGTATGCGGGGTAGAAGTTGCCGATCACTCCGTTTGCAGAAAGTGCTAAGAATATAAAGCATATATACGTCGGCAGGGTCGCCGCAAGCCCCATAAGCGCCCCGAAGTTTCGGCATTTTGACAGCGTGCCTGCTTCGACACCCTTGTGGGCGGAGTAGCCTGTTTTAAGCCCGAAGTCAGCCATAAGGCAGAAGACCAGCAAAAAGCACACAAGTGCAAAGAGTATGTGCGCCCCCTTGCCCATAGCCCCCTCGACCACGGCGTAGAATATAAAGGTTATTATGCAGAAAAGCTCACACTCAGCCCACTTTGCAAGGGCTATGAGCAGTATTTTTTTCTTGTCGGCATTTGTTTTCATCGTAATACCTCACTAAAATATTTTTACTAAAGGCAGCACCGCACGACTATTGCACATCAGAAACGAAGTCAGATTTTTCGTCAGAATGCCCATATTCACCGCAGTTTTACTTGCGTAAGACAAGGTGAATTTGGGTGTTAAGACGGAAAATATGCAAGTTTATGATGTGCAAAGCCGGTAGGCGGTAGTCGTGCGGTGTTGCCTAAATAATTATAGCATAAACCGCAGGCTTTTTCAAGTTTTTGAAAATTTTTCATCTGCTAAACACACGAAAGCTGCACATAATAACCTCACAAGCGATGAAAGGAAGAAAGCTATGAAGAAAAAGACCTCACAGGACGGAGTGAAAATATATATCCCCAAAAAGGCTCTCTCGCCGCAGGGGCAGACTAATATCATCACCGACCCTGCGATCACCCACGGCGAATATACCGCCGCAAGCGACGAGAACGCCGCCCTTGCTAAAAAATGGGTAGATGATATAGAGCTTTAAGACAAAAGGCGTGCTTGCTAAGAGTGCGCCTTTTGCCATATGTTGTTAATAGTAATTTCCTTGACATTTGGGGGCGTAAGTGATAAAATTAAAGAAGTATACTATAATTAATACATAGCGGCGGTGAAAAAAATGAGAAAACACTTGCGCAAACTCGGCGAGCATAAGCAGCTCGTAACTCTTATACTGATCTATCTCTTGTGCGCAGTCCTCAATGTTCTTGCGTGGACGGTTGACGGCTTTTCGGATAAATATGCCGACAAGGTGTTCCCTATCTGGACGAGCACCTACGGGCGGCTGACCTCGCTCCTTTCCTTTTCATTGGGCGAGGTGCTTATAATCATAGGCGTTATCTTCCTGCTGGTGTCGCTTATCATTATCCTGCCGATAGTGATGATAGGCTTTAAAAACCACCACAAGCTGATACGGCACATCTATCTTTTTACATACGGGTGGATATTTGCATTCATCTTAGTTACCGAAACGCTCAACTGCTTTATACTCTATCATTGTTCCTCGTTCGGCGAGATGTACGATATCCCCTCAGGCGAGCACACAGATGCACAGCTGATAGAAGTAGCCGAGGTGCTTATCGAGCGCACCAATGAGCTTTCCTATGAGGTCAAGCGTGACGACGAGGGGCATTTCGTGCTCACAGCCGACCTTGACGAGACTGCAAAAAAAGCCGTCAGCGATCTTGCCGACGAATACCCACGCTTAAGCGGCTATTATGTGACCCCCAAGAAGATAAAAAACTCATTCTTTATGTCACAGCAGTATCTTATGGGCATATATTTCCCCTTTACAATGGAAGCCAACTACAATCAGGAGATGTATGAGGTGAATATGCCCGAGACGGTCACTCATGAGCTGACCCATACCAAGGGCTTTATTTTAGAAGACGAGGCGAATTTCATCGCTTTCCTCGCCTGCGCTAAAAGCGATAATAAAGACTACAACTATTCAGGCTATCTCAGCACCCTTAAATACGTTCTCGGCAAGGTGGGCGAATACTGCGGCGAGGACAAGGAGAACGAGCTTTACGAGCGTGTCAACGAAAACGTGTGGCTCGACATCACAGGCAACCGCAAATACTGGGACGATGTGCAGGAAAGCGACGAGGGCTTGTTTGACAGCGAAGAGGTCGCAGAGATATCCGACAAGGCTATGGACACCTCGCTCAAACTAAACGGCGTCGAAGACGGCAAGCACTCATACGGCAGAATGGTCGATTTATTGCTGGGCTATTACTATTCGGGCGGGAAAGAGATATAATGAAACGACTTACTTTACTTATTTTAATGCTCACACTCACGCTTACAGCCTGCGGCAGCAGCGAAAGCTCCGACAGCGAGTTTTTCTCAAAAGAGCGTGCGATAGAGTCATCATCAAAAGCAGAGAGCAGTGCCACCGAACAGGAAAGCAGCTCGGACACCGAGCAAAAGCGCTGGGAGGGGTTTGATGAATTTTACTCATCTCTTGACCCCGAAAGCAGGTCTGCAAAAAACTACGCCCACAATGACGAGCTTTGGAAAAACAGCGGCATACAAGGTCAGCTGATAGAAGCAGGGCAGGACACCGAGCCGCAGAACGAGCTTTATCTCGGCAACTACAAATTCGGCTACAATGGCTGCGAGATCATAGCTTCATACAATATGCTCACCCTCAAAGGCGAGCAGGTGGATATGGCAAAGCTGATAACCGAGTTTGAGCGCAACGCCCTCACAGCGCAGGACGGCTCGCTCGGCAGCGACCCGAGGAAGATAAACCTCCTCCTTGATGCCCACGGCTATGAGTATGAGACTCTCGGCTCCCCTGCCGATTGCGACAAGGCGCTTAGTGACGGCAAGGCGCTGATTTTTGCATTCTATACAGGCACGCCATATTTCAGCGGCATACATACCGTGTGCATAACAGGCGGCGAGGATAAGTTCGTGCTCAACCGCTACAACAACATCGACGCCCGCTCAAAGATTGACAGCGTAAGCGAGCTGCTGAAAGAGGAAAAATGCCTGATAGTGGCGTATGCATTGAATGCATAATTAAGGCACCTCACCTGTTACCTAAAAAAATCTCCCAAAACGAGGAATGACAATGACAGAAATAATCACCCACTCCCCCGAGGAAACGATAGCCCTCGGCGAGAGGATA
Source organism: uncultured Ruminococcus sp. (assembly GCA_902787365.1). Lineage (GTDB taxonomy): Bacteria > Bacillota > Clostridia > Oscillospirales > Ruminococcaceae > NK3A76. Next base: position 29,186 of record CADAGC010000025.1, on the reverse strand, counting down.
GGAAAACTGCTAAAAGGCGGCGATGTTATCGCCTATATCGGCGGCCTCGGCTGCGGAAAAACAACTATCACAAGAGGTATATCGCAGGGGCTCGGCCTTGGTGACGAGGTAAGCTCGCCTACCTTTGCGCTTGTAAACGAGTACCGAGGACGTGAGCTTTCGCTGATACACTTTGATATGTACCGCATACTCTCCCCCGAGGACCTGGAGACTACGGGCTTTTTTGACTATATGGCAGATGATGCGGTGCTTGCAATAGAATGGAGCGAGAATATATCCGACGAGCTGCCCGATAACGCCATAACCATATCATTCGAGCGCATAGACGATAACACACGAAAAATAATCATAAACGGAGATGAACGCTTTGACGATACTCTCAATAGACAGCTCGGGTAAGACCGCAAGCGTCGCCCTCACCAAAGACGGTGCGCTGCTTGGCGAAACGAGCATAGTTACAAGACTTACACATTCGCAGGTGATTCTGCCGATGGTGCAGCGCCTGCTTGCCGACTGTGAGACTGATATCTCGCAGATCGACTGTATAGCCGCCGCCAACGGTCCCGGCTCATATACGGGCCTGCGTATCGGCATAGGTGCGGTAAAGGGTATGTGCCTTGGCAACCCCGCCTTAAAATGTGCGGGCGTGTCAACACTTTTGGCACTTGCGTATAACGTGTCGGCCTTTGAGGGGCATATATATACAGCACATAAAGCGAGAAACACTATCTGCTACTTTGCGGCATTTAAGGCAGAGGGCGGCAGGGTGTCACGCCTGCATGATGACTGCCTTATGGAGTCGGCAGATATAATAGCTATGATAAAAGCAAACGGCGGCAGAGCCATGCTGATAGGCGACTATGCATATGAACTCAAAGCACAGCTGTCTGACGAAGACTGGGTGCTCACAGCGCCTGCTGCGTGTGCTGTTGCAAGGGCATCATCTGTCTGCTTTGCAGTAGAGAATGATGAGAGCCTTATCACACCGCCTGCGGCCTTGGGGGTAAGCTATCTCCAGCCCACAAAGGCGCAGAAAGACCTCGCACATTCAAAGGAGCAGTAATGTTTACAGGATTGAGCAAAGACGCAACACAGTTTTTATCGGGGATAAGGGCAAACAACAACAAGGCGTGGTTTGAAGAGCACAAAAGCATATACACAGAACTGGTCTATAAGCCGCTGTGCGAGCTTGCCGACGAACTGCTCGCCCCCTACTCGCATATCGACGATATGATGAGCAAGGCAAGCCGCATCTACAAAGACCCCTTTCTTTCCCCTGACATACACTACCGTGATACAATGTGGATATACGTCCGCCACGAAGCCTACTGGTGGAACAAGACCCCCACTTTCTTTTTTGAGCTTTCCCCAGAGGGGGCGGTCTACGGCTTCAGGCTGCAAAAGCCCGACGCATCGGCTTTAGAGCTTTTTCGCAGTCAGATAAGCGATGAGAGCGACCCGTTCTTTGAGCTGATAGGCAGAGCCGAACAGCAGGGCTTTGAGATACTCACCGAGAGCTATAAGCGCCCCAAAGCAGGCGCACAGCCATTCAACGAGCGGTGGTTCAATATCCGCAGCATAAGCGTTCATACCCGCCTGACCGACGGCAGAACACTCTATTCAAAGAAGCTCAAAGACCGCATACTTGAAGCTTTCGCCCAGCTTTTCGAGCTGGAGGAGTATTTCCAAAAGCTTATCATACAAGACGGCATAAACAAGGCTCAAAAGGAAGTCTCCTTTGATGACCCTATGAACACGCCGATGGCAAAAGCACCGAGCGTTGAGTTCATGTGGTAAAGCACTCGCCGCAGACATACAAAGAACGTGCATAACTAAGAGAGGTAATATATGAAAACACCAAGACAACTCCCCGTATTCACCGTGTCGAAAAAGAGCGAGAACAAGCTCAGAGCCGGGCACCCGTGGGTATATGACAACGAGATAGAAAGCGCCCCCGATGTTTGCGAAAACGGCTCGGTCGTTGATGTGCTGTCGCAAAAGGGCACGTACTTAGGCTCGGGGCTTGTGAGCGAGAAAAGCAAGATACGCATACGCCTGCTCACCACCAACGCCAACGACCGCTTTGACGAAAGCTTCTGGCAGCGTGCCGTGAGGTATGCGATAGACTACCGCCTTGCAGTTATGGGCGATGATTTTTCCTGCTGCCGCCTTGTTTTCGGCGAGGCTGACAGACTGCCCGGGCTGACGGTGGATAAGTACGGCGACATTCTCTCGGTGCAGGTGCTATCTGTAGGCATCGAGCGTGTAAAGGACATAATATATAAAGCTCTTGTCACCGAGCTTGCCGCAAAGGGCGTCACGGTGCGTGGCATAATGGAGCGAAATGACGTTGCAATCCGTGAGCTTGAAGGGCTGACCCAGTACAAGGGCTGGTATGAAGCAGACTTCCTGCCCACGCCCCCCTCGCCCGTTACCGAGATAGTCGAAAACGGCATCATCTACGAGGTAGATGTGCTAAACGGCCAGAAAACAGGCTTTTTCTTAGACCAGAAATACAACCGCCTTGCCGCCGCAAAGATAGCTAAGGGCAGGCGTGTGCTCGACTGCTTCACGCACACAGGCTCGTTCGCACTTAACGCCGCAAAGGGCGGTGCAGCGCACGTTACGGCTGTTGACGTTTCACAGCTTGCAGTCGATACAGCAAGAGCCAACGCCGAGCGCAACGGCTTGCATGGCACTATGGATTTTGTCTGCGAGGACGTTTTTGAACTGCTTCCCAAGCTCAAAGAGCAGGGCGCAAAGTATGACTACATAATCCTCGACCCGCCCGCATTCACCAAGAGCCGCAAGACGATAGGCAGCGCCGAGCGTGGCTACAAGGAGATAAACCTGCGTGCGATGAAGCTTCTGCCGAGGGGCGGCTTTCTTGCCACCTGCTCCTGCTCGCATTTTATGGATTCAGAGCGTTTTCTTAAAATGGTAAAAAGTGCGGCCGACGACGCAGGTGTCAGTCTGCGCCTTATCGAAGCCCGCCGCCAGTCCCCCGACCACCCTATCCTTATGGGCGTTGAGGAGACTGATTATCTGAAGTTTTATCTGTTTCAGGTAGTATAAATATGTGTTTGCGGCGATAGCCCACACTACTCAAAGGAGGTCATTTTATGTTTACAAAGAGAATAACCGCATTCCTGTGTGCCTTTGCCCTTGCAGGGGCGTGCGTCCTCGGGCAGTCGGGCGTATCGACTGTGCCCATAGCCCACGCCGCAGGTGCGATAACCCAGACAGACGGGTGTGAAAGTTCGGATAACTCGGTCTATACCGGCTACCATATCTACGGCAATCAGGATAAGACGGTAAAATCATACCTCTATCAAAGCGGAGAAAATACCCTCACAAGAGTAGAATTCATTACCACCTCGACCAAGACCGTTGATCTGTACGATCTTAACACAGGCTATGTGCTTGCCGAGGATGTTGATATGAAAACAGGCAAGCTGATAAAAAGCAGAAAGCTCGATCTTAGCGAGTCGGTTTTCCTGCCGCTGTTCGGCGGTTTCTTTGCAGGCGAAAAGTATAACTATATCGTCACAGGTCAGGAAAACACAAGCGAGAGCGACGACCAGAAAGTCATCGCCGTAACAAGGATAACCAAAGACTTTAAAAGCTATAAGACCAAAATTCTTAAAGGACGCAATACCTATATCCCGTTTAAGGCAGGCTCTTGCAAAATGGCCGAAGCAGGCGGCAAGCTGTATATACATACCTGTCATCAGGTGTATAAGTCAGATGACGGCCTGCGCCACCAGATGAATATGTCATTTGTTGTTGATGAGGAATCCCTTGAATTTGAGCGTGAATATTACGATGTGCAATGGCATTACTCTTCCGACCCATTCGATTATGTAAGCCATTCGTTTGACCAGTTCCTTATAGCTGATGATGAGGCGGTCTATTCCTACGACAGCGGCGACGCTTACCCAAGAGCCCTCGCCCTCAGCAGATATGACCTTTCCGCCAAAAGCCGTTCAGACAGCGAAATAGTCGATATCCCTGACGCAAAATCTCACTACAACTACACAAGCGTTCTTACAGGCGGTATGGCACTCTCAAAAGACAATGTGCTCATAGGCGTAAAAATGGCAGATATGAGCCAAACCACCCTTGATGATTACTATGACCTCAAAGATATATACATTCTTGTTTACCCTAAAGCCAGCATAGGCACTTCGGCAAAGGCAACGCTTGTAAATCTTACAAACTATGCCGATAAAGACCAGAACGAAGGCTCTAAGGTCAGGAGAAACTCGGCGCCTAAGGTAGTCAAGGTGAACGATAACAGATTTATTGTTATGTGGAGAGAATGCACAGGCTCATCATACTGGTGGAGCACCTCTGACAACAACGACGGCACGACCAAGATAGCCGTAATCAACGCCAGCGGCAAGCTTATCGGCAAGGTAATGGAGAGCGACAAGATATCCCTCTCCGACTGCGAGCCGATACTCTGCTCTGACTCAATGGTAAGGTGGTATACCGCAAGCGGCAGCTCGCCCGTGCTCTATACCCTTGACCCCGATGACCCCACGGCATTCGGTAAAGCACGTATCCCCGGCGACGCAAATGACGACGGCGAAGTGAATATCAAGGACGTGACCCTGCAAAATGGAACGTGACAATAAACCTTAATAACTGCGATGTTGACGGCGACGGCAGCGTGAGCATAAAAGACCTCACCTTGCTAAAGCAGTATCTCGCAAAATGGAATGTAACTCTTAAATAAGCCAAGCAGGGCTGATGTGATGCGCATCAGCCCTCTTTTTCTTTTTATCCTGTAATGTAGTAAAACACCCCCGCCGCCACGCTTGCAAGTATGCCGTATAGAATGACAGGCCCGCTTATAATGAATATCTTCGCCCCAAGCCCCGTTATATACCCCTCGCTGCGAAACTCAACCGCAGGTGCGGCGACGGAGTTTGCAAAGCCCGTGACGGGAACGAGCGTGCCTGCCCCTGCGTGGCGTGCAAGCTTGTGGTAAAGCCCCAGCGCCGTCATCAGCGCCGATATGAATATGAGCGTGACCGTTGCAAGGGTGCCCGCCGCCTTTTCGTCAGCGCCAACGGCTTTGTAAAGGTCTGTCAACCCCTGCCCCAGTACGCATATCCCACCGCCGATAATAAACGCTTTCGGGAACGTCACCCACCACTTTGTCTTGTCGCCCTGCCCCTCGTACATCTTGCTGTATTCTTCCTTGGTAAGCTGCATTTTTACCCCTCCATTCACGCTTATTATCTCACGAAAGTGCTGTATTATGCAAAAAAGACTGCCGCACCTTATGCAGCAGTCTTTGTTTACTATTTGAGCTTTTTCAAAAGCTTTGTCTTTAGCGCCGAGGCTTCAAGCTTGTTCACAGCCTTTTTGGCAGCCTTCAGGTTAGCCGCCGTCTTGCTCTCGGTGTAGGTCGTCACAGCGTCCTTTGCACGCTGCTCGGCTATCATCTGCTTTTTGACAAAGTCAACCACCGTGTTTGTCCACACAGCATATGCCGCAAAGGTCAGGTGAACGTAATTGTCTGACGAATACGCCGCAGGCAGCGCACCCGTGCCTGCTTTCAGGGGCGTGTTTATGTCGATGAAATACATATCGCTCTGCTTTTTGCAGTAGGCTTTGAGCATTGAGTTGAGGGCGTTTACGTTTGCGTTGTTGAGGTTGCCCCTCTCGCCGCCTGCATATACAGGTGTCATGGCCTCAATGTAGATAGGCACGTTCGGGTTTGTGGCTCTTATGCCGCTTATGTAGTCAACATAATTGCCGTAAACATACTCAGCGCTTCCTACCATGTCATTCGTGCCCATGTTGATGAACACCCTCTTGACGCCCGAGCGCTGCACCACATATCTTGCAGGCCCCGTGTAGCCGCCGACACCTATCTGATACTGCGAGCCGTTTGCGCCGCCGTCGTTGTGGAAGGCGTAGCAGCCCCTTACCATCATGGTCGGGTGGCCTAAGAAGCTGTAGCCCTGCGCATCAAAATACATCTGCTGCCCCACGCCGATAGAGCTTCCTATAAAGCCCGACTCTCCTATGAACTTGTCGACCTGCGCCTGCGTTATCACAGGTGCGGCCTTTTCGGTGTATACGTGTACTCTTGTGTAGAATGTGTAGCTTAAGCCCCCTGCCGTGACCTTGGCTTTGATAAGCGCCGTGCCCTTTTTCTTGGCAGTCACCTTGCCCTTTGAGGTAACAGTCGCTACATTCTTGTTTGATGATGTAAAGCTCACTTTGTCATAGCCGGTCAGCTTCAAGTCAAAGCTGTTGCCCGCCTTGACCGCCTTGTGCCATACCAGCGCAGGCGCTTTCTGCGAGGCCGAGGTCTTTGTGGCCTTGTAGCTGACGCTGCTGTCATAGCTTGATACCTTGACTGTGATATTCACCGTCACGATGTAGGTGTTGCGCCCGTTCTTGACGGTAACTGTCACCTTGGTGCTTCCGCTTTTCTTTGCAGTAAGCATCAACCCGCTGACAGCTACTATCTTCTTGTTCGCCGTCTTTACAGTCACCTTGCCCTTGCTGCCGCCCACGATGTCGAGCTTGCGCTTCTCGCCCTTGTAGAGAATGATGTTCTGTGTCAGCTTTACCGTCTTTGCAGCAGGGGTGACTTTCTTGGTGGTCGTGGTGGTCTTTTTGGTGGTGACGGCGGCCTTTGTGGTAGTCGTGGCCTTGGTCGTCACCTTGGGCGTTGTGGTTGTGGTCACGCTGCTTGTAACACCGCTATCATCCTGCGGCGGCTCTTCGGGCATTTCTGCCTCATATGCAGGCAGGGTTATCTCTATCACCGCCAGCTGCTCTTCAGGCATTTCTGCCGCCTGCGCATATGCGCTCATCGTTGCCGAAAGCGCCGTGATAACGCCGAGGGCGGCGCTTATTATCCTTTTAAATCTCATTTCTCCTCACCCTCCAGTTCTTTTATCTCGGCCTGCCAGAGTGTGGCGCAGGCGTCCGAGGGCATTCTCCAGTCGCCCCTCGGTGAGAGGGTAACAGAGCCTATCTTCGCCCCGTCAGGCAGGCAGCTGCGCTTGAACTGCTGCGAGAAAAACCTGCGGTAGAAAGTGCTAAGCCATTTGAGTATCGTCTTATCATCATAAGCTCCCTCAAAGGCAAGCCTTGCTATGCGGTAGACCTTTTTCGGCGCAAAGCCCCAGCGTATGCCGTAGTAGAGGAAGAAATCGTGCAGCTCGTAAGGCCCTACAAGGTCCTCAGTCTTCTGTGTTATCTCGTTTCCCGTCTCGTCTGTCGGCAGCAGCTCGGGCGATACAGGCGTGTCCAGAATATCATACAGTACCTCTCTTAACTTGTCGCTTGTGCAGGTGTCGGCATAGTACCTTACAATGTGTCTTACCAGCGTTTTGGGAACGGAAGCATTCACGCCGTACATCGACATATGGTCGCCGTTATAGGTCGCCCAGCCGAGTGCCAGCTCCGACAAGTCCCCCGTGCCGACAACAAGGCCGCCCACCTGATTTGCTATGTTCATAAGCACCTTGGTGCGCTCTCTCGCCTGCCCGTTTTCAAACACCACGCTGTGGTCGTTCACATCGTGCCCTATGTCTTCAAAGTGCTGTAATACGCTCTTTGTGATGTTTACTTCTCTGAATGTTACGCCTAAAGCCTCGCAGAGAATCTCGGCGTTGCCCCTTGTGCGCTTTGTCGTGCCAAAGCAGGGCATAGTCACCGCCACGATATCGCTGTGGGGTCTGTTCAGCTTGTCAAGCGCCATAATGCTCACAAGCAGAGCAAGTGTTGAGTCAAGCCCACCCGATATGCCTATAACAAGCGTCTTTGACCAGGTGTGTGTCAGGCGCTTCATCAGCCCGTGTGACTGCATATTTAAGATAAGGTCGCACCTCTTGTTTCTCTCCCTGTCATCAGAGGGGATAAACGGCGTGCGTGCGAATTTCCTTGTAAGCTCTGTGTCATACCTGCCCATGCAGAATGTCGATAGCGGCAGGCTGTCAAGAAAATGTGGCTTGTAGTTGCTTGCAGGGTCGTCATATGCGTTCCTGCTCTCGGGGTATGTTGACATCTTGCGCCTCTCAAACGCAAGGCGGCTCACATCAATTTCCGAAACTGTTATGCCGTTTTCAAAAAGCCTGCTCTGCGCAAGTATCGTGCCGTTCTCGGCTATGATGTTGTGCCCTGAGAATACCATATCCTGCGTTGACTCGCCGTCGCCTGCCGAGGCGTAGATGTAGCCGCACACAAGCCTTGCCGACTGGTTTGAAACTAAAGCCCTGCGGTAATCGTCCTTGCCTATTACCTCGTCGCTTGCAGATAGGTTGCAGATGATGTTAGCCCCCGACTTGGCAAGATAATTCGATACAGGGTCAGCCACCCATAAGTCCTCGCACAGTTCAAAGCCCACTATCAGCTCGTCACCTCCCTTAGCCGAGGCCTCATAGCCCTCGTCAATCCAGCAGTCAAGGGCAAAAACCTCCTGCCGCATAGTTACAAAGTGCATCTTGCCGTCATTGTAATATGGCGATATGTCTATCTGCACGCTGCCGCCACGGTATGGCGCAAAGTGCCTTGCTTCGTAGAATTCGTTGTAATTCGGTAGGTGTGTCTTGGGCACTAAGCTTATCTCGCCGTGCTGCATAACTGCGGCGCAGTTGTATACCTTGCCCCTTGCCTTTACGGGCAGGCCGACTGCTATGAGCATATCATAGTCCTTTGAGTAGAGGGCAATATCCACCGCCGCCTGCATAGCCGCATCTAACAGCACCCCCTGGAAGAATAAGTCCTGGCAGGTGTAGCCCGTCAGGCAAAGCTCGGGGAACACCGCAAGCCTTACCCCCTTAGCCCTGCACTCGTCTATCATTTTTATTATGCTTTCTTTGTTAAAAGCCACGTCTGCTACCTTTATTTCGGGCGTGCAGGCTGCGACCTTGATAAATCCGTCCTTCATAGAATCATTCCTTTATAAATTGTTAAGGCAACACCGCTGGGTCATTGTGTGTCAGATACGCCGTCCGAATTTTCGTCAGAGTGCCCATTTTTGCCGCAGTTTTACTGGCGTAAGACAAGGCAAAATTGGGTGCTATGACGGAAATTCGGCAAGTATATGGCACACAAAGGCGCAAGCCGGTGACCCAACGGTGTTGCCTTAATTAGATTATAACATATTCACCGCTAAAATACAATAGCCGATATAAAAAAAGGCACCGCCCCCAAGCATAAACAAAAAAGCCTCCCCCGAAACGAGAGAGGCCGTATAGCTTAATCAAGCCACAGGAAATTATTGTCTGAATTAAAGAAATCCATATTGTAAAGCAGCACTACCTGCGAAACGCCCTCGCTCTTTATAAGCTCCGAGACTGTCTGCTGCTCCATGTGATAGTAACGCATATCTATAACTTCAATTGTCGCATAGCTGTCTGCAAGAAAGGGAAGCACGGCGTTTGCGTAAGAGTCTTTTATCACCAGTATGCGCTCTTTGTTCTGAGCATTAGTGTGAATTGTAAAGTGCGAGAAGTTGCCGCCGAAAAGCGTTGCATACTTGTCTTTGGTCTCAAGCTTTGTGGGGTCGTACATACCAATGAGCGTGCGTGGGTTTTCCTGCTCCTTTGCAAAGCTCACCGCATAATTGCCCTCTTTGTTCTTGGGCGCTGTGAAGCTGTCAGACTCCTGTAATGCCGAGGGTGCCTTTGAATACAGCGTGCCGTAAAACTCGCCCTTAAAGGTGTCGTATTCATACTTTGCCCGTGCTTTGGGTTTGCCAAGGGATTCCATAAGCGCTTCATAGCCTGCATAAGCACCCTGCGCCGTCCAGTGGTGGTCGGTGCGGTAGAATATCTGCTCGCTCCCTGCCGCCTGTTTGAGTTTTTCATCAGGCACTACAAGGTTTATCTTGTCATCAAGGCTCTCTCTCACCTTGTCTATGCTCTTCATCTGGTCGTCGTTGAGACACCCCGCAGGCAGCTTGTCATTCAAGACCGCCGTTGCCGTTGGTACGAGCATAAAGGTTATCGGCACATCGACATTCTGCGCAAAGTCGTTTATATACTGCACGTTCCTGCTTATCTGCATGGGGTTTTCCTTGTATTCCTGAATAAGATACCCGTCGTCTGCAAAGTATACGCCGTTTTGATATGTCTTCATCATCAGCCGCTCGTAATCGACTTTTAGCGAATACAGCCCGTCACGCATCGGCATCTGGTCTGAGAGGTAGCTCTCCAGCTTGTCCTGAAACTCGCCTTTCATCACCGCATCGTATGTCACCTCGGGCGACTGCGCCAGCAGCCTGTTCTCCATGTCGGAAAACTCCCTGTCATCAAGCACCAGCCCCGCTATCCCGAAGCCGAATATGAAAAGCAGGAATGTAAGGGTTATTATTTTTGCTTTCATCATTCCTGCCCCCCTTAAAACCTGAAATACAAAAACGGATTGTACGAACTGCTGACTAAATATGCCGCACTTAAGATAAGCAGTAACGGTATGGATATGACCTCGATAACGTCATACGCCCTCTCGCTTTTGCCCTTTATTTTGGCGCCTGCCCACTTGCAAAGCGGGGTCGATGCGATAACGAGTATCACAAACGTCACCGCAAAGCCTATCAGCTTCGATACCGTCATGTCATTTATTATCGGCAGACCGTTCGAACCGAACATATTCTTAAGGTTGTTTATCAGCTTGTCCGTGTCATCAAAAGCGAACAGCGCCCAGCCTATCACCACAAAGAACATGGCGTAGATGTGCTGAATGACCGCAGGTGCCTTTTGCAGCCCCTTGCCCCATATGAACTTTTCAAGAAGCAGCAGTATGCCGAAGTATACGCCCCAGCCCATGAAGTTCCAGCTTGCGCCGTGCCAGAAGCCTGTGAGCGCCCAGACTATCATGATGTTGAGCACCTGCCTGCCCTTGCCCTTGCGGTTGCCGCCAAGGGGAATGTATACGTAATCACGAAACCATGTCGAGAGCGATATGTGCCAGCGCCGCCAGAACTCGGTTATGCTCTTTGAGATGTAGGGGTATTCAAAGTTCTCCAAAAACTCAAAGCCGAACATCTTGCCAAGACCTATCGCCATGTCGGAATAGCCCGAGAAGTCAAAGAATATCTGGAATGTGTAAGCGATTATCCCAAGCCACGCCGCCGTGACCGAGAGTTCGCTGCCGGGCATATTGGAAAGCTCTTCAAATAAAGCTCCCGCCGAGTTTGCAAGGATTACTTTCTTTGCTAAGCCGTAGCTAAAGCGCTTTACACCCTGCGAAAAGAGTAAAAAGTTCTCGTGCCGCTCGGTCAGCTGCTCCTCTATCGTCTGATAGCGAACTATCGGCCCCGCTATCAGCTGCGGGAAGAGCGCCACATACGTTGCAAGATTTAAGATGTTTCTCTGCGGCTTTACCTCGCCCTTGTATACGTCAATAACATACGACAGCGTCTGAAAGCTGTAAAACGATATGCCTATCGGCAGCGCTATCTCCAGCGCCTTTATGCCAAAGCCGCCGATGTCATTTGCCGTCTTGATAAAGAGGTTTGTGTATTTGAAAAAGAACAGAAACCCTAAGTTCCATACAATGGCTATTATCATTGATATCATAGCCTTGCGCCTGCCGTTTGTCTTGTAGCGCTTCTGATCTGCAAAAAGCCCCGTTATGAATGCGACAGTAATACTTGCAAGCATTATCAGCACATACTTAGGCTCGCCCCATGCGTAGAACACAAGGCTGAATACAAGCAGCACAAAGTTTTTGAGCTTTCTCGGCACTAAAAAGTAAAGCCCCAGACAAAGCGGCAAAAACATATATAAAAACACATTACTGCTAAAAAGCATAAGCGTTAACTCCCCTTAAGATCATTCGTACTAATACAACAAAAAGGCAAGAGGCCGGAAATTGACCCCTTACCTCTGAAATATCTGTTTAGCCTATTATCTCTTTTGCCTTTGCATCGTCATTCGAGATGCACATATAAACGCTGTTGCCCTTTGTAACTATTACTGCCGAGCCAAGCTTGTCAAGCTCTTCGGGAACGTAGTTCTCAAAAGCCTTCTTCTGATCCTCGACTCTCTTCTCAAAGCATTCCTTGATCTTTGCAGCGCCGTCAGCGTCCTTTGCCTCAAAGCAGGCAATCTCCTCGGCAGTTGCACCGCCCGAGCCGATGTATATCTTGCCTTCCTTGTACATATCGTCGGTAAGACCATAAAGCTTGTCGTACATACCATGACCAAGCTCGTTGAGCTGATCCTTGAACTCAATGCCGTTTTTCAGCTCGTCTGCTACTTCTATAACGCTCTTGCCGCTTTCGCCCTCGCTCTGTGAAGCCGAGCTGCCGCTGCCGCCTGATGATGAACTTTCATCACCGCAGGCTGTCAGCCCGCAGCCGAATATTGTCATTACCGCAAGAATAAGTGCTATCTTCTTTTTCATTTTTATCTTCCCTTTCTTTTATGTGTTCTTCTCTAAGTATTCTATCCACTTGACAAGGTAATCCTTTGTCATGTGTATACCATCTGTCGCCGCATCTTCGGGCAGGCAGCCGTTTGCATCAACAAGTGCGGGGCTTACATCAATGTAAATGCAGCCGCAGTTATCAGCCGCAGCCTTTACCGCCGTGTTGAAATCAGCTATGTTCGCATTCGTGAACGGATAACCCTCTGCGTCCTTTGAAGCCGTTACGGGGATTATTCCCTCAACGTATATCTTGGCGTTTGGCTGTGCAGTCTTCACAGCATTAAGCAGTTCCTCGTATTCCCTCTGGAAGCTGTCTATATCAGGCCAGCCTACCTCGTTGATACCGAAGTTTACATATATTCTCTCAAACTGCCTCTGCCCCAAAGCATCTGCTACGTTGCCCATGTTGCCGTTGTCAAGCTCAATGTTTGCCTCATCAAGCGCCGAGGAGACGTTAAGACCCGTCGCACAGTAGAATGTAGCCATAGGCTTGCCCGAGTTGTATGAAAGGCCGACTGTTCTCGAGTCGCCTATAAAGCAAGCGTCCGAGAAATCCGCAGGGCCGTGCTCTATGTTGTCAGGCTCCGATTCGTCGGGCTGTGAGTCGCCGTCCGAGCTGTCGGAATCGCTGCTTGTATCTTTATCAACGTCGCTGTCTTTCTTGTCAACAGCTACGACCTCTTCGCTGCTGTCATCACCTGCGGGCATCTTTTCAAAGCTCATTCCCGTCATGATCAGCCACACAAACGCCGCCACCGCAGCGCACACACAGAACAGTGATATGACACTTTGCTGGTTTCTCGCCCTTATCGCCGGCGAGGGTGCTCTCTGCTCTGCCATTAGTATGCCCCTTTCCTTATTTTCCAATCATTCTAATCATAACACATTTTATGATTTATTTCAAGTGTTTTATGATAAATAGCAAGCAGAATTTTCACCGAACACAACTCCCTTTTTTAGGCATATTTACATTTATGGCCAACAAAACAACCGCCCCCGAAATGGGAGCGGTTTGAAGTTTTGAAATATCAGATACCTGTGATACCCGAACGCTCAACACCCTCGATGAAGTACCTTTGCAGGAATACATACATGATAAGTATCGGCGTTATCGACAGGATACAGCCAGCTTCAAGCCAAACTATTATCTGTCTGATACCAACCTGCTGACCCGAGAAGAGTTCCTGAATAAGAGTTGCATTCAGGTTCTTGAGCATCAGCGCAACGGTATCGTTTCTTGTGAAGTACGAGGACGAAATGTAGAAGTCGTTCCAGTACCAAACTATTGCGAAAAGGAAAACCGTAAGGAATGAAGTCTTAGCGTTAGGAACCATTACCTGTACGTAAGTTCTAAGCGGGCCGCAGCCGTCAAGATAGGCAGCGTCCTCAAGTTCCTTGGGAAGTCCTCTGAAGAACTGACGGAAGATGTAGATGAACAGACCGCCTCTTATGCCGTTAGCAAATATAGCGGGCAGATACATGGTAAGCGGGCTGTTTATGAGCGACTCGCCGCCCTTTAAAACAGTTATCCAGCCGAACGAGTACTGCATGAACAGCGGTATCGTGATGATCTGCGGCGGAACTATGATCATAAGAGTAACTATAGCAAACAGTAACCCCTTGAACTTGAACTTGAATCTTGCGAAGCCGTAACCTGTTATCGAGCAGGAGAGAACTTCCAGTACCGAAGCCACAAGGTTGAGTATAACTGTGTTGATAGCTGTGTTGCCGAAGTCCATAACCTTCCATACGTCGTTGATGTTATCCATAGTCAGACTCTTGGGCAGCCAGATGATCGACGGGTCGTTCATCTGCTCGCTGGGTCTGAATGCCGTAGAGATCATGAATATCATCGGGTAGAGTATGATAAATCCAAGGCCGAACAGAATAAGGAATCTGAATATAGGCCAGATGGAGTCTATCAGCGCCTTACGTCTGTTGTAGCGTATCTGGTCGGGGGTAAGGTATTTCTCTATGCCCTCTTCCTTCATGCGCTTAAGACGTTCTTTGCGAGCCTTTTTGCGCTCTTTTTCAAACTGCTTTTCTTCTTTTTTAGTTGCCAATTACTCCACCCCCTTACTCTACTTCGTAGTAAACGACCTTGTTTACTATGATAACAACTATACCGAGCACTACGCCGACAATCGCAAAGTAGCTCCACGCCATAGCCGCCATCATACCGTGCTCCCAGCTCGATGACTTGGTAAGAACCAACAGCATGACATCGTTTGAAGGGTCAACGAATGAGTCAACAACCGTATAAACTATGCTTGCAAGTATCATAGGGCTTATGTAGGGAATGGTTATCTTCCAGAAGTACTCCCATGCGGTAGCACCTTCCATGTTTGCAGCTTCCTTAGCAGAGGTAGGAATACCCTGTAATGCCGACAGGAAGAGGAGTATCTGGATACCTGAGTTCCATACAAGGTTCATGATGTCGCTTACTACCGAGCTTATGATCTCGGTGAGTGAGTCAGAAATGTTGTAAACGCCTAAGAAGTTGAGAAGTTCATCAACGAGGTTAGCCTCGAACATTGAGGAGAACTGCTCGGAACCGCCTGCATAACCACCTGTGCTCATGTTACCGTTGATGATGTCGATAACAGGACCTGTAGCTATGATAACGGGCAGGAAGAATATAGCTCTTGCAAGAGTTCTTCCCTTGAACTTCTGGTTGAGTATTACCGCTACGAATATCGAGAAGATAAGTATAAGCGGTGTCTTAAGTGCCGTGTCCTTGAGCATTGCAACAAGGGCGGGTGAATAGTCAACGTCCTTTCTGAACGCATAGATGTAGTTGTCAAGGCCTACATATTCAAGCTTCATCTCGCCATTTACAGGCTGTGTCTTGTTGAACGAGTAAACAAGTGACTCGATCAGCGGAACGATGAAGAAGTATATCGTGCCTATGAACCAGAGTGCTATAAAGCCGTAGCCGTAAAGCGCCTTTCTTCTTTCGTAGGGTATCTTCATGCCCTTCTGCTTGGCGGGTGCAGCGCTTGATGAGATCTTGCTCTCAAACTCCTGCTCACTCGCCGTGACCTCGGGTGTCTCCTCGGCTGCTTCCTCGATCTGCTCTGCTGCTTCCTCAGTAGCTTCGGTAGCCTCGTTTACATCATCGAGTATTTCGTTTTCTTTAATTTCATTACTCATCAGCCGTTCAACCCTCCTTCACTTAATGCTTCGCTGAGATCGTAAGTCACACCGTCAACGGTTGCAGTAGCGTTTGTCATGTTAACTCTTATCTCAACGTCCTTCGAGCCGTCTGTGTAAACAGTCTTCAGCTCGTTGCCGTCAGCGCTTCTTTCATACTTCTTGATAGTCATGCCGCTGACGCCCGAAAGCACCTGCTTGGTGATCTCGTATTCCTTCGCAGCGTGGGGAACCCAGCCCGAATAGTGTGCGTAGTAGAGATCGTTGTACTCAGTATCCTGAAGCACATCTGCATCTTCGTAGATCATATCGTAATGAACGTTCGAGCCTGCCGCTAAGCTTAACATGAACATCTCGTCGCTGTTGGAGCTTGCGTTGATAGGCTTGCCCGAGTAAGGTACATAGCCGTGAACTACCATCTGATAGAAAGGTATGTCGTAATCGGTTATGTTGAAGCCGCTCGAGTATACGGGAACATTTGTGATATGATCGGTGTAGGGAATTACATAAGCGTTTGCCGAATCGGTTATAACGCTGCCCATGTCGCCCTTAGCCTTTTCATAGCCCTCTATGAGAGTCTTCATTGTTGTGTCTCTTACAGAGGTGTTCTTTGTCGAGAAATCGCTCGAAAGCTTGTATGAGAAGTCGCCGAAGCCTATGTTGTCAACGCTCTCGTCCTTGTAGCTTGTGAGCATCTCGTCAAATACCTGACTGTACTTTGAGGGTGAGAGAAGTGCGGGTGAAACGCCTACCTCTGCAACACCGAATGCGTAGGAATACTTGCTCTGTCTTGAATAAGCGTTAGATATTCTTATCGCTGTGCTCGTCAGGGTCATGTAGCCCCAGGAGCTTGAATCGAATGTGTTGTTGTTCATCGACGGGTAAACTGTCACGCCGTCTGTTCCGAGGAAGTCCTTGAAGTCGTCCTGACCGCCCAGAGTGCCCGAAGCATCTGCATCAGTCGATATCTTCTTCTTGATCGAGTCATTTGTCCAGTCGTTGTAGTTAACAACTATGTCGTCAATGCTCTCTTCCTTTAACTTGTCAACGATCTCGCCTGCCTGCTTGAAGCCTGTGATCTCAGTCTTGAGATCGAAAGGCAGACCTAAGATAGATGTCTGCTTGAGAACGCCGCCGTAGAGGTCTACGTAAAGCGGGGTCTTGCCCTGCTCGGTCTTCTTTTCAAGACCCTTGTTCTCAATGAGGTAATCTCTGTAAACCGCCGCACAGTCTGCGTAGTTTACCTGCTCGCCCTCAGCGGCAGTCACGGGGTAGTAGCGAACGCCTACACGCTCAGTCTTTATGTCGCCCTTTTCGTAAACCGTCAGCCTGTTGGTCGAGTCGCCGCTCATGTAGAACTGGTCGGTGCTCCTTACCGTAAAGGTGAAGTTCACGCTGTTGAATGACTGCTTGTTCTGACCTGTAACCTGTGCGTTTGTGGTAACGTATGAGTCACCGTCAGTTGCTACAAGTACAAGGCCGTCTCTGCCCTTTACCGTAGCCGCAACAGGCATGAATGACTGCTGTGTAACTCTCGGTGCAGACAGCGGAACGGGAGTGTAGTCCCTTCCGTATACTACCTGCTCATAGTCGGCGTAGTTCGACTTGCCGTTGTTGTAGTTGATTACAGCACCGCTTCCGTCAGGAACTATCATGTAGCCGTTTATGGGCGTTCCGTCTATCTCGGCAGGTGCCTGTGCGCCGAAGTACGGTGCAAAGCTTATCCTTGTGAGAATCTTGCCGTCGATAGAGTTTGTGTCGGGCTCGTCAATGTCCTTAGTATCAACATATACGTAAAGACCCTTGTCATCAAGCTCGTAGTGAACGGGGATCTTGAAGCCGCCGCTCGACTTGTTGAACTTGTATGTAACTACGACGCCCTTATTGTTCGTCTTGAAATTTCTTGTTGCGTTAGCCGAGTATACATCGGTAACATTTCTCTTGCTCTGTAAAAGGTCAGCGTATGAGATCACAAGGCTTGATGAAACCTGCTTTCTCTGTGCCTTCTTCATGGTCGAGCCCTTGCCCTCATCAACGATCGACTGATCTGCCCATGTGTTTATGGGGCTTGACCACCAGTACTGGCCGCTTTCCTTTACATAAAGGCCTATTCTTTCGTTGTCCTTGTCCGAATAGAGTATGAACTTGTCGTTCTCCGCCGCCTTCTCGCAGGATTCAGGTTTGATAGCTTCCTCGTCGGTGATGGGCTTTACTTCCTCATCATCATTCTTGTCAGCCTTATCTTCCTTTTCGTCCTCGTCCTTGGCGTCGTCGCCTTCCTTGGCGTCATCACTCTTTTCGGTCTTGTCGTCCGCAGCATTTGCTGCTACTGCCTCATCAGATGCACTGTCATCAGATGAAGAAGCGACCACCGAGCCCAGAGGCATCAGCATTGTAAGAACTAACGCAAAAACCATAGCCTTTTTAAATTCTCTGTTATGCATTTATTTTACACCACCGTTTCTGTAAGTTAGCCTCTGACTCTGTAAAGTATTTCCGTGTATATCTGATAGATGAATACGTAAAGCTGCTGGAACAGCGAGATGAGAAGTACAGCAAGGAAAAGTATAAGAAGCATTACCACTACTGTAAATATCATCGAGATAAGTGTCTTTGTGAATGAGTACTGGTGAGCAGCTCTCATAGCCTGAATCATCAGTATGAGCGACCAGCCAAGACCCAGCCACTGAACAGCTGTTATCCAGATAGCTTCTTCAGTTACCAGCACGTTTGAAAGAATAACTGCTATAAACGTGCAGACAATGTAGGGAACCAGCGCATATGCCGAGTAGATGAAGATCCTCTTGAATGTACCCTCACCGTCGAACAGCGTACAAAGCGCCCAGTTGCCGACTACCCATGTTATGAAGTATACTACCGACTGTACCAAGAGAGGTACAACGTTGAATACCTTAACATAGTTTTCGTTGTAAGCAAAGCCTGTGAGCTGGTGGTCAACGACCATTGCTATGAACAGGAATGCTACTATTGTAATTGCTACGGATATTGAGCCTTTCTTCTTCCAGCGAAGATCCTCAAACCCTTCAACAGGATGGAAAATACAATGCTTGAGCCACCCTATAGTGGAATATTCATACATATAATTTTCCCCCCCTTAAATTCTCTCACGCTCGTGGATCACTATAATACCCTTGTGAATAAGAATCTTTCTTACTATCAGGAGTGCTATAAGAACCAGGATTATGATTATTATTGCCGTGAAGTGTTCTCTCAGGAAGTCCTCTCTTGCATACTTGAAGGCCTTGTCATAGTCCTTTCTGTCGTATGCTGTCTTGAAGTAGTCGAGAGCCTCTGTGTACTTCTCTTGGTTGAGGGAAGCCTTGCCCATGCCTATGTATGCGAGTGTGTAAAGGCCGTCTCTGTCCATAACGTTGTTCCAGTAAGGAACAGCCTCTGTGTATTTACCCTCATCATAGAGGTTAACAGCCTTGTGTACCTGCTGACCGAATGTGGTCGTTGTGAATACTGTGATGTCGTTCTTCGAGCCGTCTATTACATAAACGTTCTCGCCGAGAGTCTCAACAGCGTTGGGCTGTGAGAACGAGCCTCTCTGGTCTGCCGAGGAGGTCTTTGTACCGAAGATGCATATAAGGTTTGCATTCTTGTCATACTGGAAAACTCTTCCCGTTTCAAAGTCGAGCACGTTCATCCTGCCGAACTTGTCGATAACTATGTCGGTCAGCATCTTGTTGTGCTTCTTGTTTGATACCGAGTCCCAAACGGCGTCTGTGATATCACCGAACTTGTACTCGTTGCCCGCATTGTTGTCCCAGATGTTGTAGCCTGCGGAGTTGAGCTTCTTTACAGCGTCTGTCGAGGTGTTGCCCTTTTCAGTTACTGTGTAGATGAAGCCTTCCGAGTCGATGTCAAAGTTGTTGAACTCTGCCGGAACGTTACGCTCCATAGCGTTTATCTGGTCGTTAGACGCTATCTTTCTCCAGAGCGTCTGAGCTATAACCTTAGCTGTTACTTCAACTCTGTTTGCGCCGTAGAAGCCCGTGAACGAGCCGTCTCTTGCAAACATTACCGCACCGGTGTTTACCGATGTTACAACGCAGTATACGTTCTCTGCATTGTCTGCGATAACCTTCGAGGGGTTGAAAGTAGTCTGTGTGTAGAGCTCCTTCTCAGGCTTTGTGTATTCCTGAACAAGCTCAAGAGTATTTGCTGTAGTAAGTTTTGCCTTAACTACTCTTGCATTCTTGTTGTCAGCTATGTAGACCATCTTTTCGTTGGTATACATACTTGTCTTGACGTATAAGCCCATAGGCTCGTTGAAGTTTGAGAGCCCTGTGGCTTCGTCCTTGTTTATCTCGCTGTCACCGCTCACGCCGTAGTATACGCCGATGAGCTTGAAGTCCTCGTTGGTTCTTAATATTCTGTGATTGCCCGTGTCGGCTATCCAGAATTCTCTGGCGTCCTCGTCACAGAAAAGATCCTTTGCACCGGAAAGCGTCACCACAGCGTCATCACTTACATAGTAAGGACTTGAGGGGTCACGCAGCTGGCTGAGCCCGAGTTCATAGCCTGTTATCGTTGCCGAGATCCTGTACGCACTCTGTGAGGGTATAGGCTGTTCCCAGGAATCGTAGCTGTATGAATTGTAAGGCTCATCAGCAAATGCCGTTATCGTCATGACCGAGCAAAGTGAGGCTGTCAAAGCAAGAGTGAGGATTCTTTTGATCTTTTTTCTTATTGACATTCGTTTCACCTTTTTCCTTTTAATAATGTGTTAGGGTCTGTTATCAATCCTTGATACCCGAGTTAGCCATTGTTTCCATAACCTGGCTCTGTGCGAGGAGGAATACAACCAGCGGCGGGATGAGCAGTACAACTGCTGCTGCGTAAACAGCGCCCTGACGGGAAAGACCGGTCATTGAGATCTGCTGAACTATCGTAGGCAGGGTCTTGAGCTCTTCAGAGTAGATGAGCACGCCGCCCTGCATATTCCAGGCACCCTGGAATGCGAAGATAATAAGTGTCATTATCGCAGGCTTCGAGTTGGGAACAACTATCTGCCAGCATATCCTGAAGAGGCCTGCGCCGTCCATCTTGGCAGCCTCTATCATTGAATCGTGTATCGTTGACATACTCTGTCTCATAAGGAACAGACCGAGAGGCGTTGCAATATTCGGGAGAATAAGTGCGCCGTATGTATCGATAAGGCCAAGCTTTGAAAGTACGAGGAATGTCATGATCCATGTTGCCTGCGATGAGAAAAGCAGGGCGGTTACTATCAGCTTGTTGAGGAAGTTTGCGCCGGGGAAACGGCACTTTGCAAGTGCGAATGCTGCACAGCAGCTTACGAATACGTTGCATACGCAAACAACTACTGTGATGAATACCGAGTTGAAGATGTATCTTGAAAGCGGTACCCACATATTTGAAGCTATGTTTACAAGGTCTGAGAAGTTCTTGCTCGTGGGGTTGAGAACGTAGAGCTTAGGCGGGAATACGAACAGCTCTTCAACAGGCTTTATCGACTGTACCAGTGAGTAATACAGAGGGAACAGCATGAATGAGCCGAGCAGACACAGGAAAATGAATATCGCAATATCGCCTCCGAGCGATTTGTTGACGTTCTTTTTCTTGTCCTTTACCTTAAGCTTCTCTATCGAGACCTTTCTTCTTTTTCTTGCCATTTCGTATACTCACCTCCTTAGTCAAGATACTTGGCAAGCAACGAATTGATGCCCTTGTTTGCAAGCAGCATGGCTGCGAACAGTACAAAGCATATTGCCGCCGAGTAGCCCATCTCGAAACGGATGTAGCCGTAGTCAGTTGCGTGGTTCATAATGGTGTGTGCTGCATAGTCAGATGAAGGAAGACCTACAAGTGCCTGACCAACCGCACCTACCGTGAATGAAGAGGAGATCTGAAGAACAGCTGCGAAGAGAAGCTGAGGACCCATTGAAGGAATGGTTATCATAAACAGCTCCTGCCATCTGTTCTTGATGCCCTCGATAGCGCCTGCCTCGTACATCGAGGGGTCGATGTTCTGGAAGCCCGCACGAAGTGCAAGGAAGCCCGCACCCATCGAGATCCACAGCTGAACTACTATACATACGCCAAGAATGTACTTGGTGTCTGTAAGGAACTGAACAGGCTGTGTGAATATGCCTATGTCCATCATTACCGAGTTTATGTAACCGTTAGCGTCGCCCGAAAGGATCAGCTGCCAGATAACGTAAACCGATGTGGTCATTGAAGGCGCATAGAATACGAATGTAAAGAATGTTTTGAGTACCGGGTGCATCTCGTTTATGAGCCATGCAAGTATGAAGCTCAGTATGTAGGAGAAGGGGCCGGTAAATACTGCGAATATGAGAGTATTTCTTATAGCTATAAGGAATACATCATCATTGAGGAACAGAGTCTTGAAGTTTGACAGCCCCACGAATTTCGGGAACTGAACCATGTTGAAGTTTGTAAAGCCTATAGGAAGACTCATTACTATAGGCACTATCAGGAATATAATGAACAGTATCATAAAGGGAGCCAGAAGTCCGTAAGCGGCCTTGTTGACCTTGACCATGTGCCATGTATATGCCCATTTTCCTGCCTTGTTCATCGGGACCTGCTGTCCGCCGGCATTGTTTTTAGCCATAAATCAATAACTCCCTCCTTTATTTATTACTGCTCTCGTAATCGTACATATCAAGGTCTTCAAGCTTACGCTCGATCTCATCGTTGATGTCCTTGTTGTACCAGAAGAGTGTGTCTCTTGCATTGTCAGCATCATTAACTACCTGCCTGAATGCGTTCATAAGGTTTCTTGTTACACCGTAAGAAGCGGGTATAACGGGTATCTCTACCTGAGAATCGAGCTGCTCTCTGAGCTTCTTGTACTCTGTGCTCGTCCATGAGAGCTGACCTAATGTCTCAACGTTTGCAGAAGCGTAACGACCGAGTGTGCCGAGAACTGCTTCTATGTCCTGACCGTAAGAGGTCTGAACTTCTGTAGATGTGAACCACTTTACGAAATCCCAGGCATCGTCAACGTTGGGTGCCTTCTTGAATACTACGACACCTGCGCCTGCCGAGCTTGCTGCGTGGTTGATCGAGCCGTCGGGCTGAACTGTTCCGGGAACAGGCTGGAAGTCCCAGCAGCCCTTGATCTCGGGTGCAGCTGTTGCTAACTGGTTAGCGAAGCCGTAGTTGTTGATTATGATAGGCATATCACCCATTCTGAAACGTGTGAATGCATCATATGTCTGCGAGAAGCTGTATGTGGTGTAGAACTTTGTCCACTTGTCGAATGCGTTTACTGCCTCGTTAGTGTCGAAGTTCGTCTTGGTCTGATCCTCGTTGTAGTAGTTTATGCCCTGCTGTAAGAGAAGCATAGCAAAGGTGTTGCCGGCCTCGGTAGTAGCCGAGATCTGTGTAACGCCTGCCGAGCCCATCTGAGCAAGTATCAGGCCAACCTCCATGTAGTTACGCTGAAGTGCGGGAAGAACGTTTATAAGACCGTCCCATGTTGTAAGGTCTGTCTTGGGGTCGATGCTGTATTCCTCAAGGATATCCGAGCGGTAGAAGAGCATCGGGAACTGCTGCTCGAGCGGTATGCCGTAGGTGCCGCCGTTGTACTGGTAGAGCACCGTTGCGTCCTTCGAGAAGTTCTTGATAACATCATCAAACCCGTCCATCTTCGACAAGTCTACCAAGACATCACGTGCCGCCAACTGTATCGGGTAGTCACCGCCCAAGAACAGAGCGATGTCAGGACCCTTGCCCGAGAATGTCGCCTCAACGATACCGCCGACAACGAGCTTAACGTTGATTTTTGTTCTTGCGTTAAGGTTGTAGTCGTTGTTGATAAGGTTTGTAACTATCTTTGCGTTGTCACGGCCTGTTGTTATCCAGGCTGTCATAACGTCGCTTGAATTCTCATCAAGGTCTGAAAGTGAGTTGTAGTCCTCAAAGAATGAGCCTATGAACTTGGAGAAGCCGTAAGAAAGGCCCTTGAAGAACGAGCTGTCGGTAGATGTGAAGTCCTCGTCCTCTGTGCAAAGCTCGATCATGTCAACTTCGAGCGGCTGGAAGCGGTACTGCGTTACCCATGCAGATACTGCTGTGATGTTGTCCTTAATCTGTGACATCATCGAAGGTATTCTGTCAGGCTTGTCAACGCACTTGTCAAGGATTATCGACATAGTTCTCAGCGTTACAGCCTCTGTACCGCCTGTGCCTGCGAGATCCTCGATCTTCTTCTGTGCATCTATCAGCTGCTTGGAGAACTTCTCAAAGTCCTCTATGCAGGTGGGTATAGCCTTGTCTATGTTGTAGTTGTTGTATTCGTCGGGTGAAGGACCTGTGATCTGACGAATCTGTCTGTAATAGCTGTTTGTATTATAAACGATGTCGTCTATCTCGTCCATTATCTCGCCTATCTCGCCGGGTATAGCCTCAAGTGTGAGGGTGTTCTTGCCCGATTCAAGATAGAAGTACATTGTCTCATCGCCGGACTTGGGTGATGTTACATTCCATTCGGTGTCGTAGAAGAACTTTATCTGGTCAGCTTCCTCGTAAGGAACTTCGCCGTTTATGTAAAGCCTTCTGTTGGAGTACATACCACGCATCTGGTCCTGTCTGGCTCTTATGCCTATCTTGTACCAGCCTGCTGCGTCAACATTGAACTCCCATGTTATTGATTCGGTAGATTTGTTCCAGTTGCCCTGGCCGCCTATCGTGTTGTACTTCTCCTTTGTGGGTGAAGAGCCGTTTGAGGAGGAAGTAAGATAAGATGTGTTGTCCGATGTGGGGAACAGCGTCTTTGCCGACTTGTACTTGGCAAGCTCACCCTCAAGAGTTATCCTCTTGCCTGTAGCCTGTGTGAAGTTCGGCTCTGTTACGTCATATTTCTTTAACGGCTTGTGGTTGTAGAACTTGATGTACTCGATAGCAAACTGTGCCTTCTCGGAATCAAGAGTGATAGTGTGCTCACCGGCCTCCATGTAGAATGCCAGCGGGTCGTTTGAAAGGCCGTCGATGTCCTCGATGTCCTTTAACTGCCACATTACCTCTTCCCTCTGTCCGGGACGAATGTCGTTGCCCTTCGAGTCCTTCTGTATCTCATCGCCGGATTCGTTTACCCATACCTTCGGCATAGTTATACGCTCTGCCGTTGCATAGGGGCTCTTTCCGTCAATGCGCAGCGCAAACTCAACGTCCGAAGTTGTGCCCTCGAGCGCCTCGTAGCTTATCTGTGCGAAATAAAGTCCTGTCTTGGGTATGTTTACGGTAAAGTCTACCTGACCTGTCTGGCTCGCCCATTTGAATACGCTGTCCTTTCCGTCTACCGACTCTACGGAACAGCTGATGTCCGAGCCCTCTACAGCCTTGAAATCTTTGCCGTAGACTGTTGCTTCCTCGTCAGGACGCTCTGCGTCTGCATATCTTTTCAGATACGCACTGTAGGTGTTTTCCCTTTTGGCAGCATCTACCGCATCTGCCGACGCTTCGCTGCTCGCAGACTTGTTGTCCGCAAGCGCCGAGGGCGCCATGGAAAGCACAAGTGCCGCCGCTAAAGCCGATGAAGCAATACGCCTA
This sequence comes from uncultured Ruminococcus sp., assembly GCA_902787365.1. Classification (GTDB taxonomy): domain Bacteria; phylum Bacillota; class Clostridia; order Oscillospirales; family Ruminococcaceae; genus NK3A76. Next base: position 4,052 of record CADAGC010000025.1, on the reverse strand, counting down.
AACCTTGTGTGTTTCAATGTTTAGTCCACCTTTCTTACTTGATTTGCTGATATATCACCCAAACGGTATATTCCTTGATTGATCGCAAGGTGCAATGTCTGCCTCTTGCTATGACGGCGGTATCAGCCTTATCCCCTTTCCGTCATCATCGAGCTCGACCTTTACTCTGTCGCCCCCGTGCAGCCCCATAGCCTCAAGGTGTTCCTTGGGTATCTGAAGCCTTCCCGAGCGGTCGAGTACCGCCAGCTCTTCGTGCGTCTGCTCACCGCCCTCTTCATCGGGTGCGAGCATATCGCCCATTTCGTCAAGCTCGGCCTTGTAGGAACGTTTCCTGACGATCTCCGAACTCGTTCTCCCGTCCCTGATAGCCACCACACGGTCAATGTGGTTTGCAAGCTTGACATCGTGGGTAACTATCACAACCGTGATGCCCTCACTCTTGTTCAGCTCCTTGAAGATATCAAGTATCATGTTCGAGGTCTTTGTATCGACTGAGCCTGTCGGCTCGTCTGCAAGCAGAAGTCTTGGGTTGTTCGCAAGCGCTATAGCTATCGCCACTCGCTGCTGCTCACCGCCCGACATCTGATCAAGCCTTGAATTTTTCCTGTGAGATAACCCTACCTTTTCAAGCAGCTGCGCCGCCCTCGCTTTCCTCTCCTTTTTAGATGAGAGTATCATGGGCATCTCCACATTCTGCTGTGCGGTAAGATAAGGTATGAGGTTTCTCGCATTATTTTGCCATACAAACCCCACAGTCTCACGCTTGTACTGCATATAGTCCCTGTCCGAGAACTTTAATAGATTCTTCCCGTCGATGTAAAGGCTCCCTGCCGACGGCCTGTCAAGCCCGCCCAGCATATTCAGAAGCGTTGACTTGCCGCTTCCCGAGTTGCCTACTATCGCCATAAGCTCGCCCTTTTTAACATCAAGGTCAAGCCCCTGTAAGGCAACCACCTCTACTTCGTCAGTCTTGTATATCTTAACTAAGTTCTCGCACCTTATCATGTATTCGCCGTTATCGGCGGTCATCTCTTCATTCACGGTGATCTCTTCACTCAACAACCTCACCGTCCTCTAAAGTGTAAACCTTGTCGGCTATGTCCACCATGCTCGGGTCATGTGTGGTCATAATTATCGTCATGCCGTGCTTTGCCACCAGCTCCTTGAAAAGCTTCACTACATGAAGCCCCGTGGCAGTGTCCAGCTCGGCAGTCGGCTCGTCTGCAAATATTATCTTCGGGTTGTGGGCTATCGCCCTCGCTATGGCAACTCTCTGCTGCTCGCCGCCCGACATTTCCGGCGGCCTGTGGTGCATTCTCTTGCCAAGCCCTACGTTTTCGAGCACTTCTTTAACTCGCTTGTCCCTCATTTTATAAGGGTATCCCGCAAGCCTCAGCCCAAACTCCACATTCTCGTAAGCCGTCATGCCCGACATCAGAGCTACCGACTGGAATACAAACGCCATTTCATATCTTCTCAGATCGTCACGCTTGCCTTCGCTAAGCTTGGTTATGTCCTTGCCGTCAAATATAACGCTTCCCTTGGTGGGTCTGTCAAGTGCGCCGAGAATGTTTATCAGCGTCGTCTTTCCGCTGCCCGAGCGCCCTCTTAATATTGTAAGAGTTCCCTTCTCTATCTCGGCGTTTATGCCTTTTAGCGCAGAAACCACGCTGCCGTCGCCGATCCTGAAGTCACGCCCGATGTCTTTAGCCTCAAGCAGACATGAACTGTGTAAGTTTGTGTTAGCCATATTCCGTTGACCCTCATTAAATGCACACCAGTCTGTCACATTCGCCCGCTAAAAAATCCGGTACATATTAATATTGACGTACCGTGTCTTTGCCGCAGCTGCCGCTTGTGCATTTTGTACAATATTTCCGAGATACAACTCTGTACTCGTCCGATATAGTTAATATGTTCAAATTTTAAGCTGTTCCTTAGTGGATTTTTACTTAAGATTTAGCAAAAATCCGGAAAAAGGGCTTATTTAGCTAATCTTAATTATACCAATTACAAGAGTTTTTGTCAAGGCGGCGTAAACGTTTTAGTGGGATTTTTTTTGATTGAAATTATCCTTTGTGCCGTTTGCACATACACAACTTACAATAATTGTGCATTTTGCAATAACTCTTTAAACAAGTTTTCAAAGAAACTCCGTCAAAATGCCCTTTTGATTACTACACTCTTAATACTTTTCAAAAAATTTACAATTACCCCATGTTTTTTCACCCCGTTTTCGACCAAAACCCGCCTGTACAGGCAGTATAATATTTTCAGATCTTATTTCATATTCTTGCATTTTTGCGATAACGTTTACATTTTTCGACACCGCCGGTGCCGAAAAAGTTAACAGTTAATATTTAACAGGTAACCGTTGTGGTGCGCTTGCGGCGCATATGCCCATTCGGGCTTTTGTGTAGAAAATTTCGCCCGTTCAAACTGTTTCGTAAGGGTCCATATCATCGACGCTATGCGTCGATACCTTAACCGTTAACTATTAACTGTCCCTATTATAAGAAAGGAGTCTTCCCTATGCTTCCCACCACCGAATACTGCGCTAAGCGGCGTATCTTAAGCGTTTTTTTAAAAGGCGAGCTCGACCACCATACTGCCCGCCCCGCACGGGAGCTTTGCGATATGGCCTTGAATAAATACCGCCCCGCCCTGCTCGTGCTGGATTTTTCGTCCGTCACCTTTATGGATTCCTCGGGCATCGGCCTTGTTATGGGGCGCTATAAGCGTATGCAGGAGCTTCGTGCCGATGTGCTGATAGCTAACCCTCCCCCGCAGGTCGAAAAGCTTATGCGCCTTGCGTCCATTGATAAGCTCGTGCGTATAGTCTATACCGCCCATACCGCATCTGTAAAGGAGTGATGACCATGAAAAACGTAAAAAACCACCTCAAACTCATATTCCCCTCCCTTTCCGAGAACGAAGCCCTCGCAAGACTTGCCGTCAGCGGCTTCTTGGCAGGCTCGGGCGCCGATGTAAGCGTCATAGCCGAACTTAAGACTGCCGTTTCCGAGGGGGTGACTAACGCTATCGTCCACGGCTACCGTAACAGCTTCGGCCTTGTTACCCTTGAGATAAAACTACTGTCAAGCGGCCGTGTTCGGATATTTATAAAGGATAAGGGCGCAGGTATCGAGGATATCGAAAAGGCTATGGAACCGCTTTTCACCACCGCCCCCGAGGAGGAGCGTGCAGGCTTGGGCTTTGCTATCATGCAAAGCTTCTGCGATAAGCTCAAAGTCAAAAGCACTCCACATAAAGGCACCACCGTCACTATGGAAAAATACATATATAAAAGGAACGAGCCATGAGCGATAAAAAAGCCGATAGACTGGTGAGCGACAATCTCGGCCTTGTCCACCTGTGCGCTAACCGCCTGCGTGGCAAGGGTATCGAGTATGATGAGCTTTTCTCGGCAGGCTCTCTCGGTCTTGTCAAGGCTGCTAAGGGCTTTGACGAGGGCAGGGGCGTTAAATTCTCCACCTACGCCGTGCCTGTTATCTTGGGCGAGATAAGACGGCTTTTCCGTGACGGCGGTCAGGTCAAAGTCTCCCGCCCGCTGAAAGAGCTCTCCCTTAAGATAATGAGAGAGCGTGAGCACGCCCTGCACCAAAACGGCACCGAGCCGACCGTCGCCCAGCTTGCCGCCGCCCTTGGCGAGAGCGAGGAAACTGTCACCGAAGCCATAGCCTCCGCCCGCCCTGCCGTCAGCCTGACCGAGTGGGACGACGACGGCGAGCACCAGGCGGATATCCCTACCCCCGCCCCCGATACCGAGATAACCGACCGCCTTGCACTCTATGACGCACTCTCACGCCTTGACAGTAATGACAGAAAGCTGATATTTATGCGATATTTCGAGAACAAGACCCAGTCCGCCACCGCCGCCGCCCTCGGTATGACCCAGGTGCAGGTGTCACGTCGGGAAAAGAAGATAATGCAGTCCCTCCACGAAAAACTAAAATGACCCGAGAACGCCCTCGGGTCATTTGCTTTTCTCTTTATTCAGAAATTTCCGCCGTTCCAGCCCCAGTCACTTG
>CADAGC010000024.1 GCA_902787365.1 uncultured Ruminococcus sp. | reverse complement strand
AAAGCCGCCACTTGTGCACAAGCGGGCACGAAAAAATTCACCTGCTCAGTATGCGGCGAAAGCTATACTACAACCATACCAAAACTAACTACACACAGCTATACATCAAAAGAAACTAAAGCACCAACTTGTACTGAAAAAGGAGTAAAAACATACACTTGCTCAGTATGTGGTGATAGTTATACCGAATCGATTCCGTCTAAAGGAGGGCATAAATACACTAAACAAGTAATATCTCCTACATATGACGAAGAAGGATATACTGAGTATACCTGCTCTGTCTGTGGTGATAGCTATAAGGATAACTACACCGACAAACTGAAAAAGACTGATATATCAAACTATAGTGTGACGCTTGACAAATCGTCTTATACCTATGATGGCACAGCAAAGACACCAAGCGTTACAGTAAAAAGCAGTTCCAGCTATTATTATAGTTCTAATACGCTCACCCTTGATAAGGACTATACAGTATCTTACAGCAACAACATCAATGAAGGTTCTGCAACTGCAACTGTTACAGGTATAGGCGCTTATAAGGGCACAATAAACAAATCATTCAGTATTGTAAGAGGTATATCTGATTTTACTGTTACACTTAGTCAAAGTTCATACACTTATGACGGGTATTCAAAGAAACCAAGTGTTAAAGTATCAAACAACAGCAAAACACTTACAGAGGGAACAGATTATACATTATCATATTATGATAATACCGCACCCGGTACCGCAACAGTTAAGGTTACAGGCAAAGGATATTATACCGGCTATGTAAACAAATTCTTTACTATTGATCATACCCATAGCTATTCATCTAGGATAACCAAGTCTGCAACGTGTACAGATAGCGGTATAAGGACATATAGTTGTATGTGCGGCTCATCGTACACAGAATCCATTCCTTCAACCGGACATAAATATACAACAAAGACCATTGCACCTACATATGATGCACAAGGATACACACTTCATACTTGCGCAAATTGCGGAAACAACTACAAAGATAATTATAAAGATAAATTGAAAAGACCGCTTAGCAGCGCAACTGTTACTTTGTCATCAACAAGTTTTACATATACCGGTAAAGCAATAAAGCCTTCTGTAACAGTAAAGCTTGCAGGTAAAACACTTAAAAGCGGCACAGATTACAGTGTTTCGTATTCAAATAATACTAACATCGGAACGGCCAAAGTCACAATAAGCGGCAAGAATAATTATACCGGTTCTGTCTGCAAGACTTTCAGTATTAAAAAGCCTGAGATATCTAAATGTTCGATAAGCGGACTCAAGACATCATATTCCTATACAGGTAAGGCAATAAAGCCGTCATTTACGGTTAAAAATGGCAGTGTTACGCTTAAGAAAGGTACTGATTATACAGTTTCATATAAGAACAACAAACAACTCGGTACCGCTACAATAACCATCAAAGGTAAGGGTAAGTATACAGGCAGTATTAGCAAGCAGTTTAAAATCGTACCAAAAACACCGTCACTTAAATCTGTTACTGGCGTAAAGAACTATAAAAATGCTTTCGATCTCACTGGAAGCTTAACTGTAAATTGGAACAAAGTTAGTGGTGTCACTGGTTATGAGCTAATATATAGCTTTAACAAAGATTTTAAAAAACCAGTAAAAAGTATTAAAGTCAAAAGCACATCCTGCACTGTTAAGAATCTATGCGGTATGGAAATATATTACTTTAAAGTAAGAGCATATAAAACTGTAAAGGGTAAAACACATTATAGTTCTTATAGTAGTGTTATGACAGGAATCCCTCTTACTAATATAGTAAATAACGGAAGCAAAATGTCTCTTGTGAATATGCTTTCTATCGCAAATCCTATTATAGATCAAAACACATCAAAGAATATAAAGAATGGTTTTAAAATAACAAAGCTTGAATTCAGAAAAGATGAAGTTCGTCAATATGTAACATGGGATTTGTTAGAAACCACAGCATACGTTTCGATGGCATTGGATGAGTCATTTTTCCACGAGGCTCTTGGGGCATTTTATGATTTGTCAATTGCTGGAAAAAAGGTATTGAATAGCATGGGTTATAAAAATATGCATTTTTCAGTTTATGTGTCAGGTGAACGAACCTCTCATAACGGTGAATATAGTCCTAAACTGTGTTTCATAATACGAGATGGTTATGGTACTGTAGTAAACAAATAGTAAGTTAATAATATAATCAACATATTAGTTTCCTATCTGACAGCAAATACGATTCTATCTGTTTTACTTAACCGATTTTTAACAGAAGCGCAGAGTTATTCCCCAAATCGACGTACAAATACATCTGTAAGGTAGTCAAAGGCAACCACCAAGACCGCAAGCTCGACAGCGACTTCAAAGACGATAAGCAAGCTCACAAAGGGCAAGACTTATTATGTAAGAGTTCGCACATACAAGACGGTAAACGGCACTAAGTATTACAGCGGATGGTCGGCTGTTAAGAAGATCAAGATAAAATAAACGCATAAGACAAAAGCCCTAAGATTGCAACGAAAGCATTTCTTAGGGCTTTTTAATGGCGTTAGGTTAAATCAATTCCGCAGGCCATGACAATTACAAGGAGTATTGATGAATGCGATTATACTAGCACCAATAACACAGATATCATTTTCACATTAACTATTGATTTCTTGCCTGATATATGGTAAAATAATAACAGAATAGCATTCAGTTTAACGAAACACTAAATGGAGAGTGCGGTTATGCTAAAGATATTTTACGGCGACATGGAAGATGTCGTATATAATACCTCTTCTTTCTTTAAATTCAATTACGAGCCAAAATGGCTTGAAGACCCCGAGATAATTCAAATGGTAAAGGATATTGATGATTCTGTCATTTTGGGAAACGGTGCGATCGACAGCCCTGTACTGGGGGTAATTGCTCCGGTCACATTATCGGGCGGTCTTAAAACTCTCATCCTGATCGACAAGGTATCTGACAAGATATTTAATGCTTCAAACTGTGGTGATAATTGTGCTGAGTGGCTGCTGCGCATTGGCAAGGAAAAAGATGTCACGGTAAATCTTCGCCATATTATGGACTTTGGCGAGAACGAATTTGAGATAATGGTTCTTAACACAGGCGAGATCGTTCACAGCATGGATCAGCTTGTCCCGATCGCAGGGAGGTATGTCTGATGCGAGGAACGATACATCTGTCTGTTCAATCGGTGCATCTGAAATACGAGCTTGATTTTTCACGCAATATAACGATACTCAAAGGTGACAGCGCCACGGGCAAGACTACGCTTGTTGATATGATTCAGGAGTATGTTCAAAACGGTCAGGATACAGGCATAAATCTGAGCTGTGAGTGCCCTTGCCGTGTTATTGCAGGCAACAACTGGAAGGAACAGCTTAAGGTCATTCACGGAAGTCTTGTGTTTATTGACGAAGGAAGCAGGTTTGTTTCATCGGAAGATTTTGCGCACACGATAAGAGAAACGGATAACTACTATGTTATCATCACAAGGGAAAGTCTTGGAAATCTCCCTTACAGCGTGACTGAAATATATGGCATTCACAGTTCGGGAAAGTATGCTCATCAGGAGCCTGAGTATCATCAGATGTATAGGATATATGGCGACCTTGACAAGCTTGATTGCTTTGATATAAGAAAACTCATAACTGAAGATTCCAACTCGGGTTATGAATTCTTTGATGGAGCTTCTAAATCAGAAAACATAGAATGCGTATCAGCACAGGGCGCAGGCAACATTTTTGGACTGCTTCAGGAAAACATAAATAACAACACCATTGTTATTGCGGATGGAGCAGCCTTTGGTTCTCAAATGGAAAGGGTATATCAGCTTGTTCTGCGAAATCAAAACATACGGCTCTATCTTCCCGAATCGTTTGAATGGCTGATCCTCTCATCAGGCATCATTGATGACAATGAGCTGAAAAGTATTCTGAATGATCCGTCCGAACACATTGAAAGCAGCGATTATTTCAGTTGGGAGAGATTCTTTACTCAGCTGCTGACGGATAAGACCAAAGACTCTTACTTGAAATACTCTAAATCCAAACTCAACCCTGTTTACTTGCAAGGCAAGATCTGTGAGCAGATAGTTGCTGCTCTTCCTGAGGCTTTGCAAGCAGCGTTTAAGGATAATATATGACATACAAAGGCTCGGCATTAGTTTGCCGAGCCTTTTTATTATGTTTTGATTATTCTCACAGCTGCCAGCCAGTAGAAAGACCACCACATACCTTTAAAATCAAAAATGATCTATAAAAAACTGAAGATCCTTAACAATGACTAATCTTCTTAAGGTTTTAAACTTGTCGAAGCTTATGTATTTTTCAATCACATTGTTCATTTTCTCCATATAAGTTATCAATTCCCGTTTTCTTGTGATATCCATAAGATAGTGACATTTCTCATGATCAAGCATTACAGACTTCTGCATCGCCACTGAATGATCTTTGATGACAAATACAGTGTTTTGAACATAAGTATCAATCCCGTTGAAATACTCATCCATAGACCTTAACGAGGCTTTCTTACCCTTTCTTGTTGTTACAACTTCAATCACAGGGTATTCCGCATCATCCTCGAGATTATAAACCACCCAAACACCAGGCTTAGTTTTCAGCTCAACAATCCCTACAATCTTAGGATACTTATTCTCGGTAGTATCAAGACGTTCAGCGACCTCGTCATTGATTATAGCGCCAACAAGCTTATCAGGTATTCCTTCTATCTCGGCGAGTTCTTTGATTCCTGAATAACGAAGAATGCGCCTTCTCAATTCCAGCGTCACATAGTGGCGCATATCGACCCACTCAGGATAAGAACTGCGCTTCGTATCAGGGCTATGAACAACGTAGGTTACCGGTTTCCTAGTGTAGCTTCCAGTTCTGTACTGCGTTATCTCTCTCATTGACATAGATTCGCCTTTGATTTCCTTTTTTCGAGTGCACTTAACCTTACTCTCCGGCTTAAAATGTACAATAATTCTCCCACTTTCTTCTGTTGCATAATCAAAGATATAGTTCATACTTAGCTCCTTGTCAGTCTCGACAAGGCGCAGAGATCCCGAGCAACCATGCACGGACCCCCAAAACTATATATGTACAGATTTTTGTACACATTTTCAAGATAGACAAAGACACCCAACGGATCCGCACATGGTCTGCTCTTTTTCGATGAAAAGAGCTGCACAAGATCCCAGCGCCAGTAGCGGCGTGGGTGTCTTTGTCTTTTTCAAGCTATTAAGCTCGATATATATATTATTATTATTTTTTGATAAAAAAATAAGCTTAGGTTTTCAAACAGGCATAATTTGACCGTTTGCAAACACTAAACTTAAGAACTCAAACTACGAACCTTAATTAAGGTTCATATATATTATACCAAATTCAAACTGGTTTGTCAAGGGGTTTGGCATGTTTTTTTAATATTGTTATTCCCCTGACACACCATCATTAATAACGTATCTATGTGCAATAACAATATAAAAGTCTTTCTTTGATTTACATACAGTATTGAAAAGAAAACAGCTATATCCATATAAGCCTATTCATAACCCATTTAAAGTGGTGTGTTAATGGGATAACCATATTTTCAAAAACACCCACATAAATAATTATATCAATATGCTCACAAGTCCGTCTTCTGTCTATCCTCAGATAGATAGATTGACATTTTCATATAATTGAGTATTAAATAATTATTATCTTTTATATATACGCATGAAAACTATTAATAGCTAATCTACAATAAGAAAATCTTGATATTGAAAATCGCATTCAAGCTTTTATTTGTTGTAAGTCTTTTCAAACAAATAATCTGCTGACCGATTTTCACACCCCTCATCAAAGTTATATGTTCTCGTTGTATTAAACAGCGTACTCACAAAATACTTGCTATTATTGCGTATTCCAAAAACAGCTCTCATCTTGGAAACAGTTTTCTGAACACAATATATATCAGCCTTAAGAAACACATCCTTAACAACTTCTCTTGGATATTTATCTCCGCCTATATTCTCAGTCGGATTTTGGCTGCATATCTGATCGACCATTATATTTACTATATCCTTAGCCTCTTCATAAGAGAGCCAATCGGCCAGGTCATCAAATGATATGTTTTCTTTGATTATTTCAGTATACTTTTTTCTTTCATATAGAGGGTCATATTCTGTGCTGTCATTACAGCTGTTATTTTCAATATTTTCAGGCAATTCCGATACATCTATATCCTGCTCGTCATCAGATTTAAAATGAATATCTGAATAAACATTTGTATTGCTGGCTGCTGCTATTTCTTCCTCTGTGAGCACCTCATCTTTAAATGTATAATCCCACTTTGATATCTTTCCGTCAAAGTAAATACGAGTCCTTACAAGATACCCCACCTCTTCAAGACGCTTAAGTGCCTTCGCTATCCTTGATACTCCGTCAGGCATCTGGGAAGCAAGACCTTTTATTGTTATTTTCCAGTTTTTACTGTATGATAGCATGGTTACCAAAAGCCCTCTCTCCACAAGACCGAGTCTCTTATCTCTTATCATTTTATTTCTGATTGTAGTGAAATCCTTTTTGGGCTTAGATTTTATATTCGGCATTATTATGCTCCTCCTTCTAGAAATTGAAATTCTTTAACAAGCCTAATTATATCTTGAAAATCAACGATAAGATAATAATTTGAGGACATTTTGAAAAAAAGTGCATATAGATTCTTAAGAACGGCGTAAATACGCATATTTTAAAAGGCAGAATTGCTTTTTTTGAAAAACGCAAGCTTTTACATCGACAATTGCATCTGTTTGTTTTATACTATGGATAGTGGTTGTATCTTTAGTTTTCGTGTAAGCAAGGAGAATAATACTATGATTATTGTTAACTAAACACAATACTATGTTTAGTAGCACTCAAACCCGCCAATACTATAGTTTAAAGAGGGAGGTACGCATATGAACAAAAACAAGCCCACCGAAAACGCCGAGCTTGCCCTCAAAAAGAAAACGCTTGAAGCATGGGCACGCATACTCCTTAAGGAGGGACTAATCGACCTGCACAGATGCAATCTTATGATAGAGAAAATAGACAAGCTCTCGGCGTAACTGAAAAAGCTGTCGCAGTGATGCGGCAGCTTTTGCTTATCTGTCAGACTTGACAGCATATAATCTATTATGATATAATTATATATAGGTACGGAATGATTATCATATATGCCAAATGACAAGGAGGCTTATTATGGATATATACAGCACTATCAACCTTATGAAGACCCAGCGCAAGACGATATATGATCTTGATTTGCGTGTGACTTTCTATGCAAGAGTTTCCACTACCCGTGAGGAACAGGAAAACTCGATAGAAAATCAGATAAGGTTTTTCACCGACTATATAAAAAACAACACCCACTGGACATATGTTGAGGGCTATGTTGACAGGGTCAGGGGCGAGTCGGCTAAAAACAGAGAAAACTTCCTAAAGATGATAGAAGACGGCAAGGCAGGGCTTTTTGACCTTGTACTGACAAAAGAGATAAGCCGTTTTGCAAGAAACACTATCGACAGCCTGACATATACAAGAGAGCTTTTAAGAAACGGCGTGGGTGTGTACTTTCAGAACGACAACATCTGCACTATCGACACCGACTCGGAGCTTAGGCTGACCATTATGTCATCTATTGCCGCAGACGAGGTGAGAAAACTCTCGGAGCGTGTGCGTTGGGGACACAAGCGCTCGATAGAGAGTGGCAAGGTGCTTGGCAACAGCCGTATCTTCGGCTATGATAAAGACGACTGCAAGCTGATAATAAATGAAAAGGAAGCCGAAATGGTAAGGCTGATATTTGAGCTTTATTCCACAGGCGAATACAGCTCACGGAAATTAGAGCGCATACTATATGAAAAAGGTTTCCGTGGGCGTGAGGGCACAAAGATACACCACAACACCATAAACGGCATTATACAAAACCCGAAATACAAGGGCTACTACTGTGGCAACAAAGTAAAGATAACCGACTACCGCACCCGTGAGCAGCGCTTCCTGCCCGAAAAAGACTGGATAATGTATAAGGACGAAGATGGCAGCACCGTGCCTGCAATTGTGAGCGAGGAGATTTGGGATAAGGCAAACGCCATATTCAAAGAACGCAGCATGGCAATCAAGAGCCGCACCCGCTCATTCAAGGACAGCAGCGTGTTTACGGGGAAGATATGGTGCAAGGCGCACGATGTTCCCTACTGGCGCACAAGCTATTCAAACTCCGCTTCAAAGGGGCAGGCAGTATATCAATGGATATGCTCTGAGAAAAAGCGTTCGGGCTCAAAATCCTGTTCGTCATTTTCCATTATGGAGAAAGACCTATACAAGATGATGAGCGAGCACTTCAAGCACGTTGCGAGCAATATTGAAAAGTATGTTGAGGATTTTCTGAAAGCATATAAGGAAACCTCGGTGGAGAAAAACTATCAGTCACAGATAGATTCTATGAAAATGGCTTTAGAAAAAGAAAAAGCCAAGCGTGAAAAGCTGCTTGACCTCTATACCGAAGATATTATCACAAGAGAGGAATTCAAAAAGCGAAACGACGGTTCAAATGTGCTCATATCACAGCTTGAAGACGATATAGCATCGCTTGAAAAGACAGCCTATGAAAAAGCCGACTATGCGCAGGAGCTTAAAAAGATAGAGCATTATTTAAAGACCATGTACTCGCCCGAGGGCGATATGACAAAAGAGCAGGTAGACGAGCTTGCAAGAACTATCATTGACCATATAGATGTTATACCCACAAACAAGACCGAGATGCGGCTTGAAATAAAGCTAAAAACAGGCCTTTCTACGGACTTTTCCTATGTTCGCTCAGGCAAGCGCTACGGTTGTCGTTGCGGACACATCATATTGACCATCTGACCACCAATAGACCCTGCCTCACGTGAGGTGAGGTCGCCGTTGTAGCCCTGCTTAAGGCTTACGCCTACCTCGTTAGCTGCTTCCATCTTGAATCTGTTAAGAGCATCTCTGCCCTGTGAAGTTGTAATACCTTTCATGTTAAAATCTCCTTTGTTTGAAATTGTATCTTAACGGGCTTGCGATTATATTTTGCGCAGGGCGTGTTTTTATATGTGTGGGAATTTTTGGACAGTAAAAAAATCACCCTGCTTCAAAAACAAGGTGATTTTTTAATTTACCAATTCCCCGTCAGCAGCAATACCCCGGGCAGCCACGCCGTAAGTATGCCCTCGGTTATCTGTAATGCGGGAACGAACTTCTTTAAATCCTTGCCGAGAATGTCGGTAAAAAGTGCGCTGCCCCAGAGAACAGCCCACGCCCACCAGATGAGACCCCACCTGATGTCAGCCTCGATGCCGAGAAAACCGCTGCCCGTCACTCCCTCGATAACGCCGAAAACGATCGCATTCACAGCCACAAAGCAGGAGAACACCGCAAAGGGCTTAGTGTCAAGGGAGAAGATGTTGTTTATCGCCACAAACAGGTATGTGAAGCCGAAAAGCAGCCCCGTGCCTGCGGCGTAGTAGTTACCCTTAACAAGGCTCACAAAGTTTATAAAAATCGACAGAGTGCCTACGAATATATTCATAACGGCGGCGGCCTTGGGGTCAACCTTCATAAGAGCGCAGGCGCCGTTATTTATAAGCACAATGCCCACAAAAAGCAAGCATACACCGAGCATTTTCTCACCCCTTAAGGCTTTGTGTTCGGGCGGAGATAGCCGCCGCTGAAACCGCCGCTTTGCTCCTCGTCGTCTTCGGGCTCGTCGTAGAAATCTTCATAATCGTCGTTTGCATCGGGCGGCAGGTGATATATCTCCGCACCCTCGGAAACCTCGTCGATTATGGCACGGATATCTTCTATCCCCTCGCCCGTCTGGGCTGAGGCAACAATGCTCGTTATCTGGTCAAAGCAGGGTATCTCGTTTGCAAAGCCGGCCATGCGCTCCTCACGCTTTGAGGGCTTTAGCTTGTCGGCCTTTGTGAAGACGATAACAAATGGTATCTCGTTGTCTATCAGGAAGTTTATCATCATGATGTCTTCCTTTGACGGCTCGTGGCGTATGTCGATAAGCTGGAAAACAAGTTCAAGCTGACGCTCACCGTCGTTGAGATAACCGCCTATCAGCTCGCCCCACTTTTCCTTTTCACGCTTTGATACCTTTGCATAGCCGTAGCCAGGCAGGTCAACAAAGTATATGTTTTCCAAGCTGAAAAAGTTTATAGTCACCGTCTTGCCGGGCATAGAGCTTACCCTTGCAAGCGCCTTGCGGTTGAGTATCTTGTTGAGCAGCGAAGACTTGCCCACATTAGATCTACCTGCAAAGGCTATCTCCGTCCTGTCTGACTTCGGCATCTGCGAGAGCCTGCCGAATGATGTATAAAACTGTGCGTTCTGGTAATTCATATTATGTCCTTTTCGATTTGTTTTATCACAGCCCGAAGCCTATCTCATATGCCTTATCGGTTAACGGCTGTGTTTGCGATATGCTGTCGGTGGTCGTAAAGCCAAGGCTTGTCAAGAAAGAATTCCTGCCGCTGTATTTTATGGAGTTACCCTTTGTATCAATGTCGATATCAAGCTCAAAGTCTATCACGTCCCACTCCTTAAGCTCGAAGCAAAAGACTGTTATGGGCTTATCAAGCGAGGGAACGCTGATATCAAATGAATACCTGTGCTCATAACCGCCGCCCGGCATTGATATCTCTCCCCCGTCAGCCGTGCCGTCCTCAGAAAAAGTTATGCTGTATTCATCGGGCGATAACTCCCTGCCGTCAACGTTAATAGTCAGCCTGCCCGTTATCCTGTCGTGGGGGTAATAATGGAAATAAACAAGCCTTGCAGGTATAAACAATATCGCCATAACGATAACCGCTGCAATAATTATAGTGACAGCTTTTCCGTGCTTATACATTTATTCCCTCAATTTGCGCTAAGCACAGACTCTCTGCGCTTTCTTGCGGTCTTTACAGCCTTTGCAGGCTTTGTTACCTTTACAAGTGCATTTTCAAGCACCGTGTTAAGATCTTCGGCAAAGATTATCTCCAGACCGTTCTTTACAACGTCGTCAACTTCGTCAAGGTCGCCCTTGTTCTTTGCGGGAATGATGACAGTCTTTATCTTTGCTTTATATGCCGCCATTAGCTTTTCACGCAGGCCGCCTATGGGCAGCACCTTGCCGTGAAGGGTTATCTCACCAGTCATAGCAACGTCTTTTCTTACGGGAATGCCCGAAAGAGCACTCACCATAGCCGTTACCATAGTAACGCCTGCCGACGGGCCGTCCTTGGGAACTGCGCCCTCGGGTGCGTGGATGTGCAGGTCTTTCTTCTCGTAGAAATCGGGGGCTATGCCGTACTTATCGCACACGGCACGGCAATAGCTTACAGCTATCTGACCCGACTCTTTCATAACATCGCCAAGCGAGCCAGTAAGCTCTACCTTGCCCTTGCCGTCAAGCACAAGCACTTCAAGCGGCATTAACACGCCGCCAACAGAAGTCCAGGCAAGGCCGTTCACAAGACCCACCTCGTCCTTTTCAGAAGCAAGGTCGGGCAGATATTTCTTATGGCCTAAGTATTCTTCAAGGTTTGCCGCCTTGAATGTTACCTTTGTTACGTTCTCATCTTCGAGCAGCTGCTTTACGGCCTTTCTGCAAAGTGTAGCCACCGAGCGTTCAAGCTTTCGCACACCTGCTTCCTTGGTGTAGAAGTCGATGAGCGAGTATATAGCGTCTTTGCTTATCCTCACCTGCGAGGCCTTAAGGCCGTGCTTTTTGAGCTGCTTGGGGATAAGGTGAAGCTTTGCTATGTTATACTTTTCCTCTCTTGTATAGCTTGCAAGCTCAATGACCTCCATTCTGTCAAGCAGAGGGGGTGCGACTGTGTCAAGCGAGTTTGCCGTGGTTATGAACAGCACCTCTGACAGGTCAAAAGGCAGCTCGATAAAGTGGTCACGGAAGCCCGAATTCTGCTCGCCGTCAAGCACTTCAAGCATAGCGCTCGAGGGGTCGCCACGGAAGTCGTTGCTCATCTTGTCTATCTCATCAAGCAGGATAACGGGGTTATTTGTGCCCGCCTGCTTCATAGCGTCGATTATACGCCCCGGCATAGCGCCGACATAGGTCTTTCTGTGGCCTCTGATGTCGCTTTCATCACGCACGCCGCCGAGGGAAACTCTTACATACTTTCTGTCGAGCGCCCTTGCGATGCTTCTGCCGACAGATGTTTTACCCACACCGGGAGGGCCGTAAAGGCATATCACCTGCCCCTTGATATCAGGGGTCATCATTCTTACGGCGAGGTTTTCAACAACTCTCTCCTTGACCTTTTTCATACCGTAGTGGTCTTTTTCAAGTATGCTCTCGGCTTTCTTTATGTCACGTCTGTCCTCAGTCTTTTCTGACCAGGGCAGAGCAAGGCAGGTGTCGAGGTAGTTTCTGATAACTACAGCCTCCTGCGTGCCGGAGGGCATCTTCATAAGGCGCTTTGCCTCGGCTGTGAGCTTATCCTTTACCTCGTCGGAAGCAGTCAGCTCACCTATCTTTGCAAGGTACTGCTGCGCCTCGTCGCTCTCGTCAACGTCGCTGCCGTCGCCAAGTTCGTTATGCAGCGCCCTTATCTGCTCACGGATAAAATACTCACGCTGCTGATTATCGATTGTCGAGGAAACGTGCTCGTGTATCTCACGCTCGAGCATACTAACCTCTATCTCATGGCTGAGGGTAGAAAGCAGGTATGCAAGGCGCTCGCCGTATGTATTAAGGTCGAGCATCAGCTGCTTATCCTCTGTGGGCAGGGGGATATTATAAGCTATAGCCTCAAAAAGCTCCTTAGGTGTCTCGGCTGACGCCACATCATAGTAAAGCTCCTTGGGTATGCGTGGGATCACCTCGAGATAGTTCTCAAAAGCCTCGCTTATCTGGCGCATAAGGGCTGTCATCTCGACCTCGCTCAGCTTTTCTCTGCCGATATTCACAAGCTTTATTGATGCGTAAAGGCAGTTATCCTTTATCTTCACAAGGTCAAGCAGCTTGCCCTTTGAAATGCCGTGAACAAGGCATCTGTAAACGCCGCCAGGCGATTTGATTACCTGCCTTACCTCGCCCAAAATACCATATTTATAAAGATCCTTCATCTCGGGATTTTCAACGGCAATACTCTTCTGTGCAACAAGGAACACGAAGCCGTCACCATTCATAGCCTTTTTTACGGCATTTATAGTGAAACCTCTTGCAACCTCAAAATTAACGGTCATATCCTCAAACACCACGAGATCCCTTGTCGGAACGCAGGGTATGAGCTTATCCTTTTCTATCTTTATTTCAGTCATAAAACCGTCTCCTTTCTGTTTTATAGGCAACACCGCTGGGTCATTGTACGTCAGTATACGTGGTCTCAGCAAAGCTGAGACCGCAGATTTTTTCGTCAGAGTATCCATATTCGCCGCAGTTTTACTTGCGTAAGACAAGGTGAATTTGGGTGCTATGACGGAAAATCTGCAAGTAGATGGCGTACAAAGGCGCAGGCTGGTGACCCAGCGGTGTTGCCTATAGACACTCGGCTTACTTATATGATACCATAAATCACAGCATTTTGCAAGTATTAATTTAAGGCTTAAGAATTGCATATTTATAGAAAACAAAAAAGCGAAGATACCCTTTCGGATACCTTCGCTCGTATAGACTTTTATTAGTCAGCTACATAAGGCAGGAGTGCAACGTGACGTGCTCTCTTGATAGCCTTTGTGAGCTCTCTCTGATGATAAGCGCAAGTGCCTGTTACTCTTCTGGGGAGAATCTTAGCTCTCTCTGTCATGCACTTTCTGAGCTTTGTTATATCCTTGTAGTCTATAGTCTCAGCTCTGTCAACACAGAACATACAAACCTTCTTGCGGCCTCTCTTTACAGGCCTTGCAGGTCTCTGATTTTCCATTGATCTATCCTCCTAACTGATCAAAATGTTACTTTTCACGTCAGAACGGAACGCCGTCGTCGCTTATTATCTCCTCAAAATCTTCCATGCCGCCGATAGACATATTATTCTGCTGCGGGGGCTGGTTGTACTGAGGCTGGTAGTTATTCTGCTGGGGCTGCTGGTAATTGTTGCCGCCATAGTTATTATTGTTATAGCCGCCATTACCCTGATAGGAATTACCGTAACCGCCGTTGCCGCCGTTTTGCTTAGGCTCGCCAGTAAAGCTTGTATTTGTAACATAAACTTCTGTTACATATCTCTTATTACCATTTTTATCGGTATAATCTCTCTTGCGCAGTTCACCTTCAACAGCTATCATTCTGCCCTTACCGAAATATTTTCCGATAAAATCAGCGTGCTGTCTCCAAGCAACACAGTCAATAAAATCAACAGGTCTCTGACCGTTCTGGTCGGTATAACCTCTTTCAACGGCTAATGTAAAGCTCAAAACAGACTGTCCGCCTGCCTGCTTTATCTCAAGATCCTGTGTGATCCTGCCCATCAAAATAACTCTGTTAAGCATCTTAAACACTCTCCATTCCGTCTTAAAGGGTCTTTGCTTACTTAAGTGTTATCAGGAAACGGATAACGCCGTCTGTGATGCCGAGAACACGCTCGAGCTCAGCCGGGAACTCAGGCTTAGCTGTGAAGTTCCAGAGGAAATAGTAGCCCTCGTTCTCATAGTTGATCGGATAAGCAAGCTTTCTCTTACCCCAGTCGTTTGTTGTAACATCCGAAGCCTCAGCGTTTATCATGCCGGAGAATTTCTCGATGAGTGCCTTGATCTCGTCCTCATCCTTCTTCATGCTGAATACCACCATAGCCTCGTAGTTTTCAGTTAACTTTGCCATTTAAAATGCACCTCCTTTTGGATTTCGCCTGTGTTTATCACAAGCAAGGATAACTTAGTAATTATATCATATCTTAACGGTTTTGTCAACCGAGATACGCTTTAGAATGTAAACTTTCTGTAAACTCTATTATTTAATAAAATGATTCATCACAAACATAAGCGCTGTGAACATACCAAACATCAAAGTAGCGCCCATTATTACCGCAGGCCAGGAAACGCCGCCTGCAAGCGCCATTATCTGGCGGGCTTCATTAGGTTCGGGGTTTTCCGCCTTGATACGGCGTATCCTCTTCTTTACCGAGGAATAATACAGATAGTTGACCGAAAAGCCCAGAATAAGCCTTACTGCCCACAAAGCATAGTTTGAAGCCTGATAAACAAGCTGGAAGGTATTGCCCTCAATGAATGATGCCTTTTCTATAAACACCTGACCCATAAAATCCTGCGAGCCGAGAATGATATATGAGGGCACCGAAAGCAGAAAGCTTAGGATAAGCATAAGTATGCCCCTTACATACATCTTACGGTAGAGCATATAGAACTCGGGGAAAAGCACGGCACCGAAATTGAATGATATCTTGGTCTTAAGCTTGAAAAAGCGGAAAAACGTTGTAACAAAGTATATAGGGTTGCTCTTGATATAGCAGACATAGTCCTCTATCGTGATGCCGTCTATCTCGGAGTTTTTGTCAAGCATTATAGTATTCGGGAAAGGTGCTGCGCCCTGCTGCTGACCGCCCTGATTGCCCGAGGGGTAGCGGTTGGGGCTGTAGATATCGTTAAAGGGGCGCTCGGGCGGCTCGTCCTGATGAAGCGGCAGGCCGCACTTTGTGCAGAAGAGCATATCCGCAGTATTTTCCTCGCCGCAGCGCATACAGCGAATAGTGCCGTTCTCGCTGCTCTGGGCAACGGCAGCCTCTTCCTCGGTCATAGGCTTCCAGCTTATACCCGAAGCATGGAGGGGCTCGTTTATACATCTGCCCTCTTTCTTATAGCACTCTCTGTGATAAGGAGTACCGCACTCGGGGCACACGACTATATCATCGCCCTGCCCGAATACGCCCTTGCAGGACATACAGTACGAGCCGTAAAATCTGTTTATCTCCATTCCACAGTTCTCCTTTCATTTTGTCGTCCGATTACTGAACACGCATCATATTTATCTCGTTTACAGCCATTTGCTGCCTTGTCATTATCTCGTTAAAGTATTCATCTGCTTCGTTTTTGCTCTTCGTCATATGCAGCTTGCACACGGTCACATTCTGAACGCCCGTTTCGTCCTCAACAAGAGCGTCGAGCCTTACGCCTGTAGGGATAAAGTTATAGCTTTCCTTTACCCTTGTTATCTTGGTGATATCAAGTATACGAACAGCGCATCTGTTCTTGACAAAGAGATAGTGCGGGCTGAGCCTGAACTGGTCATTTGCAAATGGCAGCGAAGATGCAAACTCTGAAAGCACCCTTACCTCGCCGTCACGCCGGAAAAACAGCCCGAGTCTTTTTGCGGCACTTATATTCATCTTATAAGTCAGCCACACAATAAGTGAGCCGATAGCAGCGAAGATAAGCCCCACGAACAGAAAGCCGAAAGTTCCGTCAACAAGCGAAAGCAGCGAGATAGCTATGCCTATTATTATACAAACTGCTATACCCACCTTGCTGAGCTTCGGCTCGAAATCGACCTTGATATAATCGTGCATAGCCTGACCCACCTGTGCAAGATCCTGCGCAGGGGGCGCATACTGCATATTCTGCGGCTGCATATAGGGCTGAGCCTGAGAGGGTATAGCCTCTCCCCCCTGCTGCCCCAGCGGCGCACCGCAGGCGTTGCAAAACCTTGCATTTTCATTTATATACTCTGCTCCGCATACCGGACAACGCATTTCATAACCCCATTTTGAAAAAAGTAATCTTCGGCTAAGCCGTTCTATCTGTTTTTTGAATACTGCTCATAAGCAAACTGTTTTCTTGCCACTATCTCATTAAACAAGTCATCGGCTTCGTTTTTGGATTTTCCGAGGTGAAGCCTGCACAGTGTAACTACAGTGCTTCCAAATTCATCGTCTATATTGGCATCAAGGTGAACACCTGTAGGGATAAAATTAGTTTTCTCGGTAACTCTTGTTATCTTGGTTATGTTTACAGTTCTGTAAACCCCTTTGATTCTAGCGAAGATATAAAATCCGCTCATTCTGAACTGGTCGTTTGCAAATGATTGAGCTGATGCAAATTCCTGAAGTATAAACTGTTCACCGTCAGCGGCAAATAGGTTCCTTGTACGCACCGCCTCTTTCTGAGCCGTTTTACAAACTGCGAATACGATCAATGAACCGACAACGCCAACACCAAGCCCTACAAGTATAAACGGCATAAGTGAAAGCATGATGCCAACAGCAAGGATCGCTGCACCAAGCACCGCAAATATCACTATACCTGCCACGCTCATTTTAGGATCAAGGTCTATACTGCAGTATTTATACATTTCTGCCGCTATAGCCGCATAGTTGTATGCAGGTGCAGCCTGGGTGTTATAGCCGGGAGCAGCAGACTGTACGGGCTGCTGCATATTAACCGGAACCCCATTGAACGGAGCATTACAGAAAACACATTTATCAGCGCCTTCTAAATTATTACCGCCACAAGCCGGGCATATCATATTATCATTCTCCCTGTTTTTAATTCTATTTTTTGTAAAAAATGCTGTATTTTACTTTCCGAATATATATTATAGCATACTTTATAGAAAAAAGGAATAGTTTTCACAAAATTTTCTTTACTTTTCTCCAAGTTTGTTATATAATATAATGGTATGGTATAATTTTATGTGAAACAAGGAGATAATCTATGGTTTTTTTAGAGAATTTAAAATCCGAGCTTGAAAAATACAAGCCGCAGGTCGAAGAGCTGTATTCGGTTTATGACATCGAAAACAGCAAAGAAAAGATAGAAGAGCTGCACGAAAAGGCTGCCGAGCCGGGATTTTGGGACGACACAGAGAACTCACAGAAGGTGCTTCAGCAGACAAGGAACTTAGAAAACAAGGTAGAGAAATACAACAAGCTCACCTCGGCTGTTGAGGATATTGACGTTATGATAGAAATGGCCGCCGAAGAGGACGATGACTCTATGGTGGAAGAGATAGAGCAGGAGATAAAAAAACTCGGCGAAGAGCTTGAAAAGATAAAGCTTGAAACTCTCCTTAAGGGCGAGTATGACAGCCGAAACTGCATTCTGACGCTTCACGCAGGTGCAGGCGGCACAGAGGCGCAGGACTGGACAGAGATGCTCTACAGAATGTATACCCACTGGGCTGACAAGCACGGCTTCAAGGTGCAGGTAATGGATATCTTGGAGGGCGGTGACGCAGGCTACAAAAGCGCATCAATCTTCATTGAGGGCGAGAACGCTTATGGCTATTTAAAGAGCGAGGCGGGCATTCACAGGCTCGTGCGCATATCGCCTTTTGACAGTTCGGGGAGCAGGCACACATCATTCTCGGCGGTAGACGTTATGCCCGAGATCGACGAGAGCATACAGGTAGAGATACGCCCCGAGGACATCAAGATGGACGTTTTCCGTTCGTCGGGCGCAGGCGGTCAGCACATCAACAAGACCTCCTCGGCTGTAAGACTTACACACATACCCACGGGCTTAGTTGCTTCCTGCCAGACACAGCGCTCGCAGGTGCAGAACAGAAAGTACGCTATGATGCTGCTCACAGCACAGCTTGTTAAGATAAAGGAGCAGGAGCACCTTGACAAGATATCAGACATCAAGGGCGTGCAGAAAGAGATTGCTTGGGGCTCACAGATACGCTCATACGTATTCATGCCCTACACTCTCGTAAAAGACACAAGAACGGGCTATGAGACAACACAGGTACAGGCAGTTATGGACGGCGACCTTGACGGGTTCATCAACGCATACCTCAAAGACCTCTCGCTCGGCAAGATAGAAAAGAACTAAAAGGACTGATAATAATGACTAAGGTAGGATTTATAGGCGCAGGCAACATGGGCTACGCCATTATGAAGGGTATTCTCGGCAGCGATATGAAAGGCGACATCGAGCTTTATGCTTTTGACAAGGCTGAGGCTGCACTTGAGCGAGCAAAGGCCGCAGGCGTAACCACAGTCGGTGAGGCGGCAGAGGTCGTTGAGAAGTGCAAGTATGTATTCTTTGCGATAAAGCCCCAGCAGCTTGATGAGGTGCTTGACGAGGTGGCTGATAAGGTGACTAAGGACACCGTCATCGTTTCGATACTCGCAGGCGTGACTGATGAATACTACGCCAAGAGAACAGTCGAGGGCGCAAAGGTAGTTCTCGTTATGCCTAACACACCTTTCCTGCTCGGCGAGGGTGCTACGGCGCTCTCTCACTCTGACAGCGTGACTGACGAGGAGTTCGAGCTTGTATGCAAGGTATTCGCATCGGGCGGCATCTACTCGGTAGTGCCCAAGGACAAGATGAAAGAGATAATCGCCATAAACGGCTCATCACCTGCGTTCATATATCTTTATGCGCAGTATTTCATTGAATACGCCGAGAGCGTAGGCATTGACAAAGAGGCCGCAACAGCGCTCTTTGCAAAGTCACTCATAGGCTCGGCAAAGATGATAACAGACAGCGGCAAGAGCCTTGATGAGCTCATAACAATGGTTTCATCTAAGGGCGGCACAACTATCGCAGGACTTGAACAGCTAAGAGGCAACGACCTCAAAAAGGCAGTAGACGACTGCTGCAAGGCCTGCACAAAGCGTGCATACGAGCTTTCAAAGTAATAAAGCAGGACAAGTAGGCATATATATTATCCAGTAGTTTATTTCGGGGTGATATATATGACAAGGAAAAGGCTCGATATGTTTGTGTTTCTTTCGGCGGCGGCGCTTCTGGGTGTGCTGTTCGGCACGCTAATTTACTGCTATGCAGGTGATGCGACCCGTGAGATGCTAACAAACATAAGAGAAGACTTTTTAGAGTCACGGCTCGGCTGTGATTTTGGCACGATGCTTATAAAAAGCTTCGGAACGGGGCTTTTGTTCATGCTCGCCGTGTATCTGCTGGGGCTATGCGCCTTAGGGCAGCCGTTCACGGTATTGGTGCTTATATACCGTGCTGTGGGCATTGGCACTGCGGCGGCTTCTATATTTTCGGTATACGGCAAAGAGGGCATACGGGTGTTTTCATTTCTGCTGCTTCCCGAGGGGGCGGCGGGGCTTATGATACTGATACTTTTATGCCGTGAGTCAATCACCATGTCGGGGATAGTTTTCAAAACGCTGACAGCCGACACGGGTGGGCGGCATCTGCCCGACATAACAAAGCTTTACTCCGTCAAGGCGCTAATTCTTCTATCCTGTATGGGAGCAGCGGCGCTTTTACAGAGCCTGCTCGTTACGGCATACAGGGCACTCGCCTGAATAAGAGGGTATAATAATGGACTGTAAATTCATCTGGACAGACGGCAGCAGCGAGGAATTCCTACGCTTTTATCAGATAACCGAAGACTATTACAGCTCACTTGTCGGCGGTAAGGACAAACGCAAGGGGTTTATCCCCTACAACCTGTCATCGGCTATTGAAGACGTTCTGATAGCCTACTGCGGCGATGTGGCTGTCGGCTGCTGCGGGCTAAAGGCCTATAATGAAACCGACATTGAAATAAAGCGTGTATGGGTCGAGCCGGAGTACAGAGGCAAGCAGATAGCGTCAACTATGATGAAGCTTTTAGAGCAAAAAGCGGCAGAGAGAGGCTTTAAGCGGCTGATACTGCAAACAAGAGAAAAAATGACGGCAGCCGTGGCGATGTATAAAGCCCTCGGCTACCGATATATAGACAACTACCCGCCATATGACAAATTAGAGGGTGCGGTATGTCTTGCAAAGAACATATAAAAATACAAACAAAGGAAAGTGAAACTATGGGATTATTCTCAAATTACAACAGCGCAGGCCCCGGCGTGCCGAAAGCGCCGCAGGAGAAAATAGGGCTTTTCAAGTTTATGGAAGTCTACGGGCGCAGAATGTGGGTGCTCATGGGGCTTAACCTCATATATCTGCTGGCCTGCATACCGATAGTAACATTCGGCCCTGCCACCGCAGGCATGACAAAGGTAGCAAGGAATTTCTCGCAGGAGCGTCACGCATTTGTATGGCACGACTTCTGGCAGGCCTTTAAGAAAAACTTTAAACAGAGCTTTATAATGGGACTTATCGACATACTGTTCGTCGTGGCGTTTATCGTAGCTGTGCCGTCATACAGCGTATGGGCGCAGCAGAACAAGATGATGTATATACCCTTTGTGCTTTGTCTGATGTGCGTTATCGTGTTCTTTATGATGCATTTTTACATCTACCTGATGATAGTTTCAACAACGCTGAGCCTGCGGCAGATATTCAAGAATGCGTTTTTCTTAACGAGCTTAGGCCTTAAGCAGTCGCTCATCACTCTGCTCGTATGGCTGACGGTAGGCTTTATGATGATAACAATGCTGCCGTTCTCGCTATTCCTTATGCTTTTCTGGACGTCGGGTTTTTTATGCTTTGTGACCTGCTTCAACTGCTACCCCGTAATAAGAAAATACGTAATACAGCCCTACTACGACAAGCTGGGCGAAGACAACCCCGAGTTCGACTATCTCAAAAATGACGAAGAAGCGGTATTTGAAGACATGGGCGGCAAGGAAGCACCCATTGAAGAAGAGAAAAAGCCCAAGAAAAAGGGCAAGCGTATAAGATAAAAGAAAAAGTCTATGCATCGCAAGGGTGCATAGACTTTTTTGTTATTCTTCTTTTCTTATTTTAAGCACCAGAAATACTGCTGCTGCGATCCCTGCAACACCTACAAGCGCTATAACTATTATAAGGCCTGTTTTGCTGCTTTTTTGCTCGTCCTGCTGTGATGAACTGTCACTCACAGCTGCCGCTGCGGCGGTCTCTGACGAGCTTGATTTCTCCCCTGCCTGTGATGATGTCACAGACTGTGTGGCGGAAGTCGTTGTAGTATCCGTCTGCGAGGAATCATCATCCTTGCTGTCGTCAGCTTTGGCTTTGGAAGTGGTTGTAGTTGTTGTGCTTTCGGAATCGGTGGTGCTTGTGGTCGTTTCGGTGTCGCTCTTTTGAGTGGTGGTTTTTTGGTCGGTCTGTTTTTCGGTTTTGGCGGTCGTGGTCTTTTTCGTAGTCTCGGCAGGCTTATCGGTAGTGCGGGTAGTTACAAGCTTGGTGGTCTCGGCAGGCTTGCCGTCAGTCACCGTGACCTTGCCCTCAACTATATCAATATCAAGCGGATAGCCGTAGGCGTCAATGCAGTCCTCCTCCTCATAAAAGAGCGAGAAGTCATAATCACCCGACACAGCCTCACTGTCGCAGGAGAAAGTTAGCCTGACAAATGTGCCGTCACCCGCCGTGCCGAAGTTATTATCTATCCACAGAAACGTGAACGGCTCATAGCTAAGCGGCCCGGGTGTTATATCGGAAAAATCAACAGTATCACAGTCGGTAAGGGTGAAAACGGTGGCATCATACTTGACAAAAAGCCTTGCCGCCGTAAGTTTGTTACCGCCGCTGACGCTTACATCAACAGTCACCTCACCGCCCGCCTTTACCGTGCCGGAAGAAACGGTGAACGTTCCGTCAGATGCGCTTACAGCGGGTGCTGCCGCACACATCATCGCAAATGCGCCCAATGCGCAGATAGTTTCCTTTAACATATTATCACCATAACAAAAGCAGCAAGGCTAGCCCTGCTGCTTTTTATTAAGCTTATTTAAAGCTGTCAGTCATTATTTTCTCTTCTTGAAGATCGCAAGTGAGCCAAGTGCTGCTGCAACAAGACCAAGTGCTGCTGCTGTACCTGTTACAGGGTTGCTTGTAGTTGTTGTAGTAGCTGCGTCAGAACCCTTGTCTTCCTTCTTGTCAGCCTTGCTCTCGTCTTCGTCATCAGCAGGCTCTTCTTCGCTGCCGAGTGCGGGGATTACTTCTTCCTCTTCAGCGCCGCAAACTTCGCAGGTGCGCTTCTTAAGGCCGTCTTCTTCCTCGGTTGCCTCTTCAACAACTTCCCACTCGCCCCAAGTATGCTCTAAAGTTTCCTTAGTCTTTGTATACTCATAAGTGAAACCGTTGTCGAATTTAGCAACATATGTTGTCCAGCCGGCCTCCGAGCAGGTAGACTCAACATCTTCTGTTATTTCTATATCGGAAGTCTCTATATCCAATGTGTGAGACTTATCATGTGTGCAGAAGAGAGTGCCCTTGCATACTGTGAAATCATCATTGAATGTAGGATCCTCATCGCCCCACTGATAATCGTGACCTATTGCAGGTATAATAACATCATCTTCAGTTGTTTCCTCTGTACCTGCCTGATCAAGGAAGAGCTTGCCGTCATCTCTGAGGTAGTATGCCTTATTACCGTTCTCTGTGCAGGTAGGCTCAACAGCATTTACAGCCTCATATGTATGAACGAGAGCAGCTGTCTTTTCAGTGATCTCCTGCTTCTCAAATGCAGGATTTGTGAATGTAGCTGTGTATGTAGACTCACCCTCAGCATCATATGTAGGCTCTGTGATAACAGTCTCAACAACATCTACAGTCTCAGTCTCAACGTGAGTCTTGTCATTCTTGCAGACTCTTGTAGCTGTGCAGGTCTTTCTGTCAGCGCTGAACTCATATGTAGGAGCATCATAGTCATGACCTATAGCGGGTATAGTTACCTCAGCAAGAGTTATTTCCTTAGCTGTAGCGGGATCGTCGCTTGTGTAGAGCTTGTCGCCGCCCTTGTAGTATTCCTTATTGCCAGCCTCTGTGCAGGTAGGAGCCTTAGCAGCAACCTTCTTAGGGGTGAGCATAGGATCAACTTCGCCCTTCTTGATAAGAACGCCGCAGTCCTTGCAGTATGTATCGCCTGTGTAGCCGTCTACGAAGTAGTCAGGCTTAACAACGTTCTTAAGCTCTGTATTCTCGTGATTTGTAGGATCAAGCTCGCCCTCAAAGGTCTTGTCTGTGCTTACCTCACCGCAAGCAGCGCAGGTGTAGTAGTAAACTGCCTTCTTAACGCAGGTGCCCTTAGACTTGAGAGCCTTTGCATTAGTTGTATCCTTCTTTGTAAAGTCATGTGCAAGCTTCGGGATAGTGACCTTAGCAAGAGTAGTTTCCTTTGTACCCTCAGCATCTTCATAAAGCTTGCCGCAAGCACACTTGTAGTACTCTATGTTGCCGGCTTCCTTACAGTTAGCCGCCTTAGCAGCAACCTTAGTGAGCACGTGAACTGTTACGTCAACAGTCTTGGAAAGCTTGCCTGCTGTAACTGTGATAGTAGCAGCACCCTCTGCAACAGATGTAACAACGCCTGTAGAATCAACAGTTGCTACGCTTGTGTTGCTTGACTTATAAGTAACTGAATCTGTAGAGTCAGCAGGAGTTACTGTAGCTGTGATAGCTGTCTTAACGCCTGTCTTGAATACTTCGATCTTTTCAGGTGTTACTGCAAGTGCTGTTGCGGGAACCTTTGCGCCCTCAACACTAAGAGTTGTTTCCTTGATATCAGCTGTAATATCCTTAGTACCGCCGCCTTCGCTCTCAGGTATGCACTGAATGAATACAGGGTTATCTATAGTGATAACTGTATCGCCAGCCTTAGCGCCGTCCTTAACCTTGAATGTTATCTCAAGGATATCGCCGGACTCGGTGTAATTGGATACGGAATCTTCCCAAAGGAAAGAAGCTGTACCGGAAGTAGCAGCCTTAGGACCCATAACCTGACCGAAGAGGAATCTGCCCTCATCATAGAGCTCATCCATCTTATCGCTTATATATTTGTTTCTCTTGCTCTGATTTGTGATCTCAGCAGGAACCTCTATATAGGGGTATGTACCGTTCTCTGTATCCTTTGTAGGAACAAACTCCAGTACCTCATCATCATAAGTCACATCAAAGGTATATGCTGTAATACCGTCTGTGCAGTTGGTAATGTCGATAACAACTGTTATCTCGTCACCGGCAGCAACATCAGTCTTAGAGGGTAATACCTTTACGGTAACGGAATCATCAGCAGCGCTTGCAGGCATAACGCTCATAGCAGAAAATACGAGTGTAGCAGCTGCACACATTGCCATAGTTCTCTTAATACTCTTCAACTTAAAACA
>CADAGC010000023.1 GCA_902787365.1 uncultured Ruminococcus sp. | reverse complement strand
GTGAGCGACATCATCATCGCAGGCATGGGCGGCGAGCTGATAGCGCAGATAATAGACGAATGCCCGAGGTTAAAAGAGGGCGGCTATCATCTGATCTTACAGCCGATGACACGCCCCGAGGCCTTGCGTGAATACCTCTACGACAACGGCTTTACGGTAGATGCCGAGAAGTGCGTTCACGAGGGGAGATTTGAATACTCGGTGATGAGCGTATCTTACACAGGCGGCAAGCCTGAATACGACAATGACGAGAGATACAGGCATTTCGGGCGCATAGACCTGACGGATACGGCGTGCAGAGCCTACGCCGAGGACAGGCTGAAAAAGCTTCGCACCGCCGCCGAGGGTATGCTCAAAGGCACCGACAGCCGTGACGAGGGGGAGAGGTTGATGAAGACCGCCCTGAAACTTACGGAGATGATAAAAAATGAAACTGCATAAGTCAAAAGAAGCAGTTATATGTGCTTTGCTTGGGCTTAGAAACATAGTCTGGTGTACGGGGTATGCTTTTATTATCGGGGTATTGTTAGATCTTGCATTGAGTTGGTGGTGCAAAGAGCTAAACATTCGGAATGAATACGTTGGAGTAGCTATTTCGTTAATCATAATAAGTATACCTGCATTATGGATTATTGATACTATCTACAAAGATAATAGAATTAAGCGTTCGCTTGATTCGGTGACGCTGTGGGTAAGCTACGCATTATTTCCTGTGGCCTTGTCGTTTATTGTTTCCTATCCCCGAATTCGATACAGTGATCTGTCGAATGGTGACAAGGCTTTTCTCTTTTGCATATCACCGCTATGGATATTCCCTGTTTTTGCGGCGATAAAAGAACTGTTCGGACTGTATAGGGACAAGGCTGAAACGGATAAATGAGAAAACGCCTGGCAAACCCGAATGACAACTGATAGGGGGATCAATATGGACAAACCCACCCGCTGCCTGACCCTGCCGATAATAACCACGCAGAAAACCGAGTGGTCAAGCTTCGGCGATGAGGACGGCGTGATAACCCTTTCATACCCGAGATACAGCGATGAGGTGAAGGAGTGGATAGATAAATTCTACTCGCTTGATATCGCTGATAATAACTACACAGCCAATATGAAAAAGATACAGAGCAAGCCGATAAACACTCTTACCACCGACCAAACGCTCACACGCCTGACGGCAATTGTCAGGGGCGAGAAGTTTTGCGAGGGGAATATAGCAGAGGCGCTCGAAAGCGGCGAGCTTGAAGAGCTTTGCAGACATCTGCATGAAACCGCACAAAAACAGGAGGGCTGACAAATGATACTCGTCCGTGACATATATAACTACATAAACGAAATAGCACCCTTTTCTTTGCAGGCGGGGTATGACAACAGCGGGCTTGTTGTCGGCAATCAGTATTACGGCGTAAAGACCGTGCTGACGGCGCTTGACATCACAAACGACGTGATAACCGATGCCGAGGAACTGGGGGCAGAGCTGATAATCACCCACCACCCGCCTATCTTCCGTGCGATAAAGAAGATAGACACCGAAAGCCCCGTGGGTGCGCTTATGATGAACGGCATATCTGTCATCTCGGCGCACACGAGCTTTGACAGCGCAAAGGGCGGCATGAACGACCTGCTTTGCGAAAAGCTTGGCCTGACCCCCGACAAGAGCCTTGCCGAGGAGGACGGCGTGCCTGTGGGTTATATATGCTCTTGTGCCCCCATAAAGCCTGAAGAGCTTGCCGAGAAGATAAAGGCTGCCCTCGGCTGCGAGGTCGTGCGCTTTAATGACATGGGCGGCAGCATTGAGACTGTTGCGGTCTGCTCGGGCAGTGGCGGAAGTCTGCTTGGTGACGTAATAGCAAACGAAGTTGATGCATACATCACAGGCGACATCAAGCATGATGTGTTTATTGATGCATATAATGCAGGTGTGACGGTTTTTGATGCGGGGCATTTCCACACGGAGGATATATTCTGCGATCATCTGGCAGATAAGCTGAAAGAGCGCTTCCCCGAGCTGACGGTGCTAAAGGCGCCGTCGGATAAGGACGTGTTAAGCTACGCTTAAGGCGGCACCGCAAGGCGTGAAAGATAATGAGAAAGCATTTTATTGACAATCTCAGGTGGGCAGATGTTTTTCTGCTTATCCCTTACCACACGGCGCAGGCTTTTAATACGTGGGGCGAACTCAATTATATATGCCTGCAAAAGAGCAGGGCTGCGAGCAGCCTGATAGTGTTTCTAAGCCCTTTCTTTATGCCGCTGCTGTTTTTGCTGGCGGGCATGAGCACAAGGTATGCCCTGAAAAAACGCAGCTGTTGTGAATATATAGTCGAGAGGGTCAAAAGGCTGATAGTGCCCCTTGTTTTCGGCACACTCGCCCTTTGCCCGATACTTGCATATATAGGCGATGTCACAAACTGCGGCTACAGCGGCAGCTTGTGGGGGCATTACAAGGTGTTCTTCACCAAATGGACGGACTTATCGGGCTATGACGGCGGCTTCGGAGTGGGGCAGTTCTGGTTTTTGCTTTATTTGTTCGTCATATCGCTTATATGCTTACCTGTGATAGCTTTGGCAAAAAAGCATTTTGAAAGTGGCGCTGTACTTTGCCTTATGGGCTTGCCGTTGCCGCTTTTGTATGACCTGCTTTCTGTCGGCGGCAAGAGTCTAACGGAATACACCTATATTTTTCTTATCGGCTATTATGTCTTATCAAATGACAGAGTCATCGAAAGGGCAGAAAAATACAGGCACCTGACCCTTGCTATAGGTTTTGCGGCGGGCGTTTTGAATGTATATATGTTTATATGGTCGGGTAAAGACTATGGGGCGGCGAATGTCATCGTAAAGGCCGCTGCTGAATGGTTTATGATACTTGCGCTCATAGGCACGGGCAAGCACAGTATCGACTTTGATAACAGGGTGACACGCTTTATGTCGCAAAGGTCATTTGCATATTTCAGCTTTCATTTTGTGTGGGTAGTGCTGTTCCAGTATCTGTTTGCAAATATCTTTGAGGGCAGTATGCTGCTTATGTTCTTTGTGCCGATGCTGTGCGCTTTTGCGGCGACGTTTATATGTGCAGAGGTATGCATAAGAGTGCCTGTGCTTTGCTTTGTAACAGGAACGAAACCGGTTCATAATAAACAAAGGGAGAATAACAAGTAAATGGCTTTAGACGGCGTATTTTTAGGAATAGTAAAAAACGAGATAAGCGTGCTGCTTGACGGGCGGGTGGATAAGATACATCAGCCCTCAAGGGAGGAGATACTCATCACCTTCCGCACAAGAGAGGGCGGCTACAAGCTGCTTATAAACACCTCGGCAGGCGGGGCAAGAGTACACGTTACCCGTGCGCAGATAGACAACCCCCGTGTGCCGCCGATGTTTTGTATGCTTATGCGAAAGCTGCTCTCGTCGGGCAGGCTTATCGCCATAAGGCAGGAGGGACAGGAGAGAATACTCTGCCTTGACTTTGACTCATCAAACGAAATGGGCGATATCGTGCGCATAACCCTTGTGATAGAGATAATGGGCAGGCACTCAAACCTCATTATCCTTGACAAGGACGGGCGGATAATCGACGCCATAAAGCGTGTCGGGCAGGATATGTCGAGCGTGCGCCCCGTGCTGCCCGGTATGCAGTATGAAGCGCCCCCGAGAGATGAGCGCATTTCGCTGTTTTCTCTTACAAGAGAGGGGCTTAAAGCGGCCTTTGAAAAGCATGCCCACGCCGAGCTTTCAAAGGCGATACTTAAAAGCATTGAGGGCTTGTCGCCCGTGTTTGCAAGAGAGTGTGCGCTGAAAGTTACGCAGGATGAGATATCGGCAGGCGAGCTTTCGGACGAGGGCTTTGAAAAGCTGTATCTCTTTTTAACAATGCAGGCACAGCAGGCAGAAAAGGGCGATAACAAGTTCACCGTGCTAAAATCGCAGGACGGGCTGCTCAAGGATTTCTGCTTTGCGGACATAACCCAGTACGGCTCACTAATGGAGAGGATACACTTCCCCTCGGCGTGCGAGACGCTTGACTATTTTTACACCGAGAGGGATATAACCGCACGAATGAAGCAGCGGGCGAGCGACCTTTACAAATTCCTGCAAAACACCAAGGACAGGATAGCACGCCGTACTGCAAACCAGAAGCAGGAGCTGCTCGAATGTGCCGACAGGGATAAGCTGAAAATATACGGCGACCTGTTAATGGCAAACCTGTATAATTTCCAAAAGGGCGACAGCGCCGTGACGGTGCAGAACTACTACGAAGAGGGCAGCCCCGAGGTGAGGATAAAGCTTGATGTGCGCCTTACCCCGTCGCAGAACGCCCAGCGCTACTACAGCGAATACCGCAAGGCCGACACCGCCGAGAAAAAGCTCACAGCGCTAATAGAGCAGGGCGAGCAGGAGCTTTTATACATCGACTCGGTGTTTGACAACCTCACCCGTGCTATGAGTGAGACTGACATTGACGATTTGAGGATAGAGCTGCACGAGCAGGGGTATCTTAAGTCGGCAAGGCTGTCAAAGGGGGCTAAGAACGTAAAGACCCGCCCGCCTATGAAGTTTGTTTCATCGGACGGGTATGAGATAAGAGTAGGGCGCAACAACAAGCAAAACGACAAGCTCACCTGCAAGGACAGTGAAAAGCTTGACATATGGCTTCACGTAAAGGAGATAACAGGCTCGCACGTTATAATATCGGCAAAGGGCGGCGAGGTGCCCGATGAAACGATAATGGAGGCGGCTGTGATAGCGGCCTACTACTCATCGGCAAGAAGCTCAGCGCAGGTGCCTGTTGACTACACACTTGTAAAATACGTCAAGAAGCCTAACGGCGCAAAGCCGGGAATGGTCATATTTACAAACAACCGCACACTGTTCGTAAAGCCCGACGAGGGGCTTGTTGAGCGGCTGCGGACAGATAAACAGGGGAGGGATTGATTATGAGCACAGTAATAAAGGATATGCTGGGCGGCTTTGTGAACGGGTGTATCTCACCGCAGATATTTGAGCGGCACCTTTACTCACGAATGGCCGACTATGAGAGCGAGCTTGACAAGAGCACCTTTGATATGCTGGTTTTTCTTGACTACGGTGATGAGAATGATGTAGCACATCTGCGCAAGCTCTTGTCTGATGAGTATTCGGGCGAGGTTTACAATGATGCATTCTTTGAAGCGGTGCAGAATGATGAGCTTAAGCAGGCCTACACCCTCTCGCAGCCCGACCTTACCTCGCTTGTGATAGAACTTAAGGGCGTAAAAAGTGCCGAGGAGCTTCACACGGTATTAAAGCGCTCGCTTCACCTGCCCGAATGGTTCGGGCGCAGCTGGGCGGCGTTTGAAGACCTTATAGACCTTTCTGCCTGCAAGAGCATAACGGTAAACGGCTACGGCGGCTTCTATCAGCAAAGCCCCAAGGACGCCATGCTGCTCATATGGCAGCTAAGCAAGCACAAGAGGAGTGACTGCGTGCTGACTGTCAACAACTAAAAACGCCCCAATATTTAGCATTTTGTAAAAAGAAAACAGCATAAAAATAAATGCTATTGCTTTTTTTAAGGGATTGTGCTATAATAAGTAGGTATCGGAGGTACGGCTTATGGATAACGAAACGCTCACGGTGCTTATAAAATTTGCGGTAAAGGCACTTATAATAATGGGGGCGATAGGCCTTATGGCTGTGCTGACCCCGAAGATAGCAAAGGTGATAGAAAAGCGCCACCCCGAACTGAACGACCCGAAAGACGACACCGAAAACGCTGAAAGCGACGGCGTCAAGGGCGTTTATGACAAGCAGAGCGAGAAATATGATCTTAACTACAAGATCTATAATACAGATATTTATGGAGTTGATTTTAAACATGGCAAAAAAAGGAAACAAGATGGTAAATGACATTACCGCTATGGACGAGAATTTCGCAAAGTGGTATACCGACATCTGCAAGAAGGCTGAACTGGTAGAATACACAAGCGTCAAGGGCTGTATGGTAATTCGCCCCTACGGCTATGCTATATGGGAGAATATCCAGCACATTCTTGACACTATGTTCAAGGAAACAGGGCATGAAAATGTTTGTATGCCTATGTTTATTCCTGAGAGCTTACTCCAGAAGGAGAAGGATCACGTTGAGGGCTTTGCCCCCGAGGTCGCATGGGTAACACACGGCGGCAGCGAGAAGTTAGAGGACAGGCTTTGCGTTCGTCCTACTTCCGAGACACTTTTCTGCGAGCACTATGCTAACATAGTTCACTCATACCGTGACCTGCCCAAGCTTTACAACCAGTGGGTATCTGTTGTAAGGTGGGAAAAGACCACAAGGCCTTTCCTGCGCTCAAGAGAGTTCTTATGGCAGGAGGGTCACACCATACACGAGACAGCACAGGAGGCTATCGACGAGACAGAGAGAATGCTCGATGTCTACGAGAAATTCTGTCAGGAAAGCCTTGCTATGCCTGTAGTAAAGGGCAGAAAGACCGACTCTGACAAGTTCGCAGGCGCTGAGGCTACATATGCCATAGAAGCTATGATGCACGACGGCAAGGCACTTCAGGCAGGCACATCACACTATTTCGGTGACGGCTTTGCAAGGGCTTTCAACATACAGTTCACAAGCAGAGAGAACAAGCTTGAATACCCCCACCAGACATCATGGGGCGTGACAACAAGACTTATCGGCGCTATCATAATGACCCACGGCGACGACAACGGCCTTGTGCTTCCGCCTGCTGTGGCACCTGTTCAGGCTGTTATAATACCCATTCAGCAGTTCAAGGAGGGCGTGCTTGAAAAGGCGCAGGAGATTGCTGACACACTTAAGGCACTTGGCATAAGAGTCAAGATAGACGACAGCGACAATTCCCCCGGCTGGAAATTTGCCGAGCACGAGATGAGGGGCGTTCCTGTTCGCATAGAGATAGGCCCCAAGGATATCGAGAACAACCAGTGCATAGTCGGCATACGCTACAACGGCGAGAAGCTGACAGTTTCGCTTGATGAAATGCCCGCAAAGGTAAAGGCGCTTCTTGACGGCGAGATAGCAAAGGGAATGTTTGAAAAGGCTCTTGAAAACCGCAAGAACCGCACACACGCCTGCAAGACCATAGCCGAGATGAACGAGGCGCTCGCTAAGGAAGACTGCTTTATCCACGCTATGTGGTGCGGCGACGAGGCCTGCGAGGACAAGGTCAAGGAAGAAACAGGCGCAGGCTCAAGGTGCATACCCTTTGAGCAGGAGAACATCAGCGATGTATGCGTATGCTGCGGCAAGCCCGCAAAGCATATGGTGCTCTGGGGCAAGGCTTACTAATGCGCTTTGAGTGAATAAATAACAAAGAATATGACCCCTTTCCGTAATGGAAAGGGGTTTGACATTTTATGTATAATAATGTGGTATAATCATAGCGGTTCGAGTTCATAATTGAAGATTTGGTGGTCTCCTTAGAGATAAGGAGGGTTGCACTATGTACTTAAGGCTGAGTGACTACATACTCTTAACGGAGTTGTTGCTTAAAGTCGTAGAGATACTCATAATGTGCGGCTATTACTTCTTGTATAAGAAGAACAAGTAGTCTGCTTAAAGTGTAGACCCTTGAAAGGGACAACATAAAGCAAACACCGCCAAAACCTCCGAAAGTGTTGGCGGTGTTATAAAAACACGAAAATACTATTAGGAGTGCCGCTTTAGATCCCGAGGGGTTGCCGCCCCTTGGGGCTCGGGCTTTCCTTTTGATATATTATAACACAGATTCTGTGGATTGTCAAGCCGCCGTGCAATAATCGGCGGCTTTTATATATATTCATATTTTTCTAATGATTAACCCTTTACTTTTTGGGGAAAATGTGTTATAATATATTTACTATTGTTGTATGATGTCAAACTATACATAAATACAGACTATTATTGGAAAGGGAATGAAAAACAATGCCTATAACCGAGCTTCTGGAAAGAAATGCAAGGGAGTGCCCCGACGAGATAGCACTTGTGGAGGTAAACCCCGAGATAAAGGAAAACAGAAGAGTGACCTGGAAAGAATACGAGCTTATCGAGCCTGACCGTGAGAGCCACTACAGAAGAGAGATAAGCTGGAGCGTTTTCAACGAGAAAGCCAACCGCTTTGCAAACCTGCTCATATCCCGTGGTGTGCAGAAGGGCGACAAGGTGGGCATACTGCTGATGAACTGCTTAGAGTGGCTGCCGATATACTTTGGCGCACTCAAAATGGGCGCACTTGCAGTACCGCTCAATTTCCGCTATACAGCTGACGAGATAAAATACTGCCTTGACCTTGCCGAGGTTGACGTGCTGGTGTTCGGTCCCGAATTCATCGGCAGAATAGAAGAGATATGCGACGAGATATCCAAGAACAGGCTTCTTTTCTACGTGGGCGAGGGTTGCCCCAGCTTTGCAGAGCATTATGACAGGCTCACAGCAAACTGTTCGAGCGTTTCACCCGATGTAAAGCTCACCGACGAGGACTATGCAGCTATATACTTCTCCTCGGGCACAACAGGCTTCCCGAAAGCTATACTTCACAAGCACCAGAGCCTTATGCACTCTGCAAAGGTTGAGCAGAATCACCACGGCCAGCAGAAGAATGACGTTTTCCTCTGCATTCCGCCCCTTTACCACACGGGCGCTAAGATGCACTGGTTCGGCTCGCTCTACTCCTGCTCAAAGGCGGTGCTCTTAAAGGGTGCAAAGCCTGAGTTCATCATCGACACGGTATCTAAAGAGAAATGCACCATAGTATGGCTGCTCGTTCCGTGGGCACAGGATATTCTTGATGCTATCGACAGGGGCGACATAAAGATAGAAGACTACGAGCTTTCACAGTGGAGGCTCATGCACATAGGCGCACAGCCTGTTCCGCCTTCGCTTATTTCAAGGTGGAAGAAGCTCTTCCCGAATCACCAGTATGACACCAACTACGGCCTTTCCGAGTCGATAGGCCCCGGCTGCGTTCACCTGGGCGTTGAGAACATTCACAAGGTTGGCGCTATAGGCAAGGCAGGCTTCGGCTGGGAAGTAAAGATAACAGATGAGAACTTCGTTACCGTAAAGAAAGGCGAGGTCGGCGAGCTTTGCGTCAAAGGCCCCGGCGTTATGACCTGCTATTACAGAGATGAAAAGGCCACCAACGAGACTATCAAGGACGGCTGGCTGCTCACAGGCGATATGGCACAGGAGGACGAGGACGGCTTTATCTACCTCGTTGACAGAAAGAAAGACGTTATCATATCGGGCGGCGAGAATCTTTACCCCGTGCAGATAGAGGACTTCCTGCGTGCTCACCCCGCTGTTAAGGACGTGGCTGTTATAGGCCTGCCCGACAAGAGACTCGGCGAGATAGCAGCAGCTATAATCTCTATCAAGGACGGCATGGAGTGCTCGGAGGAGGATATAAACTCATTCTGCGCCAAGCTGCCCAGATATAAGAGACCGCACAAGATAATATTTGCTGACGTTCCCAGAAACCCCACAGGCAAGATAGAAAAGCCCAAGCTCAGAAAGCAGTACTGCGGCGAGAGCTTAGTTGAGCAGCAGATTAAGAGCTGATGGCATTTATAGGGTTGGCGGGCATACTGCTCGTTCTGGCTGTAGTGGCAGGGGCGGTGCTTTTTGGTGCAATCGTCGCTATCATAGTCGGAACGCTCCTTATACGCAAAAGCGAGTATAAAAAGCTCGGCACAGTTTTGCGTGTGGGCGGTATCGCAGTTATCGCACCCGTTATCATTATTATAATAACAGTTATCATCATCAGACTGAATGGTTAAGCTATTACTGCGCACAGCGCAGAGATTGGAGAGTAAACAATGACAAATTCATACGAAAGCCCGTTCTGTACCAGATATGCAAGCGAGGAAATGCAGTTTGTATTTTCGGCAGACAAGAAATTCACAACATGGAGAAGACTCTGGGTGGCTCTTGCAAGGGCTGAAATGAAGCTCGGCCTGCCTGTAACACAGGAACAGGTGTCTGAGCTTGAAGCTAACATTGAGAACATCGACTACGAGGTAGCAAAGGCTCGTGAAAAGGTAGTTAGGCACGATGTTATGAGCCACGTTTACGCTTACGGTCAGGTTTGCCCCAACGCAAAGGGCATAATCCACTTAGGCGCTACAAGCTGCTATGTGGGCGATAATACAGACATCATCATCATGCGTGATGCGCTTAAGATAATCAAGAGAAAGCTCTTAGGTGTTATCAAGAATCTTTCCGAGTTCGCAGCAGAGTATAAGAGCCTGCCCTGCCTTGCATACACACATTGCCAGCCCGCACAGCTCACAACTGTCGGCAAGAGAGCGACACTTTGGTGCAACGAGCTGCTCTATGACCTCGAGAGAATAGACTATGAAATGAAGAGCCTTAAGATGCTCGGCTCTAAGGGCACAACAGGCACACAGGCTTCGTTCGTTGAGCTTTTTGAGGGCGACAGCGCAAAGGTCAAGGAGCTTGAACGCCTTATCGCAGAGGAAATGGGCTTTGACGGCGTTGTTCCCGTGTCGGGGCAGACATATTCAAGAAAGATAGACTCTTTCGTAGTGCAGGCATTGGCAGGCATTGCGCAGAGTGCAAGCAAGTTCTCGAATGATATTAGACTTCTCCAGTCATTCAAGGAGATAGAGGAGCCCTTTGAGAAGAACCAGATAGGCTCTTCTGCTATGGCATACAAGAGAAACC
This sequence comes from uncultured Ruminococcus sp., assembly GCA_902787365.1. Lineage (GTDB taxonomy): Bacteria > Bacillota > Clostridia > Oscillospirales > Ruminococcaceae > NK3A76. Next base: position 14,967 of record CADAGC010000023.1, on the reverse strand, counting down.
CCATGAGATCTGAAAGAATAACATCGCTTTCAAGATACGTAATGGTAGATGTACTTAACCCCTACTTCACCGCAGGCACACAGTGGTTTGAGAGAACACTTGATGACTCGGCAAACAAGAGAATATCTGTCGCAGAGGCATTCCTCGGCACAGATGCAATACTCAACATAATGCTCAATGTTACCAAGGGTCTTGTAGTTCACGAGAAGATAATCGAGCGCCGTGTAATGGCAGAGCTTCCCTTTATGGCGACTGAGAATATCATGATGGACGCTGTTAAGAAGGGCGGCGACAGACAGGAGCTCCACGAGAAGATAAGAGAGTATTCAATGGTAGCAGGCTCGAATGTCAAGGACAAGGGTCTTGACAACAACCTCTGCGAGCTTATTCTTGCAGACCCTATGTTTATGATAAACAAGGAAGAAATGGACGCTATAATGAAGCCCATAAACTTCATCGGCAGATGCCCCGAGCAGGTTGATGAGTTCATAACAGAGTGCGTTAAGCCCGTGCTTGATGCAAACGGCTTTACCGAGGCGGAAGACGCAGAGATAAATGTGTAAAAATGGTAAGCTTACGCTTTGCCCTATATAATCAGCACGCACGCCTTATCAAGGCGGGCAGACACGGTTAAAACTTGATTGGAGGAAAAAATGAAGCTAAGGAAAATTACGGCATTTGCCCTCTCGCTCGCAACGGCGGCAGCGGTAGTGTCGGGAGCAAATGACTTTAAGCCGATAACAGCCTATGCAGCCGGCAATACCGAGATAGTGCAGCACGAGGGTACTGCTTACGAGATACCCGGCGTTGATGCAAAGGTTGCAGGGCAGGAAAACGGAAAGGTAACTCTTACCTGGGACCCTATAGAGAGTGCTGACAGGTATGCGCTCTACAAATTAAGCGGCGATAACTTTGAAAACAGAGAGCTTGTGGGATACACCACCGAAACAAGCTACACCTTCACAGGCGTTGAGGGCGGAAAGACCAATTATTTCTCGGTCGTTTCCGAAAAGCTCATAAGCGGTGACAATTATACAAACGGCGCACCCTGCGAGTTAAAGGTAGAGCAGCCGCTGTATGCGCCCGAGTTTACGCTTACAAGCTATTCGCAGAGCGTCAAGATAAGCTGGCAGGAGTCTGTAGGCGCTACAGGCTACCGCATATACAGCTATGACCCCACCACAAAGAAATACACAAGGATACATAACTCATACGGCACAACAAGGGCATATACAGTCAAGAATCTTAAGCCCACCACATACTACAGCTTCCTTGTAAGGGCAGTAAGCAACGCATCTGGCACAAACAAGCTCGATGTCAAGAAAGCACCCGTGCAGACAACTCTTACAAAGTGCATAACACCCGAGCTTACATCTCTTACAAATGATGTGAACGCAGTTACATTCAAGTGGAAGACCTCGGGCGATGTTGCAGGCTATCAGGTATGGTACCGTGACAACGATTCTAATGGCACATATCAGAAGCTTTGCAATATTGCAAAGACCAAGACCAGCTACACAACAAGCGTTGCGCTCGGCAAGAACTACAGCTTCAAGATGCGCAGCTACAAGAAAGTTGACGGCAAGTGGAGATACAGCTCATGGTCAGCAGTAAAGAGCGCATATACAGGCATCAAGACACCCGAGATAACCTCGGTGGCTACAAGCGGCCCGAACATCGACCTCGGCTGGTCGGCATCTGACAGCAGTATCAACGGCTATCAGATATGGATGAAGGCTGACGGCGCTGCAAAGTATGTTAAGCTTTGCAACGTATCGCCCAAGTCGCTCACAAAGTTCTTATGCGACGGTATTCCCGCAAGCACAAAAATAAAGCTGAGAGTGAGAGCCTACAAGAAGGTAAACGGCGCATGGGCATACAGCGCATGGTCTAAGGTATCTGAGATAACAACAGGCGCTATGCCGCTTGAAAAGACCTATAAGATAGTGCTCGACCCAGGTCACCTTAAGGGCGGCAACGCAGCAGGCAACGACTACGACAACGTTTGGTACGGCTACAGCGAAGCTACTATGAGCCTTACCCTTGCAAAGTATATGAGAACTTATCTTGAGAGCTACGGCTTTGAGGTAACTCTCACAAGAGAGACAGACAAGGCGTGGAACCTCGACCTCAACGACAGAGGCAAAATGGCAAAGGGCGCTGACTTCTTCCTCTCGCTGCACTCAAACGCAGCAGGCGAGAGCGCACAGGCAGTTTACTCATATTGCAGCGTTGACGGCAAGAGCGACAAGATAGGCAAGATGCTCTCTGCGGCTGTTGCAAAGACAATGGGCGTGCCTGACGGCGGCATCATTCATTCCTATGATGATGACGGCAAGTCAAACTACTACTGCGTACTGAGAAATGCTGCAAAGGTCGGCGTTTCGGGCGTTATGGTAGAGCACAGCTACCACACCAACACCTATGCAAGAGAATGGCTCAAAAAGGAGAGCAACTTAAAGAAGCTCGCCGCAGCCGAGGCAAAGGTGATAGCACAGTATTTCGGTTTAGCATAAATACTATCAAAAGCCCTGCTTAAATGCGGGGCTTTTTTACAAGGAGAGTGAGGATATGCAGGGCTATAACTGCATCGCCGTGATACATAAAAACAAGACCGACTGGCTTATGTGCAGGCGGCTGAAAGACCCATACAAGGGCAAGCTGAACCTCGTAGGCGGCAAGATAGAAGAGGGCGAGGAGCACTTAGCGGCGGCGTACCGTGAGCTTTATGAGGAAACGGGGATAAGTGACAACGATATAACGCTTACACGCTTTCTGACCTTTGATTACCCGCTTGATAACTGCTATGTGGAGGTCTACGGCGGGGCGCTTGAAAGCGATATTGCCGTTCACGGTGATGAGAACAAGCTTTTGTGGGTCAGCATGGGGGAAGATTTCTTTGACCCCCAAAAATTCGCAGGCGAGGGGAATATCGGGCATATGCTGGAGATAATGAAGCTGCATTTTGATATCAAAGTGTAGAAAATATTATTATTATCACGATTTCACTTGACAAATCCTCTGAAATGTAGTAAAATAATATTAATAAATGATTTTACTAAAATATAGAAGGAGGAATCTTTATGGAAGATCTGCAGGAGATATTTGACAGGATAAAGGATAAGCTCACAAACCTTACCTATGAGGACGTTTTTCCGCTTGCGAAGAAATACAATGTTGATGATGTAAAGCAGCTTTGCATTATGGTAGGCATTTATCTCGGCGCTGTGATCATCGCAGTTATTATGATCTTCGGCCTGGGGTGGATACCGTTCCTCGGCGTTATAATGAAGATACTTGCAACACTTGTTATCATCTATTCGACTATAGGCATTTTTTCGAGCCTGCTTACTTATTTAAAATATAATTAGTTTATAAGGCAAAAGCCGCAGGGAACGTCCCTGCGGCTTTGTTGCTTTTTCAGATAAACTGCGGAGTCCTGTATTGTGAAAATGCACATATTTTTCATGCGTGCGGCTGATTTGATTGACATATAGCTTAAAATGTGGTATAATATCCATACCAAAATAACTATCAAACGACCCACTACATTAATTATATCAACGGAGGTGTATGATCATGGCAGAGAATATGTTTGAGATACCGCAGAAGATACAGGCAAAGATCGACGAATATGCGGGTGGTCACGGTGAGGACTTAGAGCTGAGCCTTGATGAGCTTGAAAGCGTTTCGGGCGGAAATGACAACACGATATTCAAAAAAGACGGTGAGCACTACATAAGGATAAACGGGCAGATCATAACTCTCAGGGAATACCATGATGTGCTGATGGGTGTTTACAATGAATACGGCGTTGAGGTTGCTATAGACTTTGCAAATTCCATATTGCCCGACCCTCACAACGAAGAGCGCCTGCGCATAAGCGGCCCCGATTACCTTATCGGCTGCCTTGTCAGCAAGCTGGATACGTGGGACGGCTCGACAAGGGCGAGATACAGCATACAGTAAGATAATATATGCCGGTCAGGAGCGCTGACCGGCATTTTTGCTGCCCTAAAATATAAAACGCCGCCCCAAACGGAGCGGCGTATCTTTTTTAACTAAATCAAAGCAGCCTTATCTTGCTTGCAATCTCTGCCGAGTGGGAGAGGATAGTGAGGTTGTCGTCAATGTCAGACTCCTTCATAGCAGGGGTGATGAATGCAAGCTCGTTGTCCTGACGGGATGCACGCTCAAGATATATCAGCGAGCCGAACATCTCGGAAAGTGCGGGCTTTAAGCTCTCGGCGTTGTCTGCCTTTATGCGCACATACATCGAAGTCTCAACGTTCTTGTAAGGCTCGATGAAGTCTGCATTCTCGCTGTCTTTCCATGTGAGGGCGAGAACTGTGTGCTGGTGCTTTAAGCAGTCGATTATGTCGCCTACTACTGCCGAAGCGGTGGGCAGTTTGCCTGCGCCTCTGCCGTAAAAGAGAACATCGCCCACGCCGTCGCCTGTAACAGCGATAGCGTTGTAAACATCATCAACGCTCGAAAGCAGGTTAGTCTTGGGAACGAGCCTGGGGCATACGATAACTGCCAGCTTGCCGCTGTCAAGCTTCTTGACCGAGCCTATGAGCTTGATGCCGTAGCCTGCGTTCTCTGCATACTCAACGTCATCAAGTGTTATGCCCGATATGCCCGAGTGGTGTACCATTTCGGGGTAGATATGTCTGCCGTAAACCAGCGAGCCTAAGATGCATATCTTTCTCTGAGCGTCGATGCCCTCGATATCTGCTGTGGGGTCAGCTTCGGCATAACCGTTTTTCTGTGCGAGCTTGAGTGCCTCGTCAAAGGGCATCTGCTCTCTTATCATCTTTGTGAGTATGAAGTTGGTAGTGCCGTTAAGTATACCGCATACCTGTAATATATCGTTACCCGCAAGGCACTTGTTTAAAGGCCTGATTATCGGAATGCCGCCGCCGACAGATGCTTCAAAGAGATAGTTGCAGTTGTGCTCCTTAGCTATCTGCAAAAGCTCTGCGCCCTTGCAGGCCACAAGTTCTTTATTTGATGTAACAACGCTCTTGCCTGCCGAGAGAAGACGCTTTGTGTAGTCGTAAGCGAATGTCTTGCCGCCTACTACCTCTGCTACTACCTCTATCTCGGGGTCGTTAAGTATCGTTTCAAAATCCTTTACCATTCTGTCAGCATAGGGTGAATCGGGGAAGTCACGCAGGTCGAGGATATACTTTATATCGCAATCCCTGCCTATCTTCTGCTTGATAGACTCTAAATTCTTCTCAAAAAGCTCTACCGTACCCGAGCCTACAACACCGTATCCTATTACCGCTACATTTCCCTTTGCCATTTGTTATTATCCTTTCTATTCTCCAGATATTATTTTTACGTCCACAACACCGTCAATTTCCTTTAGCGCCGTTTTCAGAGCGCCTGCTTCGATAGTGCCCTTTTCAAACCTGCACGAAACAGTCACCGAAGCCACCGAATCAACGGGTATGTTCTGGTTTATCGTGAGTATGTTCATTCCAAGCTCATACAAGCCCTTGATGATAGATGACAGCACGCCTTTCTCGTCCCTCAGTACGAGGTAGAGGGATATGATAGAGTTTGTCAGCTGCTCCTCATAGCCCCAGACGCAGTCTTTATACTTATAGTAGGCACTTCTTGAAATGCCCACAGCCCTGCACGCCTCGGCCGACGAGCCTGCTTCGCCCCTTGCTCTCATGCTCTTTGCTTCAAGCACTTTGAGCACTATGTCGGGCAGCACTTCCGTGCTTACCACAACGAGCCTTGCGCCGCTTTCTTTTGCCGCCATCAGTCCACCTCCCAAAAACAGATGTATTTATGACAAATACAACTATACCACTTTTTCGCCGTTTTGTCAAGGGTGGAAGAGGGGTAAGAATAAGCAAACTTTTAGTGAACAAGCATAAGTTTTTGGGCAATTTAGCATAAAAATACCGACCCTTTTTATGCACTCTGCAAAGTTTTAAAAATCAACTATCTATGTTCATATTATTTTAAAAACTTTGTATTATGATATTTATAATTATTGTTTATATGACGAGGTGAGAGGTATGGATCTTATCAATGAGCTGATAGCAATAGATGATGAGGCCAAAAAGCTCGTGCAGGAAGCACAGCAGGAGGCGGACAAGCTCAAAGAACAGGCTAAGGACGATATGGAAGGCGTCAAGCGTGAGAATGCGCAGAAGCTTGACAGCTTAAAAAACGACAGCGTCAAGGCGATAGATGATGCCAAGGCGCAGGCGAAGGATTCGAGCGAGGGCTATATCAAGGAAAAGAAGCAGGCGCTTGATGAGTATTTCACATCTCACGAAAAAGAAATGATAGAGGGCATAGTAAAGAGCGTCTACACCGTAAGGTAAGGCTGACCTCTAATATATGATGATAAGGGGTGGTGCTGTATGAGTAATGATGCTACTGTGGCAAAAATAAGAACGGTATTCGGCGCAGCTCTTACAGAGGCCGACTATCACGAAATGACAAACAGGCAGACTGTGACGGAGCTTTGCGATTATCTTAAGGGGCTTAAGCGCTTTCACGTGCTGCTAAGCGATATCGAGCCGTCTACCATTCACAGAGGGTATCTTGAACAGCTTATAAAAAAGGAAAGCTTTATGACCTACAGGCGGCTTATAAAATTTGAGCAGCTTGACAGGGGCGAGTTTTTCAAGTTCTATATCAAAAAGGCAGAAACGCTTCAGCTGATAAGCTTTCTGCATATGTATGAGGCGGGAATGAATGAGGAATATCTTGCATCAGTTCCAGGCTATATCACCGAGTATTCAAAGGTCGATCTTCTGGGGCTTGCATCCTGTCACAGCTATGATGAGATACTTTCTCACCTTAAAAAGACCGAGTATTACCGCCCGCTTAAGCACTTAAAGCGCAGCGACGGCTCAGAGCCCGAGCTTGCAAAGGCAGAGAGGGCTTTGAGGGTGCATTACTACAAAAGAGTGCTCGAAGCTGCGAAAAAAGAACTTGCCGAGAGCGAATACAAGGAGATAGCAAAGCTTGTGGGCACAGATGCAGACCTTATAAACTACACAAATGCCTACCGAATGAAAAAGTATTTCGCACTTGATAAGGAAGAGATAGAAAACCGAAGCCTGCCTTTTTCGAGGATAGGTATCAGGAAAATGCGTGAGGTATACGCCTGCGAGGAAACAGATGATATGGAAAGGCTTATGGATAAGTCGGTCTACCGCAATGACTCTCCCGAGCAGACGATAGAATCAAGAAACGCCAAGGCGAGGATAAAGGCTGTAAGGCATATGATTGAGCTTACCTCATCGGCAGCGGCGGCGCTGTATGCGTTTATGATGATATGCGATATTGAGACTGCAAACCTTACTCACATCATCGAGGGCATACGCTATAAGGCAGACCTTTCCGAGATAGAGGCGCAATTGGCGATTTAGTGCTTCATGATCGTGGTGTGTAATTATTTAACCTACAATTAGCGGCTATGCCGCTTTAAATTAAGTCCTGCAAAGCAGGACACCTTAATTATGCATTTTGCATTATGCATTATGCATTGCGAAAGAGGGGTGTTTTTTTGGCTACCGAAAAAATGGAGCTGGTGAATATAAACGGTGCGCTTGTGCAGCTTGATGAAGCGATAGAGGCGCTGCTAAAAAGCGAGAGCTTTCATATAGAGGAGGGCTTTTCGCATTCGGCGGGCGGTTATAAGCCGCTTAACGAGAAAAACCCGTATTCACCGATACTGAAAAAGTTCACATCGCTTTGCACAGGCCTTGAATGTGAACACGAAAAGGGCGACAGAACAAAATGTGATCTGACGACGCCCGAGGAATTTGAAGAGCTGTATAAAAAGGTCTACAGCGTATATATCGAGCTGGAAAACAGAAGAAATGAGCTTGATAAGCACATAGCCGAAAGAAACGAGGCGAGCGTGCAGACGGCTCACCTTAAGGGAATGGATACCGACTTGTCAAGGCTCTTCGGGCTTGAATATATAAGCATACGCTTCGGGCGGCTGCCAAGCGACAACGCAAAGAAGCTCAGCTACTTCGATCGAAACTTCTTCTTTTTCGAGTTTGACCAGGATCTTACATACACCTACGGAATGTATGCCTGCCCCAAGACCGAAAAGGAAGAGATAGACGAGATCTTCAAGACCCTTTTCTTTGAGAGAACGAGGATACCCGATTTTGTAAAGGGTAACGCTTCCTCAGCTCATTCGGTGCTTCAGCAGGAGATAGCCCAGGGTATGAAAGACCTTGAGCTTACCGAGGATAAGATAAAGGATCTTTCGGATAAATACAAAATGCAGCTTGTTGACGCCTGCGAAAAGCTAAAATACCTGAAGGGTGCATTCACCCTGCGGCGCAAGGCGGGCACGCTTAAGAACAAGTTCCTGATAAAGGGCTTTATCCCCGTTAAGGACAAGCAGCAGCTGCAATCAGCGTTTGCCGGCAAGGATATGGACGTAACATTCCTGCCGCCCGACAGCGACTCGGGCTGCAAGCCGCCGACCATTCTCAAAAACGGCCTGCTGACACGCCCCTTCAAGATGCTTGTGGGAATGTACGGTCTGCCGACATACGGCGGCTTTGACCCGACGGCGTTCGTGGCGCTTACTTATTCGCTCTTGTTCGGTATAATGTTCGGCGACTTGGGTCAGGGCTTTTTGATAGCGCTGCTGTCTATCCCCGTTGGAAAGAAACTGAGCAAGGATATGGGCGGCATAATGCTTCGCTGCGGTATCTGCTCGATGATATTCGGTACACTCTACGGCTCGGTCTTCGGCATAGAAGATATGCTCGACCCAGTCTATGAGGAGATCGGTATAGACTTCCTGCCGCTGAGGGCGTTTGAGAGCACAAACTTCATACTTTTCACGGCAGTCGGCATAGGAATATTCCTGATAGTCGTTTCGATGCTCATAAACATCTTCACATCATTCAAGCGAAAAGACATAGAAAGCGCTGTATTCGGCGCAAACGGCATATGCGGCCTTGTCTTCTACGGCTCGATAGTATTTGCGGTAGTATCTACTATGATGCTCGATATGGAAGTCATGAGCGCACCCTTTATCATATTCCTGATAGTGATACCCGCTCTTTGCATATTCTGCCGTGTGCCTTTTGCGATATTTGCAAAATACAGGCAGTGGAAATTCTCCGAGCATGATGAAAAGATGACGCTTGGCGGCTTTATAGTAGAGAATTTCTTCGAGATGTTCGAGTTCGTGCTTTCATACATCTCAAACACCATGTCCTTCCTTCGTGTGGGTGGCTTCGTAATGAGCCACGCCGGCATGATGCTCGTGGTAATGACCCTTATGGAGGGCATGAGCAAGGTAGGGCAGCCTATAGTATTTGTTATAGGCAACCTTTTCGTTATGGCTATGGAGGGCATGATAGTTGCCATTCAGATAATAAGGCTCGAGTTCTACGAGATATTCTCCCGTTTCTACTTAGGCGGCGGCAAGGAATATGTTCCGATAACGAGCGAGCTTTTAAAAGACGATATTTGATATTTGGAGGAATCAGTTATGTTGATATTCATTTTACCCCTTATAGTAGTTGTACTGCTTATGGTGCCGTTTATTCTTATGGCTAAGAGGATCAAAAACGGCGGCAGCCCCAGAAAGGCATTCATCGGCAACCTTTGCACATTCTTCGGTGTTATGGGTCTTGCAGTCCTCGTGCCGATAGGCAAGCTCGTTTTTGCGGCTGACGAGGCAGGCAGCGTTACAGCAGCCCTCTCGACAGGTGCCGGTATGGGCTACCTCGGTGCAGCGCTTGCAGTAGGTCTTGCCTGCGTAGGCTCGGGTATTGCAGTTTCTTCGGGCGCTTCCGCAGCTATCGGTGCTACAAGCGAGAACCCCGATGCATTCGTTAAGTCACTTATCTTCGTCGTTCTTGGTGAAGGTATCGCTCTTTACGGCCTGCTCATCGCTATCCTTATCATATCCAACGTCGGCAAGGCTATAGGCATTTCGTAACACATCAAAAGGCAGATGATAATATGAAACTCTACCTTATAAGCGACAATCTCGACACGCAGATGGGTATGCGCCTTGCAGGCATAGACGGCGTGCTCGTTCACGGCGAGCAGGAGACTGCACAGGCTCTTAACGCCGCTATGGAGAAAAAGGACATAGGCATAATACTTATGACCCCCGAGGCGATAAAATGCTGTCGTGAGCTTGTGAAAAAGTATAAGCTTGAGCGCACAACGCCCCTTATAACCGAGATACCCGACAGACACGGCACGAGCGATGTTACCGAGTCTATCAGCAGATATCTCAAAGAGGCTGTGGGCGTTTAGAGATAAGTAAAAGAAGATAGAGGTAAGAGATTACCCTTTGGGAGATTATTATGACCGATAATAAAAGACTTGAATCCTTCCGTGAGGCGGTGCTTGGTGCAGGCGAGAAAAAAGCCCGCATGATACGTGACGGCGCCGAGCAGGAAGCATCAAAATACAAAAAGCACCTCACCGACGAGGAAACTGTGAGCTTTGCAAGGCACAAGGCCGAGATAGAGCGTGAGGTCAGCATTACCACCCAGCGTGAGAATGCAGGCACAGAGCTTTCGGCCAAGCGTGCGGTGCTGCTCTACCGTGAGGGGCTTATAGAGGGCATATTCGATAAGGCAAGGGCAGAGCTTGTGAAAAAAGCATCATCGCCCGAGCATGAGGAGTATGTTTTCGCCTGCCTTGAAAAGATAAAGGCGGAATATGCGGGCATGGAGGGCGTGTGCCTTTTAAGCCCTGCGCATATGTCGCTTGCAGGCAGGATAAAGAGCCGCTTCGGCTATGAATGTAAGGAGAGCGACGCTCTCACACTTGGCGGCGTTATCGTAAGATTTGACGCAGAGGGTCTGCTTGTAGACTGCTCGGTAAGCTCTGCACTTGAAAAAGAGCGTGCAGACTTTGCAAAGAACAACGGCGCTGTATCTGTTTGATAAGCACCCGCCCGAACGGGCATACCGTGCGGTGTAAGCTGCACACCTTGGAGCATTAAATTATGCATTTAGGAGTATAATATGGACGTTATATATTCTGTAAACGGCCCTGTCGTAAAGGTCAAGGGCACAAAGAGCTTTTCTATGCAGGAAATGGTCTATGTGGGCAAAAAGCGCCTTATTGCCGAGGTCATCGGCGTGGCAAGCGATTTCACGACCATTCAGGTGTATGAGGGCACAACAGGCCTGCTTCCCGGTGAGCCTGTAGAGGGCACGGGCAGCCCTATGTCTGTTACCCTTGCCCCCGGCATCATCACAAATATCTTTGACGGCATCGAGCGCCCCCTTAAAAGGCTTGAAGAGATAAGCGGCGCTTTTCTTTCAGACGGCGCCAATGTCGAGCTGCTCGACACCGAAAAGGAATATGACACTACCCTTACCGTAAAGGCAGGCGACAGGATAGAGCCGGGTATGTGCTACTGCACCTGCCCCGAATCGGCTGTTGTAATACATAAGTGTATGCTGCCCCCGCTTTCAAAGGGCGGCGAGGTGGTATGGACTGCCGAGAACGGTATGCACAAGATAACCGATGAGATAATAAAGGTGCGTGATGATGCAGGCAAGGAAACTGCCTACACCATGATGCAGAAGTGGCCTATCAGAGTGCCCCGCCCCTGTAAGGAAAGGCTGCCTATTTCAAAGCCCCTTATCACAGGCCAGAGAGTTATCGACACCATATCGCCTATAGCAAAGGGCGGTACTGCGGCGATACCGGGCGGCTTCGGTACGGGCAAGACAATGACACAGCACCAGCTTGCAAAGTGGTGTGATGCGGATATTATCATATACATAGGCTGCGGCGAGCGTGGCAACGAGATGACGCAGGTCCTTACCGAGTTCTCAGAGCTTATCGACCCGAGGACGGGCAAGCCGCTGACCGACAGAACTATGCTTATCGCCAACACCTCGAATATGCCTGTTGCGGCAAGAGAGGCGAGCATTTACACAGGTATCACCATAGCCGAGTATTACAGAGATATGGGCTATCATATAGCTATAATGGCCGACTCTACCTCCCGCTGGGCTGAGGCTCTGCGTGAGATATCGGGTCGTCTTGAAGAGATGCCCGCAGAAGAGGGCTTCCCTGCATACCTGCCGTCGAGAATAGCAGATTTCTATGAGCGTGCAGGCTATGTGCAGACGCTTGACGGCAAAGAGGGCTCGGTCACTATCATAGGTGCGGTATCGCCCCAGGGCTCTGACTTCTCCGAGCCTGTAACGCAGAACACCAAGCGTTTTGTAAGGTGCTTCCTGGCACTTGATAAGAACCTTGCATATGCAAGACATTACCCCGCTATCAACTGGAATGATTCCTATTCCGAGTATATCGACGATATAGCGGCGTATTTCAAAGCAAATGTAGCTGATGACTATATGCAGACAAGGCAGCGCATAAGCTCTATCCTCTCAAAGGAAAATGAGCTTATGGAGATCGTAAAGCTTATGGGCTCTGACGTTCTGCCAGACGACCAGAAGATACTCATAGAGACCGCAAGGGTAATAAGAGTAGGCTTCTTACAGCAGAACGCTTTCCATAAGGACGACACCTATGTTGACCTTGATAAGCAGTACAGAATGATGAAGATAATACTCCTGCTCTATGACAAGGCAAACGAGGCCGCAGGCAGGGGCATAGGCGTTGCGGATATCAAGGCCACAGGCTGGTTTGAAAAGCTTATCAAGATGAAATACGATATACCCAATGACAAGCCCGAGATGTTTGATGAGTATTCAGCTTCATTGACGGCAGATATTGACGGATTGGAGGCGCATGAGTTTGAGCCTTAAATACATAGGTCTTAGCGAGATAAACGGCCCGCTCGTGGCGCTTGAGGGCGTAAAGGGCATAGGCTATGATGAAATGGCACAGATCAACCTCGCAGACGGCACAAAGCGCCTTGCAAGAGTTGTTGAGGTGTCTAAGGATAAGGCTATTTTGCAGGTCTTTGAGGGCACAAGAGGTCTTTCGCTCGAAAACACAGTTACCGAGTTTGAGGGCAGGCCTATGGAGCTGCCCCTTGCAAAGGAAATGGTCGGCCGTATCTTCAACGGTGCAGGCAGGCCTATCGACGGGCTGGGTGAGATATTCCCCGAAAAGAGCGCCGACATCAACGGCAGCGCTATCAACCCCGTATCGAGAGTTTACCCCCAGAACTATATAAACACAGGCATTTCGTCTATAGATGCGCTTACTACCCTTATCAGAGGGCAGAAGCTGCCTATATTCTCAGGCTCGGGTCTTTCGCACAACAAGCTTGCCGTGCAGATAGTAAGGCAGGCTAAGATCGCAGACGAGTCGGGCAAGGGCTTTGCGGTAGTTTTCGGCGCTATGGGCGTTAAGAATGACGTTGCCGACTACTTCAAGCGCTGCTTTGAAGAAACAGGCGTTCTCTCGAGAGTTGTTATGTTTATAAACCTCTCGAACGACCCTATCATCGAGCGTATCCTTACGCCGAGATGCGCACTCACCTGCGCTGAATATCTGGCTTTTGAGAAGAATATGCACATTCTCTGCATTCTGACTGATATGACATCTTATGCCGAGGCTGTCAGAGAGTTCTCCTCATCAAAGGGCGAGATCCCCGGCAGAAAGGGCTACCCCGGCTATCTCTATTCCGACTTGGCGTCGCTTTATGAGAGAGCAGGCATCGTCAAGGGCGCAGAGGGCTCTGTTACGCAGATACCCATTCTCACAATGCCTAACGACGATATAACCCACCCCGTGCCCGACCTTACGGGCTACATCACCGAGGGGCAGATAGTTTTAGACAGAACTTTGGAGCAGGAGGGCGTTTACCCTGCTGTGTCGATACTCCCGTCGCTTTCACGTCTTATGAAAGACGGCATAGGCGAGGGCTTTACAAGAGAAGACCACCAGACCTGCGCAAACCAGCTCTTTGCGGCATACGCAAGGGTGCAGGACGCTAAGGCGCTGGCTTCCGTTATCGGTGAGGAGGAACTGTCGGATTCCGACAAGTCGTTCCTTAACTTCGGCAGACTGTTCGAGAAGCATTTCTTGGGTCAGGATTTCAACGAGAACCGCTCTATCGAGCAGACTCTCGACCTCGGCTGGGCGCTGCTTTCACAGCTGCCCCGTGAGGAGCTTGACCGTGTTGACGAGGAGCACCTAAACAAGTTCTACGACCCCGAAGCACTTACGGCTCTCGGGTACAACTAAACAATGCATAATGCATAATTGTGGTATCGACGCAAAGCGTCGATAAGATGCCCATTCGGGCGGATGCTTTAGCCGCACACAATAATTATGCATTTGCGACGAAAGGAGTCACCCCATGTCCCAGCAGGTTTTTCCTACTAAAGGTAATTTAATAGCCTCAAAGAAGAGCCTTGCGCTGGCGAAGCTGGGGTATGACCTTCTTGACAGGAAAAGAAATATACTTATCCGTGAGATAATGATGCTCACTAACGTTGCAAACGAGCTTAAGGGCAGCATAGACAAGGCCTATAAGGACGCCTATGATGCGCTCAGACGTGCAAATATCTCTCTCGGTATCATATCGGGCTATGCCAAGTGCGTGCCCGTTGACAAGGGGCTTAACCTCTCGACACGAAGCGTTATGGGCACAGAGCTTGTCAGCTGCGAGCTGCCGAGGAGGGAAAACAAGCTCTACTACGGCCTTTCGCAGACAGACTCAAAGCTTGATGAAGCATTCGGTACAGGTACAGCAGCTGTTATTTCTCCAGTTGGAACAATCCAATACAAGAACGAAACATTAACAATTAACAACGGCAAGATGGGTAAGATTACAGAATGGTTATATGACCAAATCACTGGAATCCAAACACAAAGATTACCAGATCCATTTGGCTGGGTATATCATGTTGAATAATTGTGAAAAAGACAGACGATATTATTAAAAACGATACTACCCGCAGCATTTTGCTTTTCATAATGAACCGTTTTCCATTCTCCGGTTATAAAATCGTATTCATTTAGATAGAAAGTAAATATTTGTGTATT
>CADAGC010000022.1 GCA_902787365.1 uncultured Ruminococcus sp. | reverse complement strand
GTCAAGTGTCACGCTCTTGTCGCTTGTGTAGACCGACAGCCCGAAGCCGTTTTTGCTAAGCCCCATTATCAGATATCCGTTGTCGTATTCCTTGAATTCATCGACGATGATATCGCCGTCTATAGCCGCTTTGCCGCCCTTTAGCGCCGCCTTGCCGCCCTCGCCGTAAAAGGCATCAAAAAGCGCCTGAATGTCATCATATTTCGTGACATCAGCTTCAAGGGTAAACCACTTGCCCCCATATTTGTAACCGAGGCTGCAAAAGCTTAAGTGCGCAGTGCAGCCGCCCTTTTCGATATCAGGCGTTTGCGATGTGTCGGGTATGAACTGTGATATGTCAAGCCCGGTTTTCTCGGCGTAGAATTTGCCCCATACGCTCTGGCGCATCTCGTCTATGCTGCCAAAATCCTGCCAATCGACAATATCGCCTATGTCATCGCCCTCGGCGGCGGTGTATTGCTTTTCAAGCTCATACGGGTCAAGTATATCACTCGCCGCATCTTGCTCTGCCTTGCTGCTGTCGGCTGAGCTTTCGTCGGGCGCAGAGCTTTCTTCTACAGCCGAAACCGCCGAAGAGCTTTCCGCCTGACTGTCTGCCTTGCTTTGCGTCTTGCTGCTGTCGCTTGCCGAGCAGCCTGTGAGCATTATCGCAAGGGCTGATATGAGTATTAGCTTTCCTTTCATTTTTATCACCTCTTGACATTAATTATACTATTGCGCCCTCTTAAAATCAATGGGTATATCTGCCAATATTTGCTTGTGATAATTGTTCACCTTTCCCTTGCCTTGACATACCCCTGTCAAAATGCTATACTGAAAATGAGAGGTGATAACTATGAACGGTGGAATGTTTAACCTTGCCTGCCTTGTACGTGCGGCGAGAAACAGGCTTTCAGCAGGCACTTTTGACTATAAGTTTTATCCGCATATTGACACGCTCACTTTTGAGTTTACCGAGCGGCTGGGCTTATTCAGAATGAAAAAGCCCGTAGTAATAACTGCTGATGATTGGTTTCGCAAAATGATAGATTTCGGGCTTGAGGATATTCACCTGCTTATAAATACTGATGATAATAATAGGCATATGCAGGGTTATGTCAATACAAAGCCGATAATGGCGCTGACCGTGTATAATGATAAAACCCTCAATTACTGGCAGCCTAAGTGGGAGTATTCGCAGGAAAGCGGAAAATGGAATGTAAAATATACCGAATATCCTTCTACGACAGCCCCTGTTGATATGTCTTTCTATGGCGATACTACCGATGATTTGTTCGCCGTGCTTGCCCGGATAGCAAACCTTGCCGACAGGATAGGTGCGCAGGGGTTTAAAGAGATATTCGTTGATGCCATAAAGCGGCTTCAAGGTGAAGACATAAGCGGTTCAGATGATGAGATGCTCTCATATCTGCCTGCTATGAGCGAGCGTGGGCGCCGACTGTTTGCTGCCGCCTCAAAGGCTGATGTTTTCGGCGGTATGGGCTCGTGGAACGACTCGCCGCCATATCTGGCGCAGGAAAAAGGGCTAAAAAAAGAGTATGATGAACTATCGGAGCAGCTTTGGTATGAGATAAAAGTGGCAGTAATGAGTGCCGTCAATGAGTAAAACCCCTTGACTTATCTTATAAAATATAGTATAATAAATAAGTTAAAGCAAAAATTTAAGGAGTGAAACTTATGTCAGGACATTCAAAATGGGCTAACATCAAGCGTAAAAAGGAAGCCACCGACGGCGCAAGAGCCAAGATATTCACTAAGATAGGCAGAGAAATGGCCGTTGTAGTTAAAGAGGGCGGCCCCGACCCGAACAATAACGCAAAGCTTCGTGACCTTATCTCAAAGGCTAAGGCTAATAACGTTCCTAACGAAAATATCGAGAGGATAATCAAAAAGGCCGCAGGCGACGGCGATAAGAATAACTACGAGTCAATGGTGTATGAGGGCTACGGTCCCAGCGGCGTTGCAGTTATCGTTGAGTGCCTTACCGATAATAAGAACAGAACAGCAGGCGATATCCGCCACTATTTCGATAAGTTCGGCGGCAACCTCGGCACATCGGGCTGTGTATCGTTTATGTTCTCACGTCAGGGCAGCATCGTTGCCGAGTATGACGGCTCAAAGGACGAGGACGCTGTTATGGAAGACGTAATGGACGCAGGCGCAGACGATTTCAATATCGATGAGGACGTTATTGAGATAACCTGTGACCCCAACAGCGTTTCCGCAGTAAGCGAGGCGCTCACAGCAAAGGGCTATAAGCTTATATCCGCAGAGGCCGCACAGGTGCCCGCAAACTATACCACACTTGAAGATGAGGACGCTATCAGGAAGATGAACCTCCTCCTCGAGCACCTTGAGGATAATGATGACGTTCAGAATGTTTATCATAACTGGGATATGCCCGATACTGATGACGAGGAATAATATCTGATACTATGAGCCGCTCCGGTGAGGGGCGGCTCTTTTCAGTTAATAGTTTACAGTTAACAGTTAAGGCAATACCGCACGACCATTGTATGTCAGATGCGCTGACAAATTTTTCGTCAGATTGCCTATATCCGCCGCAGTTTTACTGGCGTAAGACAAGGNNNTGGCGTAAGACAAGGTGGATTTGGGCGATATGACGGAAAATTTTCAAGCATATGGCATACAAAGGCGTAAGCCGTTGGTTGTGCGGTGTTGCCTTAAGGTGCGCCCTGCGGCGCATAAGCCTATTCGTCCGCCGTAAGGCGGACACAATACCTGTAACCTGTTACCTGTTACCTGACAAAAAGGGGTGATTTTATGCAGCTAATAATCCCAGCCGGGGTGAATGTTCTTGAATATGTAAGGCAAAAGGGGCTTTTCCTGCCTGCTTATTGCTCAGGGGCAGGGGAGTGCGGTAAGTGTCGGGTAAAGCTCATCGCAGGCAGCCTTGATATCACCCCCGAAGACAGACGCCTTTTGCAGGAAACTCAGCTCTCGCAGGGGCTTCGTCTTGCCTGTAAGGCTTTCACCAAATCCCCCGTGCGTGTTGAGCTGCCCGATACGCCCTCGCAGTATGATACCCCCGATAAATACTGGGAAACGCCCGACCCTGCCCATACTTTCGGCATAGCCGCAGATATAGGCACTACGACTATTGCCCTCTCGCTTGTCGATATCACAGATAAGCGCCCCGTGCGCACAGTCACCGTGACTAACAGCGCCGCTGCCTATGGCGCTGATGTGATAACACGCCTCGGCTCGGCACTTTCGGGCAAGGGCAGCGAGATAAGAAAAGCCATGCAGCATGACCTCTTGACAGCCCTGCAAAAGCTTGAAGCCCCCTCGCTCAACATCATAAAAATGACAGTCGCCGCCAATACCGCTATGTATCACCTGCTGCTCGGCTTTGACTGTTTGGGACTTTGTAAGGCGCCTTTTGCGCCTGCCACCCTTGGCGGCGAGACGCTGCCGCTTTATGAGCTTCTTGGCGGCGAGTGCGCCCTGCCCGATATCCCCGTGACGCTCGTTAAGGGTATAAGCGCCTTTGTGGGCGGCGATATCTCATCGGGGCTTGCCTCCCTGCCCGAAAGCGGTAAGACTCTGCTCTTCTTAGACCTCGGCACTAACGGCGAGGCGGCGCTTGTTGCCGATGATAAGCTTTTTTGCGCATCTGCGGCGGCAGGCCCTGCCCTTGAGGGCGGCGAGCTTAGCTGCGGCTGCGGCGGCGTGCGAGGTGCTGTGTGCAGGGTCTATGATAAAGACGGCGCACTTGCCTTTGATACGATAGATAACGCCCCGCCTGTGGGCATATGCGGCTCGGGCGCTATTGATGCCCTCGCTTTCTGCCTTGATAAAGGCTATATTGACAAGCAGGGAACTTTTTTGGATAGTTTCGCCGACACAGGCCTTGCGCTTGCAGAGAATATCTCCCTCACAGGACAGGATATCCGTGAGCTTCAGCTTGCCAAGGCTGCCATTCGTGCCTGCCTTGATACACTGCTCGTCAGCGCAGATAAGACCTATGCCGATATCGACAGCCTTATCATAGCAGGCGGCTTCGGGCATTTCCTTGATATCGACAGCGCCTGCACCGTCGGCCTTATCCCGAAAGAGCTTAAGCCTAAGACACACTCTCTCGGCAATACCTCCCTTAAAGGCGCCCAGCAGTCTCTTTATGACGATAGCTTTTTCAGCAGATTGTCAGTCCTGTGCAGTAAAGCCGCCACCCTGCCCCTCTCCGACGACGAGGGATTTAAGGAGAGGTTTATTGAGAATATCAACTTCAATACATAAATATCAAAAGCAAGACCCCGAGGAACGCAAGATCCTCGGGGTCAAAGATTTTAAATCCGTGCGCCGCAGCCAATCAGCCGCCTAATTCGATCATCTTGTCAATGCATACCTTTGCCTTGGCGATAAGCTCGTCGCTCATGGTTATCTCCCTGTCGGCGGCCTTGTCTGTGCCTATCTCGTTGCAGATGTTGTAAACGTCCATAAGCGTCGTCATGCGCATATTGGGGCAGATGATGTTCTTTGTCAGCAGATAGAAGCGCTTGTCGGGGCATTCGTACTGTAGGTGCTCGGCGATAGATAACTCTGTGCCGATGATGAATTCCTTGCAATCACTCTTCTTGGCGTAATCCATTATGCCCGAGGTCGAGCCTATGTAGTCGGCAAGCTCTGTGACTGCGGGGCGGCACTCGGGGTGAACGAGCAGAAGCGCCTCGGGGTGTGCGGCCTTTGCATCTATTGCGTCCTGCTTTGTTGCACGCTGATGTGCAGGGCAGCCGCCGTTAAAGAGCATAATGTCCTTGTCGGGGCAGGCTTTCTGTACGAAAGCGCCTAAGTTGCAGTCGGGTATAAACAGTATCTTCTTGTCAGGTAAGGCGCTTACTATCTTTACAGCGCTCGAAGATGTAACGCATACGTCACAAAGCGTCTTAAGCTCGGCGGTGGTGTTTATGTATGCAACTACCAGCCTGTCAGGCTCTTTGGCTTTCATTCCTGCAAGCAGCTCTACGTCCATCTGCTCTGCCATTTCACAGCCTGCGGCGGTGTTGGGCATATATACGCTCTTGTCGGGCGAGAGCATCTTTGCAGTCTGCGCCATAAAGTGAACGCCTGCAAAGACGATGTTCTTGTTCTGCACCTTTGAAGCGTCAACGCTTAACTTGTAGCTGTCGCCCGTAAAATCAGCAACCTCCACAATGTCACGGGATTCGTAGCTGTGTGCGAGAATGCATATATCCTTTTCCTTTTTGAGCTTTAGTATCTCCTGTTTTGCTTCATAAACTGTCATTTTATTACTTCCTTTCGGGATTGGTTGTCAGATGTAAGAGCATAGCCTGCCTGACGGCTTGCCGTTTATTGCTGCCCCTTGTATTTGATAAACGAAACTATTCCGCTGATTGCCAGCACGGCGCCAACTATCATAAATTTCATATATTCGCTGTAGTTGTTCTGCGGGTTTGAGCCTATAAAGCTCTTGTCAGGGTCATTGGGGTCGTACTTTATTGTCGTCATAGACCCTACAGGGAAATCCGTCTTGCTGTCGTATTTGCAGATGTATTCCTTGCCGTCAACCATAAACGATGCGTTGGTGAGGTACCAAGTTTCGTGGTAAGTCTTTGTGTGGTGCTTTGATACACGTTTGGTCTTTGTGACCTGATGTGATTCGCAGCTTATGACCTGCGCATCGGCCTGCACCGTGCAGCTCTTTACAAGGTCATCATACACGGCCTTTTTTGTGAAATACTTATACCCGCCGTAGGCCGCAAAGCCCAGCGCAGTTATAAATATTACCACAATAACTATCGGATTGATCCTCCTGCTTCTTGTAAATCCCATTTTTCATTTCCCCGTTTCTTTAGTCTTTTTTTCTTTTGTTATTCTTCCCTTATAGGTAAGTTTCCTGTACCTATTATATATATTATAGTCACTAACAGCCAAATTGTCAATAGAAAACACTAAGGAAATATCGCACAACCACCGACTTTCGTCTTTGTACGCCATCTGCTTGCCGAGTTTCCGTCATAGCACCCAAATTCACCTTGTCTTACGCCGGTAAAACTGCGGCGAATATGGGCACTCTGACGAAAAACCGGCGGTCTCAGCTTCGCTGAGACCACGTATACTGCCGCACAACGGTTGTGCGATATTTCCTTAAAGCCGCCATTTTTTGCGCAAAAAAGGGGAGTTTACAATTAGTTAAATGTTCGTCCGAAATAACAAAAGTGGTTCCTTAAATCGTTTAACATTTTCAAAACGGCGTATTTTCGGGAATTTCAGCGAATTTTGTCGATTTACATTTATTTTACAAAATAGCCTAAGAATTTACTTTAAATTTCCTGTGGATATGGTATAATGATTATGTTGAATAAATACTTTTCATGAAGGGCGGTTCCAATAGGGACTGCTTTTTCTTTTTATATGAAAAAATGCTCTCTGATAAAAAATCAACCGCTGTTATTACACAGCGGCTTTTTTATATCCGTCCGCCGTAATGCGGACACCTTAATTATGCATTATGCATTCAGAGCGTCATAAGCTCATTTATCCTGCGATAGATCTCCCTTACCCTCTCGTCCTGCCCTGTGAGGTGCAGATAGCCGAAAAGCGCTTCAAGCCCCGTGGCTGCACGGTAATCGGCGACTGTTGAGTGCTTGGGTGCCGAAACGCCCCCTGCGTTGCGCCCACGGCGGAAAATGTCCTGCTCTTCGTCTGTGAGTGCCTGCGCATCACTAAGCGCCCTTATGGCCGCCGCCTGATACTCGGCGCAGACTTTCTGAACACTAAGCGAGTGCAGCTTTCTTACGGGCATATTAGCTGAGATGACCAGCTCATCTCTTACCAGTTGCTCATATACCGCATCGCCCACAAACGCCAGCGTAAGAGGGGAGTATTGCCTTGCCTCGTCCTTGGTCAAAGTCAGCGCCCCCTTACTCAACGAACTCAAAGCGGAAGCCGAAGATGTCAACCGTGTCGCCCTCGTTTATGCCCTGCTCTTCAAGCTTGTCTATTATGCCCGACGAGCGTAAAACTTTCTGGAAGTACTGTAACGACGAGTAATCCTCCATGTTGACCGACCTGAGTATATCCCAAAGCCAGTCTGCCTCAACGTAGTATACGCCGTCCTCCACGGTGATGTCAAACTGCTTCTTTGAGAGCAGCTTTTCATCAAGTTCAAGCTGTGTCAAAGGCTGTGCTTCGTAGACCTTTACGGGCGGCAGGTCTTTGAGCGCCTGCGCTGCAGCGTACATAAGCTCCTGCGTGCCTTTCTTTGTGGCAGCCGATATCTCAAAGAACTGTAAGCCCTTGTCTTCGATGTATTTTCTGAAACTATCTACCTGTTCGGGTGTGGCTATGTCGCTCTTGTTTGCAGCGACTATCTGCGGTGCGGCCGCTAAATCTTCCGAGAAGTTTGCAAGCTCCTTGTTTATCGCTTCAAAGTCCTCCTTAGGGTCACGCCCCTCGATTCCCGAAACGTCAACAACGTGTATTATGAGCCTGCACCTCTCAACGTGCCTGAGGAACTCGTGCCCGAGACCAATGCCCTCGCTCGCACCCTCTATAAGTCCCGGAATGTCGGCCATAACAAACGACTGCTCCTCTACCTTTACAACGCCTAATACGGGTGTCAGCGTGGTGAAGTGGTAGTTTGCTATCTTCGGCTTTGCCGCCGAAACTACCGATATAAGCGTGCTCTTGCCCACGTTCGGGAAGCCTACAAGCCCTACGTCTGCTATCAATTTCAGCTCTAAGGTTATGTCGTATTCAT
Organism: uncultured Ruminococcus sp.; assembly: GCA_902787365.1. Classification (GTDB taxonomy): domain Bacteria; phylum Bacillota; class Clostridia; order Oscillospirales; family Ruminococcaceae; genus NK3A76. The sequence goes on along the minus strand of CADAGC010000022.1, from coordinate 29,841 downwards.
CGCCCTTGAAGCCGGGCTTTGCAAAGCGGGGTATCTGCCTTGTCGATGTGGCAAAGTGCGCATTTCCTCTGCCGCCCTTGCCGCCTTTGGCAACTGTCACAGGCTCTTTTGTCGAAATATCCGCAAGTATCCTGCCCGTGCCTGTTTCCTTGACGAGCGTGCCTAGGGGAACTTTGATTATCAGGTCATCAGCCCCACGCCCCGAGCAGTTCTTTGATGAGCCGTCCTGCCCTTTTTCTGCTATGTATTTTCTCTTGTAGCGGAAGTCTATGAGGTTTGATATGTTTGTATCAGCTACAAAGACTATATCGCCGCCCTTGCCGCCGTCGCCGCCGTCAGGGCCGCCTGCCGCTACATATTTCTCTCTGTGAAAGGAAACGCACCCGTCGCCTCCGTCACCTGCTTTTATGTGTATTTTAGCTTCATCAACGAACATAGCTTTTCTCCTTGTTTATTTGAATATATCGTCATAATCCGGCTGCTTTATCGCCATTGCTTCGCTGTCCTCGGGTATCTCCATAGGCAGGAAAACGTGCCTGCCTGCCTTTGCTGTCTCCTCGATACCGCCGCCGATACAGCCGACAACAGCAGTGATTAGCAGCATTATGGAATACATATAAATCTTCATCGCCATAGTGGGGTGGCTGTCATAGTATTCCTTTTTTGCTTCCTTTTCATCGGTATTGTTTTCAAGCGAGAGGAATTTCTTGCCCGTGTCACCTACCGAATAAACAGGCAGAGACACGTTCTGACCCTCGGTATAGCTGCGCATGACCGATTCCTTGACAGCCCATTTATAGTCCTTGCCTGTTTCATCATCGCGCAGACCGAGCCAGTATCTGTATTTGCTTGAATAGCCGCGTGTGCCGCCCGTGTGCTGTGCCTCATAGGTCTCTATGACCGTATAGCTCCTGTTTTCCACATAGCTGAGCGGCGGCGGGGAATAAATAAAAATATATGATAGTATAACCAGTATCAGTAATGCCGCGAGCGACACGCCGACCCTTATCAGCATAACGCCCTTGTTGTATTCCTTAGGCATAGAGGGGTCTTTTTTTAGATAGTTCTTCATAAGCTTCTCCGTATGTGTCTGTGATGATCGGTAAAACTCTTGATACATTGTTTGTTGATGCTCTTATGATCGGTTTATTGCAAAAAAGCCGCCTATGTTAGGCGGCTTTTGCGATTATGCCTGTGTGTAAACAGAAACCTTTTTCCTGTCCTTGCCAAGACGCTCAAATCTTACAACGCCGTCAGCTACAGCGAACAGAGTATCATCAGAACCCCTCTTTACGTTCTCACCGGGGTGGATGTGTGTGCCTCTCTGTCTTACAAGAATGTTACCGGCTGTTACGAACTGACCGTCAGCTCTCTTAGCGCCAAGTCTCTTAGCCTCGGAATCACGGCCGTTCTTTGTGGAACCCATACCTTTCTTATGTGCAAAAAACTGCATGGAAATTCTTATCATCTTAAATTACACCTCCATCATGTAATTTGTAAGGGTATTCGCCCTATCTGTCGTTAACGCATATTTTTACGGCGCTCGGGTATTCCTGCCCTATCAGGTCAAGCTGAAGCATAAGGCCTAAAAGCAGCCTGTCGCCGTTGCCCTCGGGGTCATCCACGAGCTTTAGCAGAATGTCGTTTTCGTCTACATTGACCTTGGCGTTTATCTTAAACACGTCAGTCACGGTATTGCAGGTCATCATCACCGCAGAGGATACCGCAGCGCAGGCTACGTCTTCGCCCTCTTCGGCAAGTCCTGCATGGCCGCTTATGTGAAAGCCCAAAAGCTTGTTCTCACGGCTCCTGTAGAAATCTGCCTTGATCATATTATGCGTTGATCGCTTCGATCTTTACCTGTGTGTACGGCTGTCTGTGGCCCATTTTTCTCTTCTCGCCCTTCTTAGGCTTGTAAGTGAAAACTGTTACCTTCTTAGCCTTGCCGTTTTTGAGTACCTTAGCAGCAACGCTTGCGCCGTCAACATAGGGAGCGCCAACTGCAAGACCGTCGTCCTTGCCTACTGCTATTACCTTGTCAAATGTTACATTCGACTCTGCCTCTGCGTCAAGCTTCTCGATAAAGAGGATATCACCAACGTTTACCTGATACTGCTTTCCGCCTGTTTCGATAACTGCGTACATCTCAGAATGCACCTGCCTTTTCATTAAAACTCGCTGCATTACGGCGTATAGACATAGCTATAGCTTGTAAGCCGTACACAAGCGGCTTATATATTATAATATATCCTGCCCTTCAAGTCAATAGAATTTACACAAAGTTTACATTTCTCTCCCTTATTGCCAAATGAGTTTATTTGTGATATACTATATTTATATGATTGAGATAAATCGGGGCGTAGGATAACCCCTCTGGCACCGCCGCCACCTCCGAGCTTTTTCAGCCGCAGGCTGATAATGCGTTCAGGGGAGGTGGCATTTCCCCAACACCCCTCCGATTTATCTCGCCTATTATAATGTAAAGGAGGTCCGCCCATGCGAGGTCTGCTTGATAAGCTGACATTGTTTCTGCTGTCGCTGCTTTTGCTGCCTGCCGGCTCTGCAAAGTTTGAAACGGCTGCCGTTGCGATAGCCGTGTTCGTGCTTTGCTGTTTGGTCACGGTGTTTGATAAGCTGCCCCTGCGGCTCGGCTGCTCGGCGGTATATATCGGTGTGTGTGCGGCTTACCCCGTGGCGGCGCTGTTTATAGCCCCCTTCGCCTACTGTATATTTGGCAGCAGAAATAAGCGTGAAGCCCTCTGCCTGTTGCCGATCATCGCCTTTGCCTTTGCAGACGATGTTCATTCGGGCGTTAGCGTGTGTATGCTTACGCTGCTTGCGGCGGTGCTCTGCTATCGGCGTGTTACCTTTGAGGATAAGGACGAGGAACTCAAAGCTACCCGTGACTACGGCGTAGAAAACAGCCTTGTGCTCATGGAACGCAATAAGCGCCTTATCGAGCAGCAAAACAGCGAGATAAACCTCGCCACCCTCAAAGAGCGTAACCGTATAGCAAGGGAGATACACGATAACGTCGGCCACGTTCTTTCACGCTCGCTTTTGCAGCTTGGTGCGGTAATGGCCGTCACTAAAAACGATGAGAAGATGACTTCGCTGCTCCGGCCCGTGCGTGAGAGTATGGATCTGGCGCTTGACAGTATAAGAAAAAGCGTTCACGATCTGCGTGATGACTCGATAGACCTCAAAAGCGCCTGTGAGGAGATCCTTGCCCCGCTTGATAGCAGCTATAAGGTCATCAGGCAGTATGATTTTTCAGATAGGGTGGATAAGGACACTAAGCTCTGCTTTATAGCAGTGCTCAAAGAAGCCGTCACCAATATTATACGCCACTCCGACGCTGATACGGTGAGTGTCACAATGACCGAGCACCCTGCTTTTATGCAGCTTGTTATAGACGATAACGGCAAGACCTCAAAGCCCTCCGACGGCGAGGGAATGGGTCTTGCGAATATGAAAGAGCGTGTTAAGATGCTTGACGGCATAATAAATATCACCGCCGAGCATGGCTTTCGCATATTCATAACTATCCCCAAGAAAAAGGAGAATAACGATGAAGATAATAGCAGTCGATGATGATAAGCTCGTTGCCATATCGCTTAAAACTATACTCGAAGCCACGGGCAAGGTAGAGGTCGCAGCCCTCGGCTCAAATGCCGATGAAGCGGTAAAGCTCTATAAGGAGCATAAGCCCGATGTGGCGCTGCTTGATATAAGAATGGGCGAGGTCACAGGCCTTGATGCCGCAAGGCAGATAATAGCCGACGACCCCGATGCGAGGGTGCTGTTCCTCACAACATTCTCTGATGATGAATATATAGTCGAGTCGCTCAAAATAGGCGCTAAGGGATATATACTAAAGCAGAATTTTGACGATATAGTTCCCGCCCTTGAAGCGGTTATGAGCGGCGCTAATGTTTTCGGCAGCGAGGTCACGAGCCGTATCCCCGAGCTTATGAACAGCCACACGAACACAGGCTTTGATTTCGAGAAATATGACATCAGCGAGCGTGAGCAGGAGATAATAACCCTTGTCGCCGAGGGGCTAAGCAATAAGGAGATATCGTCAAAGCTCTATTTAAGTGAGGGCACGGTGCGCAACTACTTAAGCGCTGTTTTGGAAAAGCTCGGCCTTCGTGACCGCACACAGCTTGCGGTGTTCTATTATAAAGAGGTAAGGGGCTGACCGCCTGCCCATAGCTATTAGTGAATATGCACCATTTACGGTATGTCCCTTTGTGGGATATGCCGTATTTTATTGTGAACTATTGACACTTACCTTACGTAAGATGATATATTTACCCCAAGGCAACACCGCTGTTGCCATAGAATGGGGGCGAAAATATGCGTGAATACAGAGAATTTACAGCGCTTATGGATCAATTCGGCGACAGACTGTTTACTACCATACTTGAAGTGACCGATTCAAGAGAACTGACAGTCGAGGCTATGGCGCTGTGCGCCGAGGAGTATCTTGATGTGAACAAAAAGCTCAAGACCCGCCCCGAGCAGTATAAGTGCTTTCTCGGCCTGTGCGGCAAAAGGCTTGGCAGAGAGTTTTTCGTCACCAAACGTCAGGAGCATCTGAACGAATATGAGCGTGACAAGATACTCAAAAGCGCCGAGCTTTACTATAAGACGGGCGGCAAGAGCAGGCGGCATAAGGAACTGGCGCTTATGACGCTTGCGGTGATAATGATATTTGCAGGCTTGTTCTGGTATGAGTGGCAGTACGTCACCGACGGCGGCTATGAGCGTGGAATGGGCGAGTGGGACGAATTTCAGGACGAGCGTGAAGAAAACTACCCCGAAGAGGAAAGAGAGGGCTGGAATTATGATAACGAGTACATAAAACTGTACTTAAAATAAGACTTTCCCTCTTGAAAATCCGTCTGATATGTGTTATACTTGTTATAACATATCAAGAAACGGAGCAATAACTATGGCTAAAGTAAAGACCGTGTTTATCTGCCGTGAGTGCGGTGCAGAAACCTCAAAATGGAACGGGCGCTGCCCCTCCTGCGGCGAGTGGAATACCCTCGAAGAGACCGAGAGCGTGGTAAGCTCTGCTGCCCGCTCTTCAAAGCGCAGCAGTTCGGTCAAGGATATATCGGATAGTATCTACGGCATCGGCGATGTCGAGATAGATAAGGACGAGGTGCGCTATCAGACGGGTCTGCGTGAGCTTGACAGGGTGCTCGGCGGCGGCCTTGTCAAGGGGTCACTGGTGCTGCTCGGCGGCGAGCCGGGTATCGGTAAATCCACCCTCCTTTTGCAGATATGCCAGCACCTTGGCGAAGACCATACTATTTTATATGTTTCGGGTGAAGAGAGTGCAAGGCAGATAAAGCTTCGTGCCCACCGCCTGGGTGTCGATTCCGAGAATCTCTACCTCCTCGCACAGACCGACTGCGAGGCTATCTGCGCCGCCATAGTCAAGGAAAAGCCCGAGATAGTGATGATAGACTCAATCCAGACTATGAGCATTAACGGCCTTACAGGCACGCAGGGCAGTATCACGCAGGTGAGAGAGTGTACCAATATGCTCATGCATACCGCCAAGAGCGAGGAAATACCCATGATAATAGTAGGCCACGTCAATAAAGACGGCAATATCGCTGGCCCTAAGGTCATGGAGCATATAGTTGACGCCGTGACCGTGTTCGAGGGACAGAGAAATCTGCCTTACCGTATACTGCGTGCCGTTAAAAACCGCTTTGGCTCGACAAATGAGATAGGCGTCTTTGAAATGGCAGGCAGCGGCCTGCGTGAGGTGGAAAACCCCTCCGCTATGCTTCTGGAGGGCAGACCTGTGGGCGTTTCGGGCTGCTGTGCGGTCTGCGTTATGGAAGGCTCACGCCCGATAATGGCCGAGGTGCAGGCGCTCGTCACCAAATCGGGCTTCTCCTCACCGAGAAGAACTGCCACGGGCCTTGACTATAACAGACTCTATATGATAATCGCCGTGCTCGAAAAGCGCCTCGGCTTTTTCTTCGGCGGGCTTGATGCCTATGTCAACGTAATCGGCGGCATGAAGATAGACGAGCCTGCCTGTGACCTCTCGGCGGCAGCCGCCCTCTGGTCAGGCCTTACCGATAAGCCGATAGGGGAGGACGTTATCCTTTTGGGCGAGATAGGCCTCGGCGGCGAGGTGCGTGGAATACCCTTTGCCGAGCAGCGTATACTCGAAGCACAGCGTATGGGCTTCACTAAAATTATCCTTCCCCGCTCGTCGCTTAAGGGTCTTAAAGTGGACAATTTACCAATAAATGTCATAGGAGTAAGCACAATACGGCAGGCTTTTGACGCGATCTGACCGATATAAAAATATGAAATTATACCCAAAAGTTGACATTTTTGGACAGTTGAGCCGAAAAAATTAAGATTTTTGTTAAATATGACAAAAAGATTACAATTATTTTCGGCTATTATGCTGATTGAATAAATGTGATAATTGTGTTAAAATATGTGTATAGTTTATGTTGAGGAGATATCGCTCAATATGGATTAAATCAAAAAACAGATGGAGGAAATTACAAATGAAGGTTTCTAAGTTTTTCGCTGGTATGTCCGCAGCTGCACTTGCTATGTCTATGATGGCAGTTTCTGTAGCTGCTGCTGACGATGCTGCAGAAGAAGAGACTCCCATAGCTACAGCTTATATCGCATATGCTGCTGACGCTTGGGTAATGGACACAGAGAACGCTGACGGTAAGATCGAGATCGAGGCTTCCGGTAGCTGGTGGGATGAGTACGAGGTATCTAAGGATACATTCGAGGCTGCACTTGCTGAGGGCAAGACTCTTGATGACGTAGCTTCTATCACACTCGGTACATCCGGCACACCCGGCAATGCTCGTGCATTCACAGCCGGTTTCAACAGCACAGAGCTTGGTGAGGATGGCAAGCCCACATGGGGTCAGCCTGCTGCTGATGCAACAGTTAAGACTGTATCTCCTATACTTGATGATAACTACTATCTCAAGCTGGCTAACAACACAGATGCTGACATGACAGTATACTTCAAGCTCAACTATAAGGATGCTGAGGGTCTTGACGATCCCCACCTCAACATGGTAAAGGCTGAATGGGGCAACTTCTACTATGACAGCGAAGACAAAGCTGGCGTTAAGGAAGATACAGCTGACGTATTCTCCGGCAAGGAGTTCACACTTAAGGCTTATGTAGGCGACGAGATCGACCATATGTGGTTCATCGCTCCTACACTCGTATTCGCTGAGGACTTCGGCAAGGACGAGGACATCAACGCAAGATACGAAGTAACAACAAAGCTCGTAGTTGACGGCGAAGAGGTTGAGATCGCTGCTGACGCTAAGGTTGACGAGGACACTGGCGATATCGTTCACCTCTGGGCTGAGGGCACAGGTGCTAACAAGGCTACAAACACAGCTCGTGCATACGGCGGTTACAATGAGTGGGCTGACGTATTCGTTCCTTCCGAGACATTCACAGGCAAGCACACAATCGAGTATACTCTTACAGTAACTGATACACAGGCACCCACAGATGAGCCTACTGATGAGCCCACAGATGAGCCCACAGATGAGCCCACAGATGAGCCTACTGATGAGCCCACAGATGAGCCTACTGACGAACCCGCTGAGGAGAAGAAGACAGATGCTACAACAACTTCCACAACTTCCAACCCCAAGACAGCTGCAGTTCTTGGTCTTGGCGCAATCGCTCTTGCTGGCGCTGCTGTAGTAGTTTCTAAGAAGAAGTAATTCTGACCGGAAATAACAGTTAATTAAATAACATCTTTGAGCCCGATGAATAGTCGGGCTCAATTTTTATGCCGAAATGATAACGTTTTCCGTGAATTGTGCACAAAATGTAAAAGATAATATTGTGATATATTTGATTACAAATTTCCGAAAACTACTTGATTTTTTGTAATTATTCTGTTATAATATAAGGGAATTGAAGGACAATTCAAATCAGTTAAAAATGTTTGGAGGAAATAATCATGAAAATTTCTAAGATTTTCGCAGGTATGTCTGCATTTGCAGTAGCTTGCACAATGTGCCTTGCAGCTTCCGCTAAGGAGTATAAGACTGACGGCGCTCTTCCTGAGGACTGGCAGGTTCCGAAGTTCCCTGAGTTCGGTGAGGGCGATGTTCAGCAGTATATCCCGCTTTCTGAGTTCGAGGAGTATAAGGACACAGGCTGCACAGTAAAGATCAATATCGCTGAGCTTGATCCGAGCTATGATTACTGGCTCATCGGCCCTGGCAACGCTAACGGCTGGGATAAGATTTACGCTAAGGGTCTTCCCGCAGATGATAAGACAGCTCTTGACAGCGCTTATGTTAAGGATATCATCTATAAGGATAATGATGCTGATGAAGAGTATTACTTCGTTCAGCAGAAGGACGGCTTCATCGTATTAAGAGAAGGCTGCACAGAGGCATTCTTCACACTTACTCCCGAGGGCGTTCAGTACCTCTTCGATAACGCTGGTACAGATAAGGATACAGGTGAGACTTGGGGCGGTATGATCTTCCAGGATTACGGCGTTGTAGTATCTTCCGTAGAGCTCGGCGTTGAGCTTCCTGAGGCTAAGAAGATAGGCGACGAGGACGCTGGCGGCGAAGAAGGCGGCGAAGAAGGCGGCGAGACCGAAGGCGGCGAGACTGAAGGCGGCGAGACTGAAGGTGGCGAGACCGAAGGCGGCGAGACCGAGGGCGGTTCCACAGGCGGTTCCACAGGCAGCGGCTCGACAGACGGTTCCACAGCCGGCAGCGGCAACTCTACAGGCAGCAACACAGGTTCCGGCACAGCAAACACCTCAACAGGTGCTTCCGCAGGTCTTGCTCTCGCAGGTCTTGCTCTTGCAGGTGCAGCAGTAGTTGCTTCTAAGAAGAGATAATTCTTTTCATTCATAATTTCACGGGAAAGAGCTTCTTTATGAGGCTCTTTCTTTTTGTGTGATTTGTAGGTTTAGCACAATTGGTAAACGTTTACTTGTGCATAATGCATAAGCCCCTTGTGATTTATTGTGTAAAAAACATATTGAAATATGTCCGCATTTGTGATAAACTATTAACTGTAAAACTGTATTTTACAACACGCAAGATACGAAAGGAATGGTAGATAATGAAAAAGTTTTTTGCAGCCGCTCTCGCTCTTACAATGACAGCGGCAATGTTCACAGCCTGCGGCGATGATAGCTCATCAAGCAGCAAGGCAGCAGATTCTTCAAGCGCAGCAGCTTCAAGTGCAGCTGATTCCGCAGCTTCAAGTGCAGCAGATTCCACAGCTGATTCGGCAGCTGATTCTACAGCAGATTCCGGCGCTGATTCCGCAGCTGATGATTCAAGCTCAGCCGGCAACGCAGCAAACGCAGCAGTTGATGAAAACGGCAAGTTCGATATCACAAAGATGCCCGGCTATGACGCAAGCGCTACAGAGACAACTCTTACAGTTGCAGAGCCCGGTACAGATCCTTGGGTAAACGGCCTTGGCTCCGATCCCGACTGGGGCGATATCTATATCGACGGCAGAACTCTCACAAAGGATCAGGATCTCACTATCACAGTTGAGTTCGAGGTAACTGCTGACGCTAAGGAAGAGTTCGAGGCTGGTATCAGAAGACTTGAAACACTCGAAGACGGCAAGATCAAGAAGGGTACAACTCAGATCCTTATAGGCCCTGCAAGAGCTAACGGCTGGGCTAAGTTCCTTGGCGTTGACGATCAGGAAGGCCTTATAGTTGACTTCCCCACATACTACAATATGCCCGAGGGCGATACCCACGGTATCAACAAGAAGGGCGAGGAAGGCCCCGAGGACGTATTCAAGGCTGACGGCACTCTTGAAGATGTATTCGTAAAGAACGACGGCTTCATCAAGTTCGGCTCACCCGAGGCTACAACTCTTACATTCACTATCCCGAAGGATAAGATAAACGCTATCGTTGATAACGCAAACGCAGAGGCTGTTGACGGTGATACAACAGTTGGTTGGGACGGCATACTCTTCCAGATGGGTGATTGCCCCACAGCTATCAAGACTGTTAAGCTCAATATGGGTAACGTATACTTCAGCTCCGATGTCAATAAGGCAATGGCTGGCGAAGCTTAATTAAACAAATCAAAGACCGCTTGTTTTAAGCGGTCTTTTTCTTTTGGCTAATTTTCACAATATGATAACGATTACTTATGCAACACTTACAAATTGCCTATTTTTATTTGTTCAAATAAGATATTGAAAACAGCCCCGTGTTTATGATATAATTTGAATGTAGATTTGAGACAATACCACATAACCATCGGCTTGCGCCTTTGTACGTCAGTATTGTCTAATCGGCCATAACGTTTTGAACTGGAGGAATTTATTATGAAGAAATTATTTGCGGCTGCACTTGCACTTACAATGACGGCAGCTATGTTTACAGCCTGCGGCGATGATAGCTCATCGAGCAGTAAGTCAGCTGATTCGGCAGCTTCAAGTGCCGCTGAGTCATCAAGCGTGGCAGAATCATCAAGCGTTGAGGAATCTTCCGCTGCTGATGCTTCAAGTGAGGCTGATGCTTCAAGCGCTGAGGGCGACGCTTCAAGCGAGGGCGGCGAAGAAGAGGCTGCACAGCCTGTTGATATTTCCGAGATGCCTAAGAGCCTTGCTAATATGGATAACGCTCTTGTTAAGTTCACTAAGGATACTGATATCACAAACCTTATCGGTGATATGCAGGAAACTTTCAGCTCTATCAAGACTGACGTTCAGTATGTTAAGGACGGCAAGAACGATAAGGGTAAGGCTTTCACAGAGGAAGACTTCAATAAGAAGTGGGGCAAGAGAGGCGAGAAGTTCGGCGTTGACGCTACATATAACGGCGACTACGTAAAGAAAGTTCTTGCTGACGATACAGCAGACCTCGTGTATATCAACGGCGACGAGTCAAGATGTAAATACTCTATCGAAGAGGTTGCAGGCGTTCCCATGCTTAAGGTAGAGGTGCTTGATAAGTACCCCGACGGCGTAAACTATGAGATACCCAAGCCCAGAATAAAGCTCAACGAGATATTCAAGGGTCATGAGGATCTTCTGCCTAAGGTAAATACTATCAAGTTAGATATGGTTCAGAAGGCAGTTGGCGAGTTTACTGATGAGACCACAGGCACATCTGCTCTCGTTCCCGGTAACTTCTTAGGCACTATCGCTATCCAGGAACTTCAGGACGACTGCAAGACATTCAGATCATGGCAGCAGCAGGACTTCGAGACTTCTGAGTGGACTTCCGAGTGGGTTTACCTCGAAGCTTCTTCAAGAGAGCTTCAGGTCTGGGGCGAAACACTCCAGAACACCACCGAGGATCAGTTCATAACTATCATGAGATGGGGTCAGCCCAACGACGCTTGCTTCTATATCGCAGATATCGCATTCTATGATGTAGACGGCAATCCTATCACATTCTGATAAAAACACTAAAGACTGTCGCTTCCTGCGGCAGTCTTTTTTGCGCCTTATTCGGCTCTTACGTTCTTGAATGTCACCCCTATCTCGCCCCCTATCTCCATAGAGCAGGGCAGCCCGTCATCAAATGTCACGGTAAAATCCGCCCCGTTTACAACGCCCTTGTTGACCGTCTTGCCGTCTTTGACCTCGGCAGTTATTCCCTTGCCGCTTGCGCACATATCAAGCGCCTCGGCTATCAGCCTTGCAGGGGAGTTTTGCCCGAGCTTTTCAAGATTGTCGGTTAATTTCAGCTTTTCAAGCTCCGCCGTAAAGCTATCCGCATTTTTGGATAGTTTCAGCCCTTTGATGCTCTCGGGCGCTGTGAATTCATACTCCCACCCCTCGTCATTTCTTGTGAGTACCGCCTCGAATTCCCGCCCGTTGTCGGTCATCTCCAGCTCTGCGGTGTAGCACTTCGGCATGGTTTCGGGCTGTGTGCTCTTTGCAGCGCAGGAACAAAGCATTATCGCAGGCAAAGCAAGCAAAATAAAAAATCTTCTCATAAAAAACACCTTTCATAAATTAAGACTTGTACTTAATTATATGAAAGGTGTGTCTGTTTAATACCTTTTTGAGAACACCGCACTTAATATGATACCCACGCCTATGAGTATTATCACTCCGCCGAATATCATCATTACGGGCTTCATTTTCTCCGTCCCGTTGAGCACACATTCCGTCGGCTCGTCGGGGTCGTATTTGATGTTCAGCTGCTCGCCTACGTCGTATTTGCTTGATGAGTTCATTTTGTGTCGGTACTTCCTGCCGCCTGCTTCGTAATCAAGCGCCACTTCGTAAACAGGGTCATTGTCCTGCCTGTATTTCTCCTCGCAGGAGCTTACAGTTGCTACGGCAGGCTCGGTGCATCGGTCAATAAGTTCCTGCTGCTGTGACGTAAACACAAACGCCACCACTATCCCTACGATAATAGTTATCACGCCGCAGATTATCCTTATAAGCTTTATTAGTGAGCCGAGTGTCATGTTCATCTGTTTTCTGCCCCGTGTTCAAGCTCATACAGCGTCTTTGGCAGCTGCGAGAGTATATCCCTCGCCAGCACCGAGCGCTGTGACATTTCCTCGCTCAGTATCTCCGCCGAGCGCCCCAGTAGATAACACCCCAGCGCCGCCGCCTCTCTGAGGTCAACCCTCTGCGCTACGAATGCCGATATCATTCCCGCCAGCATATCGCCGCTGCCGCCCTTTGAAAGCGCCGTGTTTCCGTAGCTTGATACTATAACGCAGCCTAAAGCCGCAATCAGCGTGCCTGCGCTCTTTGATACCACAACAGCGCCGTATTTTTCGTTTATCTCACGGGCAAGTGTCAGCCTTTCCTGTAAAGCCGTCTTTGTGTCAACGCCGCAAAGCCTTGCAAGCTCGCCAATGTGCGGCGTTAGTATCGTCTCATTTATCTGACGTGCCCGCAGTATATCCATATTTTCCGAAAGAACATTCAGCCCGTCTGCGTCAATTATCAAAGGGCAGCCTGCGTTCTTTACGGCGTATTCGACCGCTGCCCTCGTGTGACCGCTTATCCCCATTCCGCAGCCTATCAGTACGGCTGTGGCTTTGTCTATCGCACCTGCCAGTATTTCGGGGCTGTCTCCCTCCTCAAAGGGTAAAAACGTGCATTCATACATATTCCCCGCAAGCGCCGAAATAACGCTCTTGGGCGCTGCAAGCTGAACTATCCCCACGCCGCAGCGAAGCGCCGCATTTGCCGCCATTGCCGCCGCCCCGTAGTAGTTCTCGCTGCCTGCAATTATCAGAAGCCGTCCGAAATCCCCCTTGTGCGCCCCCGCAGGCCGTGCGGGCAGCAGCTTTGTAAGCATTTCCTCGTCAGGCTCATATGTGATAAAAGGAAAATTTTCGTACTCTTTCTTTATCCCTATGTCGCAGACCTCAATCTCCCCGCAGTATTCTCTGGTAGGGGAGAGCGCCATGCCGACCTTTGCCTTGTGAAAGGTCACCGTCAAATCAGCCCTGATCGACATCTCGTCGCAAAGTCCCGTGTCAGCGCTGCACCCCGAGGGTATGTCGCAGGCTATCTTGTATGCGGGTGACTGGTCTATTATCGAGAAAAGCGGCCTTATCTCGTCACGCAGCGCCCCTTTGAAGCCCGTGCCGAATATGCAGTCAACTATTATGTCTGCATAGTATATGTCCCTCGCCGCCTGCTCGTCATATTCGTTTATTATCTTTGTTCTTTTGTCAAGCCGCTTGTATGCCGCCTTTGAAAGCTCCGTCGCAGACTTGCCCTGCGCAAGCACTACGCATACCTCAAATCCCGACTCCTGCAAAAGCCTTGCACAAACCAGTCCGTCGCCGCCGTTGTTGCCTTTGCCTGCAACTATGCATATTTTTCTTGCGCTTTCGCCCTTTTGCCGTGATACTCGGTCGGCAGCCTTTAAAACCGCCCTGTAAAGCCCCTGCGCTGCATTGTCCATAAGCTGCGCCAGAGAAAGCCCCTCTCTGTCCGAGCGCTGCTCGCACTCCACCATTTGTGAAACGGTCAGATAACGCTTCATGGCTTATCCCTGCCTTTTAAGCTCTGCCTGTAGCTGTCGAGGGAAGAACTTCATCATTACCTCTCTCATCTCCTCATCGGGTGTAAAGAGAATGTAAGTGTCGCCCAGTTCCTTGTGGTCAACACGCAGATACCAGACGTTTTCGTTTGTGTTGTCGTCAGCATATACGTATGATGCACTCTCGTCAAGCTCTGTGTCTGCGGTAAACTCCCCGAACTCCTTCGCTGTGTTGAGGTTTACCGTGATAAGGCGCTTTCTTGAACGCTGTGCGATTATCTTGTCAAAGTCCATTTCGCCGTTTGTCAGCAGGTATTCGTATTCGTTGTCAAAGCTTGTGGTCATATAGTAAGCTAAAAATAAAGCACCGCCTGCAAGTATAAGCCCAAGCCCGCCTACGCCGAAGCTTGACGTCAGAAAAAACAGCCCAAAGGCCACTATCAGCCCTATCACAAGTACGGCTATCTTTGCAAAGCGGTCATTCCCAGTCTGCGCTCTTACAACATTCTGTTCCTTATATACGTCCATTTTAGTTCCTCCGAAATAGTCATATTTGGCGGGCAAAGCCTGCCCTGCACCTCTAAGCTTTAATTATACCACAACTTGCTCTTATTTTCAATAGTTTTTTCATAATATCGGTGCATTTTCCCTATTGAAAACCGCCGAGTTATGTGTTATAATAAATAGTTGTAGGATTTTTTGTACAATTGTGCTTTGAAAAGAGTTGATATAAGTGCTTGTAGATATGCACGTTCACGCCTTTAATGAGAAGATAGCCGCTAAGGCTATAGAGGCTCTTTCGGGCTATTCGTTGCTTTCGCCGCTTACTGACGGAACGCTTGTCGATACCCTCAAAAAGCTCGATAGCTGGGGCGTCGATAAGGCAGCAATACTCTCTATCGCTACTAAGCCTACCCAGCAGCGTATAATCAATAGCTGGGCGGAAAGTATAAAGAGTGAGCGCCTGCTGCCCTTCGGCAGTATCCACCCCGATGCCGACGATTGGGCGGACGAGCTTGTTAAGATCAAAAACGCAGGCCTTTACGGTATAAAGCTTCACCCCGATTATCAGGGCTTTAAGATAGATGAGGATAGGCTTATGCCGATATATCAGATGTGCGCCGAGCTTTCGCTCCCCGTGCTTCTCCATTCGGGCTTTGATTACTATTCACCGAATGAGATACATTGTACCCCGCAGCGTGCGCTGAACGTCATAAAGCGTGTGGGCGGCCTTAAGCTTATTCTTGCCCACCTCGGCGCTAACTGTATGTGGCAGCAGGTCTGTGATACCCTTGCAGGGGTAGATGGCGAGGTCTATTTCGATACATCTTTTACGCTGGAGTGCCCCGATGAGCTTATGGAGAAGATAATCCTTAAGCACGGCGCCGAGCGTGTGCTTTTTGCAAGCGACTGCCCCTGGGCATCAAGCGCCGATATAGTGCGTAAGATAGACCGCCTGCACCTTACAGACGATATGAAAGAAAAGATATTCCACCTAAACGCCGAAAGGCTGTTAATGTCATAAATGGAGATGATAGCTGTGAAAAGAAGGATAATGCCTCTTGCCTGTGCGCTTTGTGCCGCCGTTGTGCTTTCGGGGTGCAGCCTGCTTTTGTATGATGATGAGAGCAGCAGTAATACGCTTACTACCACCACTACACAGGGCGATAGAAACAGAACGACTACTACCAGAAAGATATATGTCGTCGAGGAGGAGGAGGAGTATACCACCACCGCCCATAAACAAGGCAGCGAGGACGTAAACGAAGATGCCCTCGAGCGTGTCTCTGTGTCTACCACCAAGAAGAAAAAAGACAGCGATGTCACACTAACTACCACAACTACCGCTAAGATATCACAGTATAATACCCTCCAGCTGCCTAAGAACGATGAGTATTTCGATATAACCAAGCAGTACCGTATCTCAAAGGATACCGAGCTGCGCTATGGCCCCTCGGGCGACTATACCTCTATCAAGACCCTCGGCAGCGGCGAATCCGTTTCCTGCTACGGTAAAAGCGGTAAGTGGTACTATGCTTTGTATGATAATAACACTTATGGCTGGGTAGAGGAGTCAGCCCTTGAAGGAATTGCCAAAAATACCACCAAGAAGAAAAATTAAACGTTTAAGTATTGACAAGTATTGTTATAAGTGATATAATTATTGAGTATGGTGTTATTAATATGACATATTAAGGAATAGTAAGGAGACAGTACTAAATGGATGAGTCAACCAAGGAAATTGACCTTGCCGAGCTTTTAGGTGAATTGCTCAAAAGGATAAAGTTCATTATCCTTATCACTGTAGTTTTCGGCGCTTTGGCATTTGCGTATGCAAAGTTTGTTCTTCCGCTTCAGTATACATCAAGTATCTCGATGTATGTTAAGAACTCTGACAGCAAATCCACCGAGCAGGTGGCTATAGGCGATATCAACGCATCTAAGAGCCTTGTTTCAACATATATCGTTATTTTGCAGAATGATGCCGTTATTGATAAGATAGGCGAAATGATCCTCGAGGAATACGGCGCAGATGACCTGTCCGATTACCTCACTGTTAAATATGACGATGACGATAAGCCTTATATCGTTACAAGCTCGCTGAGAAACTGTATTTCCCTCTCTGCCGAGCAGGATACTGAGGTGCTTCTCATCAAGGTAACAACAAAGAGCGCCGCTCTCAGCGTTTCTATCTGTAACGCAATGGAAAAGGTAGGCCCCGAGGAGATCAAGCGTATTACTCAGGCAGGTTCCGTTCAGGTAATAGGCAACGCTAAGTATCCCACAGGCCCCTCAGGCCCGAATGTGAGAAGATATGCGCTCATAGGCCTTATTCTTGGCTTTATATTATCCGCAGCTATAGTAATAATCGGCAAGATGCTCGATACTACTATCAGAACAGGTGACGATATCAAGACGAGGTTTGACTATCCTATCCTCGGCGAGATACCCGATATCGAGGCAAAGGAGACCAAGGGAGGGTATTATAAATAATGGCACTTTTTAAGAAAAAGCAGAATAATAACTCCAAAAAGAGATTTACCCTTTTTGAAGAGAACGTTCCCTTCCAGGTAACTGAGGCATATAAGACTTTAAGAACTAATATAGTAATGGCTCTTGCCACACAGCGCAGTAAGGTTTTCGCCGTTTCGAGCGCTAATGCAGGTGAGGGTAAGTCAACAACAGCCGCTAACCTTGCGATAGTTTTCTCGCAGGCAGGCAAAAAGGTGCTGCTGATAGACGCCGATATGAGAAAGCCCGTTCAGCATAGAGCTTTCAAGTTCAAGAACGATAAGGGTCTTTCCACTCTTCTCGGCGGTATCGACTCTTTCAAGCAGGTGCTCAAATCCAAGACACCTAACCTTGATGTTATCACAAGCGGCCCTATCCCGCCTAACCCTTCCGAAATGCTCGCATCCGAGAATATGAAGATACTCCTTGATGAGCTGGTAAAGTACTATGACTACGTTATAGTTGATACTCCGCCTATCAATGTCGTAACCGATACGCTGACCCTCAGCCCCTTTATCGGCGGTATAGCAATGGTAACACGTTCAGGCGTTGCTACCTATGACGAGGTGAGCCGTGCAGCTACATCAATCGAGTTTGCCAACGGTAAGCTTTTAGGCGTTATCGTTACAGCTATCAATGAAGATACAGCCACTTATAAGAGAGGCTACTATAAGAAGTATTACAGACGTGACTATGCATATAGAGCCAGCAGCTATGACCCTGCTGTCAGCAACGCATCGTCTGACGACTAAAAAGACCTATCCGCAGATAAACGCTATCTGCGGATATTTTAAAATGAAAGGATGTTTCAAATGACCTACAAGGAAGAATTTATCAAGTTTATGGTAGACAGCGGCGTGCTCACTTTCGGTGAGTTTACCCTCAAAAGCGGCAGAAAGGCGCCCTACTTCATCAACTGCGGCAACTATAAGACAGGCGCACAGCTTTCCCGCCTCGGTGGCTTCTATGCTGACTGTATAAAGGAAAACGGCA
This sequence comes from uncultured Ruminococcus sp., assembly GCA_902787365.1. Taxonomy (GTDB): domain Bacteria; phylum Bacillota; class Clostridia; order Oscillospirales; family Ruminococcaceae; genus NK3A76. The sequence continues at coordinate 11,816 of CADAGC010000022.1, read as the reverse complement.
TCGAGGCCGAGACCCTTTTCGGCCCTGCATATAAGGGTATCCCGCTTGCTGTTGCTGCCGTTACTTCGCTTGCTGATAAGTATGGTATCGACTGCTGCTATTGCTTCGATAGAAAAGAAGCTAAAGACCACGGCGAGGGCGGTATGTTCGTCGGCAAAAAGCTTGAAGACGGCGAAAAGGTCGTTATCATCGACGATGTTATGACTTCCGGTAAGGCACTTCGTGAGAGCCTTCCTAAGCTTAAGAGCGCTGCTGATGTCAATGTCACAGCTATGGTAATAACCGTTGATAGAATGGAAAAATCCCTCGACGGCGAGCTTTCCGCAGTTGAGCAGGCTTATAAGGATTTCGGCGTAAAGGTCTACTCTATAGTTAATATAAATGATATAATCAAGGCTATCGAGGACGGTATCGTTCCCGGCACAGAATACCTCGAAAGTATGAAAGAGTACAGAAAAATGTACGGTGTAGGCTGATTTTTCCCGCAAAACATAAAAACACTCCCAAAACCACAATCGCTTGTGGTCAAAGTAGGGGAGTGAACGGCATATTTTGCGGTGTCAAGCATTTTGTAACTAAATTGTAGTAAAATGTAATTTATTTGTTCTTGTTATTTGTGCCGTAATGGTATATAATATTATTTGTAGAGCAAAGAAAGAAAAGAATGAAAAACTAAGTGACAAACTCCTTAGCTCATTTCATCCTCTCCAAAATTTTTACACAAACAAAGGGCAGCTGAATGGCTGCCCTTTCGTTTTGCCCGAAAAAACAATAAACGCTCAGTTAGCACTTGATAATTCTGCTATAATAGTGTATAATATAATAGTAGAAAAAAGCAGATCGGGATTTATCAATGCATGGTTAGGTAATGCATTGTGCACAATTGTGGTGTCGCCCATTCGGGCGACGGATTTAATGCGGTATGATGCATACCCGAAGGGGTTTGGGTGGCGCTGGTGTCAACAGAGTTGACACCGAAAGCTCCCAATGGCCTCCCCATAGGGGAGGTGCCACGAAGTGGCGGAGGGGGAGTTGTCCCCCGTAGGCAAGGCGCTTGTTAATGCGAAGCTCATTTCCGACAAAGGTACTCCGTAGGAGTGCCTGCGGAGGAAATCTATTATATATAGTGCTGCTCGCTTAATCCAATACGTTCCGCCATTATGAATAATCCCAAAGCGCCCCGCCGCACTATACTTGACCTTTTGCCGCCCCACTTGCCCTGCCTTGCAAACCGATATTTGTCGCTTGCCCGAACAGGTCAAGTACCGCAGAGCGAACCCCCTCCGTCACCGCTGCCTCCACCTTTTTTATCCGTAGGCTGATGATGTGTTCAAGGGAGGCTGTTTGGGAACTTTTGGATATGCGTTTACCTACATTGATTCCCTCGCCCGAATGGGCATCTGTGCGGCAAAGCCGCACTCCACAATTGTGCATTGCCCCCACAAATCCCCATTTTAGGAGGTCTTTATAATGAATAACACCCTCTGTATGATAATCAAAGAAATGGTAAAACCTAATTTCCTTAATATCAGAACATCTTTGCAGACCTATGATAGAGATGCTCTGTGCTGTGGAGCGCCTTGCTGGAGGTGGGCGTATCATGCGATACATTCGGCAGATAAGTGGTTTATAAACCCCTGTGTGTATGACGAGCCGCCGTTCCATGAAGAGGGTCTTGATAACCCCGATAAGCCCGCTTCGACCGTGCTTTCCGATGAACAGCTTCTTGATTATCTTGATAAAGTAGAGCAAAAGACGTATGATTATCTTGATTCCCTTACAGATGATATGCTCTATGAGTGCCCCGAAAACTGTGAGCATACACGACTGGAGCTTGTTCTCCGCCAGTTTCGCCATATCTCATTCCATACAGGAATGCTCAATGGCCAGACGGCTCTTGCAACAGGAAAATTCCCGATGTGGGTCTCTCAGGCAGATAAATATGTTGATGACGGTATTCTTTTCGGCAGATACCGAAAGGGTCAGGTGACAAAATAACCCCCGATTTATAATAAATAGAATGGAGTAAGTATTATGAGTGACAAAAGAATCCCTAAACGAAGCGAAGTAGATAAGGCCTATACCTGGGCAATAGAAGATATCTACCCTACAGATGAGGCCTGGGCATTAGACCTTGCAAAACTTAAGGCCGTGCCCGCACAGCTTCTCGCCTTTAAAGATACCCTCGCACAGAGCGGCGATAGACTGCTCGAGTTCTTGAAACTCTCCGACGATATCTCCGTGCTTGTGGATAGCCTTGCAAACTATGCCCAGCGTAAGAGCGATGAAGATACCGCCGTGGCTAAGTATCAGGCTATGATGGGTCAGCTTATGAGTACCTATGTCGAGATAAACTCCGCAGGCAGCTTCGAGACGCCCGAGCTTATCTCTATCTCCGATGAGCGTATGGAAGAGCTTTATAAGGAACAGCCCGCTCTCGAACTCTATCGCCTTAACTTAGACCGTATACGCCGTAAGAAAGCCCATGTCCTCTCCGAAGCTGAGGAGCGTATAATGGCTCTCGCAGGCGATGCTATGTCAACCCCCGAGAATATCTTCTCTATGTTTTCCGATGCCGACCTTAAATTCCCCGATGCGATAGATAAGGACGGCAACGCCCACCAGGTCACCCACGGCAGCTATTCCCCCCTTATGATGCAGCCTGCCGATAGAGCGCTTCGTAAGTCCGCTTTCGAGTCGATGTACCATACCTATGATAAGTTTAAAAACACTATGGCCGCAACCCTCTCCGCCCAGATAAAGACGGTGCAGTTCTCGGCAAAGGCCAGAAGATATGACTCATCACTTCAGGCCGCCCTTGAAAACAACGAAGTCCCCGTCGAGGTCTATACTAACCTTATTCAGGCCGTCCACGATAATATGCACTATATGTATGATTACGTGGCTCTTCGTAAAAAGCTCCTCGGCGTCGATGAACTCCACTTCTATGACCTCTATGCCCATATGGTTTCCGATGTGGATATGAAGATAACTTTCGAGGAAGCTAAAGAGACTGTCCTTAAGGCGCTCGCACCAATGGGGGAGGATTACCTCGCTATTATGCGTGAGGGCTTTGAAAACCGCTGGATAGATGTCTTACATTCCTACCTTTCCAATAAGACCCAGCCCGTGGCCTATAGCGACTATGTTATCTTCGTGGCAGAGGTGGCTTCAACCTGTAACGAAGCCCTCCTTATGCAGTATCTCTTAAAGACCACTACCGATAAAAAGCAAAAGGCTTACCTTATCAACTACTTCTTAGAGCAGTTCCGTACTACCCTCTATCGTCAGACGATGTTTGCCGAGTTCGAGCTTAAGATAAATGAGCTTGTTGCGCAGGGCGAGAGTCTTACCGCCGACGGCCTGTGTGAGATATACCGTGAGCTTAATAAGCTCTATTTCGGCGACGGTATCGTGCTTGACGATGAGATATCCCTCGAGTGGGCGAGAATACCCCATTTCTACTATAACTACTACGTCTACCAGTACGCTACAGGCTATAGCGCCGCAATCGCCCTTTCTACCCGTATTCTTAATGAGGGTGAACCCGCCGTTAAGGACTATATCGGCTTCCTTAAGGGCGGCTGCTCAAAAGACCCTATCTCGCTTCTTAAGGGCGCAGGTGTCGATATGGCGACTACCAAGCCTATCAACGACGCCCTTTCCCTCTTCGGTTCCCTCATCGGCCAGATGGAAGAACTGATGAAGTAAGCCGAAATAAGCGAGGGTATACTATTATAATATATAAAGGCTGCGTGCTAAGCGCAGCCTTTTTTGTGTGGTGTTTGTACCCAAGAGGCGTGGGTGGCGCTGGTTTCAGCAAGCTGAAACCGAAAGCCTCCAAAATCTCCCCGTAGGGGAGGTGTCTCCTTAGGCAAGTTGCTTGCTAAAGCGAAGCTCATTTCCGACAAAGGTACTCCGTAGGGCGCCTGCGGAGGAAATGCCTGTTAAACAATTGCGCCGGAACATTATATATGATTACTCCAATATTCTTTTGTGTTTTTGCCTCGGCAAACCCTGCTTTGCAAATCGAGATTTTGTACTCGCCCGAATGGGCATCTGTCAGCGTAAGCCGACACCTCACCTGTAACCTGTTACCTGTCTTTCCCCCTACGCAAACACCGTAAATATCTCCTTTTGCGCCCCCTTCACCGAGTACTCCCACCGCTCAAGCCGCTGTGACTGCGTAAAATATTCTATCTGCGGCGTGTGTTTCGGTGTGTCAAAAACATCAACAATAATGAGTTTTATTTTCATCTTCTCGGGTATTATCGCTTTGATGTAAACGCTCGCACTCATTCCTGCCGCTGCCCCATCAAAAGGCTCAGCCAGCCCTGCAAGATTTGGCATAAGCTCTATGAATACCCCGTAACTCTCTACCGAGCGTATTATCCCGCTTATGGTCTCTCCCTGTGTGAAGCGCTCGGCGTTCTGCTCCCATGTGCCTAATAACTCCTTGTGCGATAAGCAAAGCCGCCCGCCCTCTCTGCCTTTGACGGCGGCTTTTATCATCATTCCGTTGTAAAACCTGTCGCTGGGGTCTGCTATGCGTGATACCGATATCGCATCTATCGGTATCAGCGAGCTTATACCGCACCCGATGTCTACAAACGCCCCGAATGGCTCAATGTGTGTTACGCACGCATCTATTATGTCGCCTGCTTCAAGCTTCGAGAGGTATTCGTCTTCGCACTGCTGCTGCGCCAGCCTGCGTGATAGTATCACACGCCCGTTTTCTGCCGATATCGGTGTGAAGCATACGGGCTTTCCTACCCGTGAGAGTATCGCTATGTCCCTCACAGTTCCCTCGGCTATCCCTAAAGCCCCCTCTTCCCTCGGTATCACCCCTTTTCCAAAGGGTAACTCTACGTGTAGATCGTGCTCTTTCGAGCATACCACAGCCCTCGCTTCGAGTATCAGCCCTTTCGCTGCCGCCGCCATCAGCCTCTCGGGTGTCGAGAGATAGTATTCGTTGTCTGCCCTCCCGCTTATCAGCCCTTCGGGATAAAACTTCTCCATTTGTATCTACTTCCTTTCATCTGTTGCTTTTTGAAATTCTATGCTCCCGCAAATTATTATATTACATTCAAAAGGAATTTTGTGCTGAAAATCCCCGCCCCGAAATGGTTACAAATTGTCACAAAAATCGTACTCTTTTTTCTTTACTACCTCTTGTGTCATCAGGGGAGAATGTATACAATTTCTTGATTTTACCGCACTCTTAATCGTTTTAGAACGGTGTAAAACCTTGTCTATTTTAATAAAGATATATTGATTAAAAGTAAATTTTTGTATATATTGCGGCACAAAATGTAAACAAACTGTAAAACTGCTTGACATTTTGCTTTGTGAGTGTTACAATAACGAAGTAATTTGTAACTCTTTTGTAATCACTAAAAGAGAATTCTATTGTAGCGGCTTTGACTGCTGCCGAAAGGAGATGAAAGGCGGGGTTTCGGAAAACCACAGCCGAAATATCTTTCGCCAACTAATTTATGGGTATTATTACAAACAATTCAAGTGAAGGCGTCACGCCAAAGCTTAACAAGGTAATTACAGCGATTTTAGCAGTTTCTATATTATTTGTATTCTGCTTGGGTGAAACAAAGGCATTCGCAGCCGATGAAGTAACAACTACAGCAACAACAGTTTCTGCAGAGGAAAAGACAGAAGCAGCACCCGCACAGGAGACAGCGACAACAACAGCAGCTACTACAACAGCAGCTACTACAACTACAAAGACAACAGCCGTTAAGAAGATAAACCTCAAGGCCCCCGTTTTCGTGGCTGAGGCTAAGTATGACAGCGGCGCTACACACCCCTATAACGCACAGACTAACCAGCTTATCGTAAGATTTAAGAAGGTTAAGAATGCGCAGAAGTACCAGCTCTATATCAAGGGCGGTAAGTATAAGAAGTGGACAAAGATCAAGACTACTACTGCACTTAAAGTAAAGGTAAAGAACCTCAAGAGAGGCACAACATACAGCTTTAAGGTAAGAGCAGTAAGCGGCTCTTCCAAGAGCAGCTTCTCAAAGACACAGAAGCTTTCCACCGCAGTTATGGACTATGATGTTTATGGCTATCAGGCAATATGCAGAATAGTTTTCCATGAGGTAGGCGGTATGGCAGGCGAGATGTGGGATAAGCCTATCGTTTATGTTTCCGACTGCGTGGTAAACAGATTCGTTGCTGCAAAGTATACAAAGAAGGGCGTATGGGCAAGCTACTACAGAAACTATAATACCGTTCAGGATATGATTTATTTAAGCGGTAACTTCATGTCCTCAGGCGGCCTTGCAGCAGACGGCGCTATCTATAGCAGAGTTCCTAAGAGAGTAAAGGTTGCAGCCTACGGCGCACTTTATAATAAGACAGCACTTAACGGTATCAAGAACGATGCAACAGTTTTCTACTGGTGCAACCGTCCCTACTATTCTTCCGATAGCAGAATAGCTTACTCCTTCCAGATCCCCTGGGGCTGGTTCAATGTATGGAGAGAGTACTGGGGCTGATAAGCCGAATGAAATAAAACCAACGAAAGACCCTTATTAAAGGGTCTTTTTTCTTTGCCCGATTTCTCCTTGACAAATCGCTTATTATTTAGTATAATAGTATTATAAGTTTGTTTGAAAGGGAATGATATATAAAATGGCTCAGAAAAAGAAAGGCAGCGCAAAGAAAAAGCCTTCGACAAAGCCTGTTCGTGTTCAGTATGACGATGAGTATGAGGAAGATGACGAAAAGGATTTTGCCACGACCGTGAAAGGCGTTATCGCTGTTATGATAACCTTTATGGTGGTAGCTATCGTTCTTATGTTCACAGCCCGCAGAATGTTCGTGCTTCAGGGTAATGAGTATAAGGAGGAGATACCGACCGGTATTGTAACTTCAACTCAGCCTACCGTCTATGAGGGTAAGCAGACTGCCCCCGCTGAGGAGGAGGACGATACAGGTAAGAAAAAGCGTACCGCTTCCCCTAACGCTAAGGACGACGACGGTAAGACCACTACTTCAAAGCTTTCGGGTACTACCCAGTATAGATGCGTCAGCGCAGTATACCTCCACCCCCAGCCCTCTGCTGAGAGCGAGAATACTCTCGTTATCCCCCAGGGCGCAGTAGTTGATGTTCAGAAGGAAGAGGGCGGCTGGCTCTATCTCGACTATAACGGCACCGTAGGCTGGGCTTACGGCTCCTTCTTCACTATCAATGAGTAATAAGTAAAATATAAGCCGATACAGCTTTTAAACTGTATCGGCTTTGTGTTTGCTTTATTTTACTTTTATCTTCTTGACATTTGACCAGCCGCTGTAATACTTCTTGCCGCTGACCGTCTTGTATGAGCGTACCTTTACGTAATAGGTCTTGCCCTTGCTAAGCTTTGTTATAGTCTTTGATGTCTTCTTCGAGCTTACTGTCTTTGTGGTGTCCTTTGTAAAGTCCTTCGATGTCGAGTAGCTTATCTGATAGCCCGTAACGCCCTTTACCTTGCTGTAGGTGGCCTTTATCTGCTTTGTCTTGGGGCTTGTTACCTTGCTGAGCTTTGATTTCTTGGGGCATATCTTGAATGTTGCCTTAACGCTGCCCTTGTATGCGTTCTTGCCCTTTATCGTTGCAGTCGCTGTGCCGATGTTTGTGTTGTTTTTGTAGCTTATTGTGTAGTCTGTGCCTTCTTTGAGGGTCTTCTTGCCAAGCTTTACAACTGCTTTCGTCTTTACAGCCTTGCCTGTGTAGTAGATGTTTGTGAGCTTTACATCAGCCTTGGCAACACTCTTGCGTACCAAAGGCTTGAATGTGTTTACAACGCTCTCCAGCTCGGGCTTCATCTTGCTGTAAACCGAATCATCCGAGCCGAATGAAATAACATAGTAAATGTTGTTCTCGATCAGTAAATACTGCGACATTCTCATTTTGGTGCCGTTGTCGTTACCTGTTGCGTCAACTCTTAATGCTTCATAGCCGTTTAACTTTATGACTTTGTGGCCTGTTACGTTGTAGCCGTTGTTTTCGTGTTGCGCTACGATCACTTCTGCCATGTCCGCTATATTGATGTCGATTGCGTCCTTTTTGGTCGTTACGGTGAATACGGCAGTCGAGTTCATAGGGTTTGAAAGGTCGCCTATGTAATAGTATGCCGCATCAACGTTGTTTACGCTCTTGGTTACGTCCTTCCACTTTGATGAATTGATGTTCATCGTGAAGTTCTCATAATAGGTGGTCTTGGCACTTGCCTTTATAATGCCCAGACTCGGCATTATGACCGCCGCACCTATCATCAGAGCCAGCGTAAAGACTAATGATATCAGTTTTCTTTTCATTAAAAAACTCCCCTTTATAAAGATTTATGAAATTATTATAACATATTAAAACACATTTTGCAATAGCTTTTAGAAAAATATTCTCGTAAGTGTATAAATATGTTATTTATCCCTTTTTGCGGCAATATAATATAAGATAAATCGGGATTTGGTGCTCGGCCGCACGGGGCGTTTACCGCCGATGAAGCGTTTGGCTTAAGGCAAGGTATGGCACGGCGGCGTCGGACAAATTGATTACCAAATTGTATGTTGAGGCGCATACCCGAAGGGGTTTGGGTGGCGCTGGTGTCAACAGAGTTGACACCGAAAGCCCCCAAACAATCTCCCCATAGGGGAGGTGCCGGCTTCGCAGGCGGAGGGGAGTTGCCCCCCATAGGCAAGTTGCTTGCTAAAGCGAAGCTCATTTCCGACAAAGGTACCCCTACGGGGTGCCTGCGGAGGAAATGCCTAAATAATAAGTAGTGAAAAACTGTTGCTTTAAATGATTGTTCTTGTAACATATTGAATATTAATCTCAACAAATCGGGATTTGTTGGGTGTTGCGTCACCAACGCCTTTGGCGTCGGGGAACGGAGGGGTTTCCCCATAACTCCCATTTTTCCCCCTTTTTTCGTTATTTTCCCCTCACACTTCCTGTTATCTTGGCATTTTTTATGCAAAGCTATGAAAATATATTATTCACATAAAAACATTTGAAATAAAATAAAAGTGTGGTATAATAGTTATTGTCGGTATAACGGATAAAGTGTGTAGTGTAATGCACCATTTTAGGAGGAATCATATGAATATAGCAGTTGCTCAGTCAGGCGGGCCTACTTGTGCGATAAATGCATCGCTCGTGGGTGTGTTCAGAGAGGCGCTCAAAACGCCCGAGATAGATGCGGTGTTCGGGTCTGTCAACGGTATCGAGGGTATAATCAAGGACGAACTTGTTAATCTCAAATCAGTAATCACCACTAATGAGGATATGGAGCTTCTGCGTCAGACCCCCTCAACAGTCCTCGGCTCTTGTAGAGTCAAGCTCGACGAAAGAGATGAGGAGACTTTCGAGAAGATACTTACCTGCTTTGAAAAGCACCGTATAGCGGCATTCTTCTATATCGGCGGTAATGACTCTATGGATACAGTCGAGAAACTGTCAAAATTCGTAAAGTCAAAGGGTAAGGATATCAAGATAATCGGTATCCCTAAGACGATAGATAACGACCTGCCCGTGACCGACCATACCCCCGGCTTCGGCTCGGCGGCTAAGTATGTGGCAGCTACCGTTCAGGAGATAATAAGAGACTGCTCGGTCTATTCGATAGAGAGCGTTACTATAATCGAGATAATGGGCCGCCACGCAGGCTGGCTCACCGCTTCTACCTGTGTGCTTAAGGCTAACGACGAGGAAGCCCCCCACCTTATCTACCTCCCCGAGAGCGATTTTGATATCGAGCGCTTCCTCGAGGACGTTAGGGCAGAGCAGGCAAAGCATATGGCTGTTGTAGTCGCAGTTTCCGAGGGCGTTACTATCCCCGAGGATCAGCTTGACGGCAGCTATCAGTCTAATGTCACCGATAATTTCGGCCATAAGTACCTGTCCGGTATAGGTAAGGCACTTGAAACGATAGTCAGAGAGCGTATAGGCTGTAAGGTTCGCTCGATAGAGCTTAATGTAATGCAGCGCTGCTCGTCGCATATCTGCTCTAAGACCGATATCGACGAGGCCGAACAGATAGGCTCGGCAGCCGTAAGAGCAGCCCTTAAGGGCGAAACGGGTAAGACAATGGTCTTTAAGCGTATAAGCGATATACCCTATGTAGTGACTATCGAGGCAGTCGATACCTCGCTTGTTGCTAATAAGGAAAAGTTCCTCCCGAGAAGCTGGGTGACAGAGCGTGGTAATAATGTCTCCGCCGAAGCGATAAAGTATTTCCTCCCGCTTATCCAGGGCGAGGTCAAGATCAAAATGAAAAACGGTATGCCCGTGCATTTCAAGTTAAGAAAGTAATAGAAAAATCCCGCAGTAACGCCTGCGGGATTTTTTGTGTGGGAACATAATCATAAGAAGGTTTTGGGAGGGGCCCTTTTCCTCAAAAAGGTCTTGCAGGGTCGTACTCAATCGAGCAAACTCGATTGAGTACAGGCTGAGTCCCATTCGCCGAAGGCGCATAGGCGGCGAACAAGTTAAAAAAGCAGAATAACGCTTAGGTGACAACAGAGTTGTGAAGAATGAACTGTTCGCCGCCATTTGCCGCAAATGTCGAGGCGCCTTAGCGCCGAGACCGCTTTGCGGCGCCGCCGTCAGGCGGCAAGAGCCGAGCGTAGGCGAGGCGATATCCTCCACCGCACGCTCAAAAAACTATCCCCATAGGCAAGGTGCTTGCTAAAGCGAAGCTCATTTCCGACAAAGGTACTCCGTAGGAGTGCCTGCGGAGGAAATCCTTATTTAGCAGTAATGCTATTTTACTGATGAGTATGATTACTCCACTGTCAAACCAAGTATAAAGCCCAACAAATCGGTATTTGTCAATGCACAATTAGGCAATGCAACAATGCACAATTGATGAGTGCGGCTTTGCCGCACAGATGCTAATTTGGTCAACGGATTAAAAGTGGGGTGATGCATACCCGAAGGGGTTTGGGTGGCGCTGGTGTCAACAGAGGTGACACCGAAAGCCCCCAATGACCTCCCCATAGGGGAGGTGCCTGCTGAGTTAAGTCCTTTACTTACAGCGAAGCTCATTTCCGACAAAGGTACCCCCACGGGGTGCCTGCGGAGGAAATGCCTCTTTTATTTGCGTCACTTTCCTTAACCCAATACGTGCTTCCGCCATTATGAATAATCCCAAAGTGCCACGCCGCCGCACTATATTTGACCTTTTGCCGCCCTACTTGCCCTGCTTTGCAAATCGGTATTTGTACCCGAAGGGGTTTGGGTGGCGCTGGTGTCAACAGAGCTGACACCGAAAGCCCCCAATGACCTCTCCATAGGGGAGGTGCCTGCTGAGTTAAGTCCTTTACGTACAGCGAAGCTCATTTCCGACAATGGCGCCCCATAGGGACGCCTGCGGAGGAAAGGCCTTAATAATAAGTAGTGAAAAACTGTTGCTTTAAATGATTGTTCTTGTAACATATTGAATATTAATCTCAACAAATCGGGATTTGTGTGGGTGATGCATATCCGAAGGGGTTTGGGTGGCGCTGGTGTCAACAGAGTTGACACCGAAAGCCCCCAAACAACCTCCCCATAGGGGAGGTGCCTGCGAAGCGGGCGGAGGGGGAGTTGTCCCCCTTAGGCAAGGTGCTTGCTAAAGCGGAGCTCATTTCCGACAAAGGTACTCCGAAGGAGTGCCTGCGGAGGAAATGCCTGTTAAACAATTGGACCCTCTGAAAAAAAGTCTGTAAAAAGTCAGCAAACTGTGATAAAATAGAATTAATATCACAGGAGGCTGATTTTTTATAAAAAGAAAAAAAAGAGAACCAATGAGTGAGGGAAAGAAAAATATCATAGG